>NZ_JBFATR010000005.1:0-273080 GCF_040678395.1 Streptomyces sp. NPDC052687 | reverse complement strand
TCTGCAGAGCGAAACGGGCTCCCGGCGTAGCAGTACCTACGACTTCAATGTCCGTCCGGCGCCCGGCGCCCGGCGCTCGGCGCCCGGAAAGGGTGCCCCCGCGGTGTGGCCCTCAGCGGCCCATGGTGGGCGGCAGGCCCGGTCGCTCCTCCTGTTCCTCCGCCGGGACGATGGTGATCACCCGGTCCGTCAGCTCCAGCCGGCCGACGGCCGGGTCGTCGTAGCCGAGCACCCGGTGCCCGCGGACGACGCTCACCACCAGGTCGGGCGTCTCGCGCGGGCTCAGTCCCACCTCGGCCCGGGTGACGGGCCGCTCGACGATGTCCAGGCCGCTGCCCTGCCGGATCAGGTCCTCCATCACCCGGCCCGCCGCCGGGCTCAGCACGGACAGCCCCAGCAGCCGGCCGGCCGCGCCCGCGCTGGTGATCACCTCGTCCGCGCCGGACTGCTTCAGCAGCGGCGCGTTCTCCTCCTCGCGCACCGCGGCCACGATCTTCGCCCGGGCGTTGAGCTGCCGGGCCGTCAGCGCCACCAGAACGGCCGTGTCGTCGCGCTGGGTGGCGATGATGATCTGGCCCGCCCGCTGCACCTCGGCGCGTTTCAGCACCTCGCTGCGGGTGGCGTCGCCGAGCACCGCGGCATAGCCTTCGGCCGTCGCGGCGTCGATCGCCTTGTTGCTCGGGTCGACCACGACGACCCGCTCCTTGCGCAGCCCCGTGGCGCAGGCGGCACGGATCGCCGACCGGCCCTTCGTGCCGAAACCGACGACGACGGTGTGGTCCCGCAAGACAGGCCTCCAGGGGTGTGCGTTGTGACGGACGGGCGCTCGTCGGGAACCATGGTGCCGACTGTCCGGATCAGCGTCACAGGGGGCTCACGATGAAGGGCGACGAACAACCGCATTCCCCGCAGAAGAGAGCAGCTCTTCTGCGGGCGCTGTGGTACCGCTCGCGCAAGGAGGCACGCGACGACGCGGAGGCGGGCCGCGCCATCACGATGCCGACGGAGACCGTCGTACCGCCCCTCCAGCAGGTCATCAAACGCCTGGTCATGGCGCTGGTGGTGCTGGTCGTCACCATCGTGCTGGTCTACTTCGACCGCGAAGGCTACAACGACAACTCCGACGGCTCCGTCGACCTCGTCGACGCGGCCTACTACGCCACCGTCACCCTCTCCACCACCGGGTACGGCGACATCACCCCGGTAAGCGACGCCGCGCGGCTCACCAACATCTTCGTCATCACCCCGCTGCGCGTGCTGTTCCTGATCATCCTGGTCGGCACCACCCTGGAGGTCCTCACGGAGCGGACCCGCCAGCAGGTCCGCATCCACCGCTGGCGCACCCGGACCCGGGACCACATCGTGCTCATCGGCTACGGCACGAAGGGCCGCCACGCCGTGCAGACGCTGGTCGGGCAGGGCATCGACAAGAGCCGGATCGTCGTCGTGGACGCCCAGCACAAGGCGGTGACCGCAGCCGGCGACGACGGCCTGGTGGCGATCAACGGGGACGCCACGCTGTCCGAGACGCTGCTCAAGGCGGAGCTGCAGCGCGCCTCCCAGGTGATCGTCGCCCCGCAGCGGGACGAGACGGCCACGCTGATCACCCTCACCGCGCGCCAGCTGAACCGGCGCGCGACGATCGTGGTGGCCGTCCGGGAGGACGAGAACGTGCCGCTGCTCAAGCAGAGCGGCGCGGACACCGTGGTGACCAGCTCCAGCTCGGCCGGCCGGCTGCTCGGCACCTTCATGGCCAGCCCGCCCGCGGCCCGCGCCCTGGAGGACCTGATGACCCTCGGCAGCGGCCTGGACCTCATCGAGCGCACCGTCACCCCGGAGGAGATCGGCCGCACGCCCCGCGAATGCGGTGACCTGGTGCTCGCCGTCATCCGCGACCGCAAGCGGCTGGACTACGCGACCGGCTGGCACACCCAGCTCCAGCCCGGCGACCACTTGATCACGGTGAGCCGCCCGGGGATGGACGGGGCGGAGTAGGCCGACTCCACCGACTCGACCGAATCGCCCTAAGTGGTCGAAGGGGTCGACGGGGTCGAAGATGGCGCGTCAGCCGGGTTGTTTCACGTGAAACACGCGGCGAGCCCGGCCGTCGCCCAGGGCAGTTCCAGGATCTCCGTCTCCTGACCCGGCTCCGCCCCGCCCGGCGGTACGACGGCCAGCGCGTCGGCCGCCGCGACGCCGCGCAGCATCGCCGGGCCGTTGTAGTGCAGCGGCACGGCGCGCTCACCGCGCAGGAGGACGGGGATCAGCCGGGTGTCGTACGGGTGCCCGTGGGCTCCGTCCCTCAGCGGCAGCGCGTAGCGCTCCGGGGCCGGACGCCCGGCGAGGGCGCGCAGCAGGGGCTCGGCGAGGGTGAGCAGTCCGGAGACGGCCGCGAGCGGGTTGCCGGGCAGGCCGACGAGGTACCGGCCCTCCGTGAGGCGGGCCAGGAGCATGGGGTGGCCGGGGCGTACCTTCACGCCGTCGACGACCAGCCGCGCGCCGATGCGGCGCAGCGTGGGATGGACGTGGTCGACGGGGCCCGCCGCGGTGCCGCCGGTGGTGACGACGAGTTCCGCCTCGCTGTCGGCGATCGCACGGTGCAGCGCGTCGGCGTCGTCGCCGATCCGGCGGACCGCCGTGACCTCGGCGCCGAGCGCCCGCAGCCACGGCGGAAGCATGGGGCCGAGGGCGTCGCGGATGAGTCCGTCGTGCGGCAGGCCCTCGGTGAGCAGTTCGTCGCCGAGGACGAGGACGTCGACGCGCGGGCGGGGGACCACGGTGAGGGTGTCGTACCCGGCCGCGGCGGCCAGTCCGAGGACGGCGGGGGTGACGGGCGTGCCGGCGGGCAGCAGCTGGTCCCCGCTGCGGCACTCCTGGGCGCGGGGGCGGATGTCCTGGCCGTGGCCGAGGTGGTTCCGGGTCGGATGGAGGCGGCCCTTGTCGTCCGTGAGGCCGTACTCGCTGCGCAGGACCGCCGTGGTGTCCGGCGGGATCCGGGCGCCGGTGGCGATGCGGACGGCCTCGCCGTCGGCGAGGCGTGCGGGCTGCGCGTGTCCCGCCAGCACGCCGTCCTCGCGCAGGGTCCAGGGGCCGGGGCCGGCGACGGCCCAGCCGTCCATCGCCGAGGTGTCGAAGGAGGGCAGGTCGGTGAGGGCCGTCAGCGGCGCGGCGAGGACCAGGCCGAGGGCCCCGTCCAGGGGAAGGGTGACGGCGGACCGTCCCGCCTCCGCCGCGCCGGCGCGGGTGGCGCGTCCGGCCCGTTCGGCCGTCGCGCGGGCCTCCGGCCAGGGCGTGGCACGGTGGTGGGCGCCGTGGTGGGCGCGGTGGTGGGCGTGCTGCCGGGAGGCGGTGGGGCCGGTGCCCTGCCCTGCGGTCGTGGCGTCCTGAGGCGCGGGGGCGGGGGCCTGGTCGCCGGGCGAGGCGCCCCGGTCCCCAGGCGCTGAGGCGTGGTCGCCACGCGCGGGGACGTGGTCGCCGGGAGTGCGGCGGTGAGGCGGTTTCACGAGGGCCAGGGCCTCCTCGACGTCGAGGTCGTGGGCGTCCTCACCGGCCCGGGTGCCGGGGGCGGTCATCCGGCGTCCGGACGCGTGCCGGGTCCGGCCGCGGCGGCCTCGTCCGCCCAGCGCTGCGCCAGCGCGGCGGCCTTGCGGGCGGCCTCGGCGACGGCCTCCGGGCCGCCGTCCGCGCGGGCGGCGGCGTAGCCGACGAGGAAGGTGGTCAGCGGGGCCGCGGGGCGTGCCACGCCGTGCGCGGCGTCGCGGGCCAGGTCGAGCAGCACACCGGTGTCGACGTCGAGGTCGATGCCCAGCTCGTCCTTGACTGCGGAGATCCATTCATCCAACACGTACCCATGCTCCCTGATGCGTGCCCTTGCGGAGGCGATGTCGTCCCAGGTGTCACAGTCGAAGGAGGCGACCGGGTCCGGGACACGGATGAGGTCCAGCGCACCGGTCAGCCGGCGCAGCGGAAGACCGGTGAGCGTGCCGTGCGCGGCGCTGAGCGCGGCCAGCTCGCGGCGCAGTGCGCCGGTGCGGTAGACGGCGACGAGCGGCTGGTCGTGGCCGTCGGCGTCGGTGAGCAGCGCGCCCTCGGCGCCGCTCGCGGCCAGGGCGGCCCGCAACCGCCGTACCGTGCCCGCGTCGAGGAACGGCAGGTCCGCGGAGAGCACCACGACGTGCTCGGCGGCCGTGTGCCGCAGTCCGGCGTCGAGGGCGGCGACCGGGCCGGCGCCGGGCGGGTCCTCCCGCGCCCAGGTCACCGGGCGGGCGGTGGGGCGCGGGTCGGCGACGACGACGGTGGTGCGGGCCTCGGCGCAGGCGGCGAGCACCCGGTCGAGCAGGGGCCGGCCGCCTACCCGTACGGCGGGCTTGTCGGCGCCGCCGAGCCGCCGCGCGGCACCACCCGCGAGCACCACGGCGTCGCACTGGACGTCGCCGCGCGGGGCGTGGGTGCCGGGTGGGGGCGCGTGCGGAGTCATGCCCCGAGTATGAGCGCCCCGAAGATCGTTGCCACCCCTGTCACACCATGTGGACAGGGGTGGCGACGAGAGGTGCGCGCGTCACAGGGTGCGCAGCAGCACCGCCGGCTGTTCGACGCAGTCGGCGACATAGCGCAGGAATCCGCCGGCCGTGCCGCCGTCGCAGACGCGGTGGTCGAAGGTGAGCGAGAGCTGCACGACCTGGCGGACCGCCAGCTCGCCCTCGTGCACCCACGGCTTGGGGACGATCCGGCCGACGCCGAGCATGGCCGCCTCGGGGTGGTTGATGATCGGCGTGGAGCCGTCGACGCCGAACACGCCGTAGTTGTTCAGCGTGAACGTGCCGCCGGTCAGCTCCCCCGGCGTCAGGGTCCCGGCCCGGGCCGCCTCGGTCAGCCGGGCGAACTCCGCGGTCAGGCCCTCGGCGTCGCGCGCGTGCGCGTCGCGGACGACGGGGACGACGAGGCCCCGGTCGGTCTGCGCGGCGAAGCCCAGGTGGACCTGGTCGAGCCGGACGACCTCCCGCGCGGCCATGTCCACGGTGGAGTTCAGCTCCGGGTAGCGGGCGAGTGCGGCGGTGCAGATCCGGGCCAGCAGGGCGATCAGGGAGATCTTCGGTCCCCCGGCGGCGTTCATCGCGGCGCGGGCCCGCATCAGCTCGGTCGCGTCGGCGTCCACCCAGCAGGTGGCGTCCGGGATCTCGTGCCGGCTGCGGGACAGCTTGTCCGCGACGGCGCCGCGCACACCCCGCAGCGGCACACGGGTGCCCGCGCCGATGGTCCGGGAGGCGGGGGAAGCCGCGGATGCCGGAGTACCGGCGGTGGCTGCGGGGGCCGTCGCGGACGCCTGGGCGGCGGCCGCGCGCGGCTGCGCCTGCGGTTGCGGCTGCCCCTGCGGTTGCGGCTGAGACTGCGGCTGCGGCTGCGGCGACTGCGGCTGAGACTGCGGAGCCGTCGTACGGCCGCCCTGGGCCGCCGCGGCGCGCAGCGCGTACTCCACATCCGCGCGGAGGATCAGCCCGTCCGGGCCGGAGCCGGTCAGCTCCCGCAGGTCCAGCCCGTTCTCGCGGGCGAGCCGGCGCACGAGCGGGGAGATCACGGGTACGGGGCCGTCCCCGAGGAGGCGGTCGCTGGTGCCGTCGAGGTGGTCACCGGTGCCGTTGACGTGGTCACCGCTGCCGTTGACGTGCTCACCGCTGCCGTTGAGGCCGTCCCTGCCCCCGTCGAGGCGGTCGCCGTGGACGCGTTCGCGGTCGGCGGTGGCCGGCGGGGTGGCCGCGGCGGCCGGTGTGCGCTCGGGGGTCCGCGCGGCCGTGCCCGTGCCCGGCGGCTGGGGGCGCACCCGGGGGCGGCGGGCCGGCGGCGCGCCCGTGCCGTAGCCCACCAGAACGTTGCCGGAGCCCTCGCTCTGCCGCGACGCCTCGGCGGCGCCGCCGGTCGTACGGCTGGGCGCCGCGGCGGTCTCGGAGGCACCGGTACCGGTGTCCGGGGCGGGCGTGTCGGAGCCGGGGGCGGCGCCGACCGCGACGGTGATCAGGGGTGCCCCGACGGGCAGCTCGGTGCCCTCCTCGCCGAAGCGGGCGGTGACCACACCGCCGTAGGGGCAGGGGACCTCGACCATGGCCTTGGCCGTCTCGACCTCGACGACCGGCTGGTCGACGGCGACGACGTCGCCGACCTGCACCAGCCAGCGCACGATCTCCGCCTCGGTGAGCCCCTCGCCGAGGTCGGGGAGCTTGAACTCCAGCACCTGTGCCATCAGCTCTCGGCCTCCCATTGCAGACGCGCCACGGCGTCCAGGATCCGGTCGACGCCGGGCAGATGATGCCGCTCCAGCATGGGCGGCGGATAGGGGATGTCGAATCCGGCCACGCGCAGCACCGGCGCCTCCAGGTGGTGGAAGCAGCGCTCGGTGACCCGGGAGGCGATCTCCCCGCCCGGCCCGCCGAACCCGCTGGACTCATGGACGACGACCGCTCGCCCGGTCCGCCGCACCGAGGCGCAGACCGTCTCGTCGTCGAACGGCACCAGCGAGCGCAGGTCGACGACTTCGAGGTCCCACCCCTCGGTCCGCGCCGCCTCGGCGGCTTCGAGGCACACGGGCACCGACGGACCGTACGTGATCAGCGTGGCGCTCCGGCCGGAGCGCCGCACGACCGCGCGGCCGATGGGTTCAACGTGCTGCGGCTGCTCCGGGTTCCAGGAGTCCTTCGACCAGTACAGCCGCTTGGGCTCCAGGAAGACGACCGGGTCGTCGGAGGCGATGGCGGCGCGCAGGAGGCCGTAGGCGTCGGCGACGGTCGCGGGCGTGACGACGTGGAGACCCGGAGTCGCCATGTAGTACGCCTCGGAGGAGTCGCTGTGGTGCTCGACGCCGCCGATGCCGCCGCCGTAGGGGACGCGGATGGTGATCGGGAGCGGCATCCTGCCGCGGGTGCGGTTGCGCATCTTCGCCACGTGCGACAGGAGCTGCTCGAACGCCGGGTACGCGAAGGCGTCGAACTGCATCTCCACGACCGGGCGCAGCCCGTACATCGCCATGCCGACGGCGGTGCCGAGGATGCCGGCCTCGGCGAGCGGGGTGTCGGTGCAGCGGTCCTCGCCGAACTCCTTGGCGAGTCCGTCGGTGACCCGGAAGACGCCGCCGAGCGTGCCGACGTCCTCACCGAGGACGTGCACGGACGGGTCGGCGGCCATGGCGTCGCGCAGCGCGCGCGTGAGGGCCTGCGCCATGGTGGCCGGCTTGACGGCGACGGTGGTCATCAGTGGGCCCCTTCCTGCTCCGCCGCCAGCTCGGCCTGCAACTGGGCCTGCTGCTCGCGCAGCTGGGTGGTGGGTTCGGCGTAGACGTGGGCGAACAGGTCCATGGGGTCGAGCAGGGGGTCCTGGTTCATCCGGGCGCGCAGGTCGGCGGCCATGGTCTCGGCGTCGTCCCGCGCGGCCTGGATCGCGGCCTCGTCGAGCAGGCCGCGGCCGGTCAGCTCCCGCTCCAGCAGCTGGATCGGGTCGTGCGCGCGCCAGGCCTCGACCTCGTCGTCGGTGCGGTAGCGGGTGGCGTCGTCGGCGTTGGTGTGGGCGTCGACGCGGTACGTGACGGCCTCCACGAGGGTGGGGCCGCCGCCCGCGCGGGCCTGCCGTACGGCGTCGGTCAGCACCTCGTGCACGGCCGCCGCGTCGTTGCCGTCGACCAGGCGGCCGCGCATCCCGTACCCGACGGCCTTGTGGGCGAGGGACGGGGCGGCGGTCTGCTTGGCGAGCGGGACGGAGATCGCGAAGCCGTTGTTCTGGACGAGGAAGACGACCGGTGCCTGCCATACGGCGGCGAAGTTCAGCGCCTCGTGGAAGTCGCCCTCGCTGGTGCCGCCGTCGCCGACCATGGCCAGCGCGACCACGTCGTCGCCCTTGAGCCGGGCGGCGTGGGCGAGGCCGACGGCGTGCGGGAGCTGCGTCGCGAGGGGGGTGCACAGGGGGGCCACGCGGTGTTCGTGCGGGTCGTAGCCGGTGTGCCAGTCGCCGCGCAGCAGGGTCAGCGCCTCGACGGGGTCGACGCCGCGGGCGACGGCGGCGAGGGTGTCGCGGTAGCTGGGGAAGAGCCAGTCGCGCTCCTCCAGGGCGAGCGCGGCGGCGACCTCGCAGGCCTCCTGGCCGGTGCTGGACGGATAGACGGCGAGCCGGCCCTGCTTGGTGAGGGCGGTGGCCTGCGCGTTGTAGCGGCGGCCGCGGACCAGCTGGGCGTAGAGCGTGCGCAGCAGCTCGGGATCGGCCTTCGCCGCCGCCTCGGTGCCCAGGACGCGGTACGGCTCCGCGTCCGGCAGCAGCGGCCCCGGGTCGGTTCGGGGCTGCCACGCGGGCGGCGGTGTGGGCCGGTAAGCGCCCCGCTGCTCCATGACCGTCATGACGGCACCTCCTCGTGGGAGCGGCTCCTCGTGGGAGCGGCTTCGAGAGGCGCGGCGTCTGTGACGCGCCTCACCTACCGATTGTTCGGTCGACGGCACATTTTGGCTACAGGCGGGTCCAGGCTGTGGACAAACGGTTCTGCACAACCTGAGATGGACGCAGTACGTCCATGGTAGAGAGGCGGGGGGACATGGCACCTGAACAAATGGCCGAGGCCGCCAGCCCCGGGGTCCCGCTTCCGCCGCCCCGCCCCCTCGACGCCATCGACCAGGACATTCTCCGGATGCTCCAGGCGGACGGCCGCGCGTCCATACGCTCCGTCGCCGAGCGGGTGCACGTCTCGCGCGCCAACGCCTACGCGCGCATCAACCGGCTCGTCGAGGACGGCGTGATCCGTGGCTTCGGGGCGCGCGTGAACCATGAGCGCGCCGGGCAGGGCACCTCGGCGTACATCACCCTGAAGATCGTCCAGAACTCCTGGCGCACGGTCCGCGAACAGCTGCGGAAGCTGCCCGGCGCTTCGCACATCGCCCTGGTGGGCGGTGACTTCGACGTCCTGCTGCTGGTCCACACCCCCGACAACCGGGCCCTGCGCGAACTGGTCCTCACCCGCCTCCAGGCCATCCCCGAGGTGCTCTCCACCCGCACCCTGCTGGTTTTCGAGGAGGAGGATCTGGAGCCGCAGAGCTGACCGCGCACCACGCGGGGCGGATCGCGGTGACCCGAGCCCGACGGCACCCTCGGACGCCGCACCGCCCCGAGGCCGTCTCAGTCCGTTCGCCGCAACCCGTCGAAGACGAGCCGGACCACCGCGTCGCCCACCTCGCGCGCGCCCGCGCCGCGGCCGTCCGGGCGGTACCACTCCACGATGGAGTTGATCATTCCGAAGACCAGCCGGGTCGCCAGCCGGAACTCCACGTCGCCGCGCACGTCCCCGTCGGCCGCCGCCGCCCTCAGCAGCTCGGCGACCCGGTGGTCGAAGTCGCGGCGGCGCTCCAGGGCCCAGCGCTCGGTGCCGGTGTTGCCGCGCACCCGCAGCAGCAGGGTGACGTACGGCAGCTCGGCCGTGAGCACCTCGACCATGCGCCGGACGACGTACTCCAGGCGGTCGGCGGCACGCCCCACGCGCGCGTGCTCCTCGTCGAGGATCGCGAAGAGCCCGTCCAGCGCCCGGCTGACGGCCCGGCGCAGCAGCTCCTCCTTGCCGGCGACGTGGTGGTAGATCGACGACTTGGAGATGCCCGCCGCCTTGGACAGGTGCTCCATGGAGGTGCCGTCGTAGCCGCGCTCGTTGAAGACCTGCACGGCGACCGACAGCAGGCTCTCCGGGGTGTACGTGTCGCGCCTGGCGGTGGTCATGAGGTGCCGCCCTCCCGTCGGTCGGTGGCGTACGCGTGGCGGTACAGCGCGAGGGACGGCGCGTAGCGGCCGGACGGATCGCGCAGGTGCAGGTCGTCGAGGAGGTCGTAGGCCCAGCGGCGGCCGAGCCTGCGGCTCCACTCGAAGGGTCCCAGAGGGTAGTTGACGCCCAGGCGCATCGCGGTGTCGATGTCCTCCTCGGTGGCCACCCCCTTGGCGACGGCGTCGTACGCGAGGTCGATGATGCGGGCCACCGCGCGGGCCACGATCATGCCGGGGACGTCCCCGATGACGCTGACCTTCTTGCCGAGCGCCTGGAAGAGGCCGGTGGCCTCGGCGACGGTCTGCGGGTTGGTGTCCTGGGAGGCGGACAGGGCGACCCGGGTCGCCGCGCGGTAGTCGAGGGCGAGGTCGAAGTAGACGACGTCGCGGAACTCCGCCGAGGTCTGGCCGTCGGCGAGGACCAGGTGGCCGCCGCTGGGCAGCACCAGGCGGGTGCCGTTGTCCTCGTCCTCCTCGCGGACCTGGATGCCCGCCTCGCGGATCATCGCCGGCAGCTCGGCGGCGGGGCCCAGACCGCCCTCGACGACGACGTACGCGGGCGGCTCGGCCCCCTCCGCGGTGTGCGGTTCGGGCCGCTCGGCGCCGTCCCGGTAGTCGTACCAGCCCTGCCCGCTCTTGCGGCCGAGACGGCCGGACTCGACCAGCCGGCGCTGGGCGAGCGACGGGGCGAAGCGCACGTCCTGGAAGAAGGACTGCCACACGGAGTGCGTGACGGACTCGTTGACGTCCTGCCCGATGAGGTCGGTCAGCTCGAAGGCGCCCATCCTGAAGCCGCCCGACTCGCGCAGCACCGCGTCGATGGTGGCCGGATCGGCGCCCTGCGACTCGTGGACGGCGAACGCCTCGGCGTAGAAGGGGCGCGCGATGCGGTTGACGATGAAGCCGGGGGTGTCCGCGCAGGCGACCGGCGTCTTGCCCCACGCGCGGGCCGTCTCGTACGCGCGCGTGGCCGACGTGACGTCGGTGGCGAACCCGGAGACGACCTCCACCAGCGGCAGCAGCGGCGCGGGGTTGAAGAAGTGCAGTCCGACGAACCGGCCCGGATGGCGCAGGGCGCCGCCGATGGCGGTCACCGACAGGGACGAGGTGTTGGTGGCGAGCAGGCAGTCATCGGCGACGACGTCCTCCAGCGCGCGGAACAGCTCCTGTTTGACGTCCAGCCGCTCCAGGACGGCCTCCACGACCAGCGCGCAGTCGGCGAGGTCCGTGAGGCTGTCGACGGGGCGGAGCCGGTCGCGGGCCGCGTCCCGGCCGGCGCCGGTGAGCCGGCCCTTCTCGACGAGCCGGTCGAGGCGGGCGCCGATCGCCGCCGCCGCCTGCGCCGCGCGCCCGGGAGCGGCGTCGTAGAGCCGTACGGGGTGGCCCGCGACCAGCGCCACCTGGGCGATGCCCTGGCCCATGGTGCCGGTGCCGACGACGGCCACGGGGCTGCTGAGGTCGAGTGCTGTCATGAGCGCGATCCTCCCGCACGGCGTTGTCCACAGATGCGGCGGACCCCCTTGTCCCGACCGATCGTTCGGTTACTCTAACTCTGTCCGCCTGTTCCCGCCCCTGTCTTTGTCCAGGTCATGAGCTCGACGAGGAGCTCTTGAGACGAGGAGTTGGTCCCGCATGGCCGCCGAACTCACCGCGCCCCAGCTGATCACCCGGCACCGGCCCACCCTGGACCAGGCGCTGGAAGCCATCCGCACGCGCGCGTACTGGTCGCCGCACCCCGAGCACCCCAAGGCCTACGGCGAGAACGGCAGCCTGGACGCGGCGGCGGGCAAGGCCGCCTTCGACGCCGTCCTGAACACCCGCCTCGACCTGGACCAGCCCGGCACCGACGGCTGGGTGGGCGGCGAGGTGTCGCCGTACGGCATCGAGCTGGGCGTGGAGTATCCGCACGCGGACGTCGACGTGCTGCTGCCCGCCATGCGGGCCGGCCAGGGCGCGTGGCGCGACGCGGGACCGGAGCTGCGCGCGGTGGTGTGCCTGGAGATCCTGAAGCGGATCAGCGACCGGACGCACGAGTTCGCGCACGCGGTCATGCACACCTCCGGTCAGGCGTTCATGATGGCGTTCCAGGCGGGCGGCCCGCACGCCCAGGACCGCGGCCTGGAGGCGGTGGCGTACGCGTACGCGGAGCAGACCCGCACCCCGGAGTCCGCCGAGTGGACCAAGCCCCAGGGCAAGCGCGACCCGCTGGAGCTGACCAAGCGCTTCACCCCGGTCCCGCGCGGCATCGGCCTGGTCATCGGCTGCAACACCTTCCCCACGTGGAACGGCTACCCGGGCCTGTTCGCCTCCCTCGCCACCGGCAACGCGGTGCTGGTGAAGCCGCACCCCCGCGCGGTGCTGCCGCTCGCGCTGACCGTGCGGATCGCCCGCGAGGTGCTCGCCGAGGCGGGCTTCGACCCGAACCTGGTCGCCCTGGCCGCCGAGCGGCCCGGCGAGGGCATCGCCAAGACGCTCGCCACCCGCCCCGAGATCCGGATCATCGACTACACCGGCTCCACCGCCTTCGGCGACTGGCTGGAGACCCACGCCCGCCAGGCGCAGGTCTACACCGAGAAGGCCGGCGTCAACACCGTCCTCGTCGAGTCGGCCGGTGACTACAAGGGGATGCTGTCCAACCTGGCCTTCTCCCTGTCGCTGTACAGCGGCCAGATGTGCACCACCCCGCAGAACCTGCTCATCCCGCGCGACGGCATCCGCACCGACCAGGGCCCCAAGACCTACGACGAGGTGGTCGCCGACCTCGCCCGCGCGGTCGACGGCCTGCTCGGCGACGACGCCCGCGCGAACGCGCTGCTCGGCGCGATCGTCAACCCGGACGTCAAGGCCCGCCTGGAGGGCGCCGCCGGGCTCGGCGAGGTCGCGCTGGCCTCCCGCGAGGTCACGAACCCCGACTTCCCCGACGCGGTGGTGCGCACCCCGGTCATCGTCAAGCTGGACGGCGCCAAGCCCGACGACGAGGCCGCCTACATGAGCGAGTGCTTCGGCCCGGTCTCCTTCGCGGTCGCCGTCGACTCGCCGGCCGACGCGCTGGAGCTGCTGCGCCGCACGGTCCGCGAGAAGGGCGCCATGACGGTCGGCGCGTACACCACCGACGAGGAGTTCGAGCGGGCCGTCGAGGAGGTCTGCCTGGAGGAGGCCGCCCAGCTGTCCCTCAACCTGACCGGCGGGGTGTACGTCAACCAGACGGCCGCCTTCTCCGACTTCCACGGCTCGGGCGGCAACCCGGCGGCGAACGCGGCCCTCACCGACGCGGCGTTCGTGGCGAACCGGTTCCGCGTGGTGGAGGTCCGCCGGGAGTCCTAGACCGGACCCCCGTGGCCCGCTCCCGCCCTCAGGCTCCAGTGGTACAGCGTCATGGCCACGCTGGTCGCGAGGTTGTAGCTGGAGACCTGGGGACGCATCGGCAGGGCCAGCAGATGGTCGGCCCGCGCGCGCAGCCCTTCGGACAGCCCGCTGCGCTCGGAGCCGAAGGCGAGGACGGCGTCGTCCGGGAGCTTCACGCCCCGGATGTCGTCACCCTCCGGATCCAGCGCGAACAAGGGGCCCGGCGGCAGTTCGGCCGGCTCCAGCCGCTCCACCGCGGTGGCGAAGTGCAGCCCCGCCCCGCCGCGCACGACCGTGGGATGCCAGGGGTCGAGGGTGCCGGTGGTGACCACACCGGTCGCGCCGAACCCGGCGGCCAGCCGGATCACCGCGCCCGCGTTGCCGAGGTTGCGGGGGTTGTCGAGGACGACCACGGGGGCGGTGCGCGGGGCGCGCGCCAGCCGCTCCAGGTTCGCCGCGCGGGACGGCCGTACGGCGAGGGCGGCCACGGCGGTGGGGTGCGGGCGCGGCACGAGCGCGGCGTACGCCGACTCGGGGACCTCGGTGAGCAGCGCGTCCAGCGCCGGCCGTACGTCCGGGGCCAGCTCCTCCGCGAGGGCGAGCGCGGCGCCCCGGTCGACGGCGACGGCCACGGGGATCTCGGCGCCGAAGCGGACGGCGTGCTTGAGGGCGTGGAAGCCGTCCAGCAGCACACAGGTGGCGGTGAGCCGGTGCCACGCGGACACGGGGTCGGTGGGACGCGCCGGTTCCGGCGGCCCGGAGGAGCCGTCCACCGCGCGGCTTCCGGCATCGGTGGAATCGGTGGGGCCCGCCGCGTCGTGACCGTGCCTGCGGCTCACGGGGTCGTTCATGCGGGCAGCCTACGCGGCCACGTACGGGCCGTACGGCCGTGCAGCCTGAGTGACCGTGCGGAACCCCTGCGGCCGGCCTGCGGTCGTGCCGCCTACGCGGCCGGAGAGCCGGCGTGGCTGGGTGCGGCCCGCTCCGGGGCGGGCGGGCCGGGCACCGGGCCGCCTCGACCCGCGCGGGGGAGCAGCCGGCCCCGCGCGCGTGCCGCCCAGCCGCCCAGGCGGCGCAGGAAGGCCGTCGGCAGGAACACCGCGTCCGCCGCGATCATGGCCAGCGAGAAGAACGGCAGCCCGAGGACCACGGCGATCACCAGGTGCTCGGTGATCATCGCGGCGAGCAGCACGTTCTTCACCCGCCGGTGAAGCAGCGTGAACGGGAAGGCCACCTGCACCAGGACCGTCCCGTACGTCACCAGCATCACCATGGTGCCGCTGGCGGCGAGCGCGTCGGCGAGGGCGGGCCACGGGGAGAAGTAGTCGAGGTGGAGGGGGTAGTAGACGGCGGTGCCGTCCTGCCAGCGGGAGCCCTGGATCTTGTACCAGCCGGCCGTGGCGTAGATCAGGCACGCCTCGGCCATGATCACCAGCAGGGCGCCGTTGTGCAGGATGTTGGCGATCACGTCGAGCAGGATCCGCGGCTGCGCGGTACGCGCGTAGCGGCCGACCAGCCACCACAGGGCCTGCGCCAGCAGGCAGCCCCACAGCAGCGCGGGCACCATCGGGTCGCCGTCGAGCCGGCCCGCCGCGGTGGCCGCGGCCAGCGCCAGCCCCAGTACGGCCCACAGCGCGGGCCCGGTCCGGTCCGGGAACCGCTCCCCGCGCGCGTGCGCTTCCCGGACGCGGCGGACGCGTCGCGCGTCGAGCGACCAGACCCGGCCGCACCGCGTGAAGACCAGGTAGACGCACATGAGGTGCACGACGTTGTCGCCGCCGTCGCCCATGAAGACGCTGCGGTTCTGCAGCGACAGCACGCCCACCATGAAGAGCACGGCCGAGGTGCGGGTCCGCCAGCCCACCAGCAGCAGCAGGGCGGCCAGCACGGCGAAGCCGTAGACGATCTCGAACCAGACCCGCCCGCCGGACCACATCAGCACGGTGAAGGCGCCGTTCTGCGCGATCAGCTCGTCGGCGAGACGCCAGCTCCACGGTCCGTCGGGGCCGTACAGCTCCGCGCGGTGCGGGAACTCGCGCAGCAGGAACAGCAGCCAGGTCGCGGCGAAGCCGATACGGACGACGGCGGTCTGGTACGGGCCGTGAGCGGTCTCGGTGACCCGGGCGATGGCGCCGGAGAGCGCGAGGGCGAAGCGATTCACCCCACACCTCCCCGGGTCTCGTCCGCCGGCACCGTCCACCAGGACAGCTCCCGGTAGACCGGCTTCAGCGAGATCCGCTCGTCGCTCCACCGCGGCGGGCGCACGGGGGTGGTACGGGAGCGGACCTGGACGCGTTCGACGGCGCCGCCCGGTCCGGCGGCCTCCGCGCGGTGCAGCCGCAGCACGACGATCCGGCGCAGATACGTCTCGGCGAGCGCGCCGCGCGAGGCGGTGGCCCGGTTCCCACCGGTGTGCGTGGCGGTGTAGAAGTCCCACGCGCGGCGCAGCTCGTTCTGCTGGGTGTGGCTGGGCAGCAGATTGCCGTCGATGGCCCGGCCGTCCTCGGCGGACAGGTCGTACCAGCCGGTGGTGCGGGTGGCGCCGTCCGCGGTGCGGACCTGGGCGCGCACCTGGACGGCGATGTTCTGCTGGAGCGGGTTCGGCGCGAACAGCTTCCAGTTCTGCTCGAACTCGGGGTAGATCCAGTCGTCGATCGCCTCACCGTGCGCCTTGGTCACCGTGTTCGACGGCGCGACGTGCAGGAACACCATCCCCAAGTGCACGCAGACGGTCGCCGCGACCACGGCGAGCGCCAGGGCCACGCCGATCTGATAGCGCAGGGAGAGCGCGGCGACCCCGGTGCGGGCGCTGACCGGCTCGGCGGACGCGGCAGATTCGGCGGACCCGGCAGACTCGGCGGACCCGGCAGACCCGGCGGACCCGGCGGACCCGGCGGACCCGGCAGGCTGCGGCGAGTCGGCCGTCTGAACACCGAACGCACCACCAGCGCCGTCAGGCCCGTCGGCGCCCTTGGCCACACTCGCCGAAGGCCTTCCATCGGCCCGTTCGGCCGGAACACCCGCGCCTTCCCCGTACGCGTCCTCTGCGCCGCCGTGCGCGTCCATTCCGCCCGCCCCGTTCCCGATATCCGGTCCGTCTTCTCCGCCCGCCCGTCCGCGAAGCCCTGAGTCCGCCGTGGCGCCGGCGGCGAGACCGGCGCGAAGCCCTCACCGCCCCGCACACCCGCGCACACCAGTCCCGCGGGCGCCCGCAGGCGAACGCTACTCAGCGGCGCCCGCCCGGCACAGCCCTTTCGGCCGGCCGCGCCCGTCGTCCACAGCCACCGCCGCAGGTTATCCACAGCGGTTGACACCTTACGGCGCCCGTCTCACCATGGAAGCGCACGAACCGAACGATCGGTCGGGAGCTTGCTCCTCGCGGAGCCCAGGTCGAGGGGGACCTCATGGCGACAGCAGCCGCGCCGCACACGGCCCGCGGTCAGGCGTACGGCACACAGGACACCGCCGGTGAGACGGCCGGCGACACGGCCGCGTACCAGCGCGCCTTCGACGCCGCGGTGGCCGCCGACGAGCGCATCGAGCCGCGCGACTGGATGCCCGACGCCTACCGGGCGACGCTCGTCCGGCAGATCGCCCAGCACGCCCACTCCGAGATCATCGGCATGCAGCCGGAGGCCAACTGGATCACCCGCGCGCCCTCACTGCGCCGCAAGGCCATCCTGATGGCCAAGGTCCAGGACGAGGCCGGCCACGGCCTGTATCTCTACAGCGCGGCGGAAACGCTCGGCACGAGCCGCGACGAGCTGCTGGACAAGCTTCACGCGGGCCGCCAGAAGTACTCGTCGATCTTCAACTACCCCACGCTGACCTGGGCCGACGTCGGCGCCATCGGCTGGCTGGTGGACGGCGCCGCGATCACCAACCAGGTCCCTCTGTGCCGCTGCTCCTACGGCCCGTACGCACGCGCGATGGTCCGCATCTGCAAGGAGGAGTCCTTCCACCAGCGCCAGGGGTACGAACTGCTGCTGGCGCTCAGCCGCGGCACCCCCGAACAGCACGCGATGGCACAGGACGCGGTGAACCGCTGGTGGTGGCCGTCCCTGATGATGTTCGGCCCGCCCGACGACGAGTCGCAGCACTCGGCGCAGTCGATGGCCTGGAAGATCAAGCGGCACTCCAACGACGAGCTGCGCCAGCGCTTCGTCGACATCTGCGTCCCGCAGGCCGAGTCCCTGGGCCTCACCCTCCCCGACCCGGACCTGCGGTGGAACGAGGAGCGGGGGCACTACGACTTCGGCCCGATCGACTGGACGGAGTTCTGGGAGGTCCTCAAGGGCAACGGACCGTGCAACGAACAGCGCCTGAACCAGCGCAGGCGCGCCCACGAAGAGGGCGCCTGGGTCCGCGAGGCGGCCGCCGCCTACGCGGCCAAGCACACCGGCGAGCGCGAGGAGGCGCGGGCATGACCACCACCGACTGGCCCCTGTGGGAGGTCTTCGTGCGCTCGCGCCGGGGCCTCGCCCACACCCACGCCGGCAGCCTGCACGCGCCGGACGCGGAGCTGGCCCTGCGCAACGCCCGCGACCTGTACACGCGGCGCGGCGAGGGCGTCTCCATCTGGGTCGTGCCGTCCTCGGCGATCACCGCGTCCTCCCCCGACGAGAAGGACCCGTTCTTCGAGCCGGCCGCTGACAAGCCCTACCGCCACCCGACGTTCTACGAGATCCCCGAGGGGGTGCAGCACCTGTGACGACCAGCACGGTTCCCACGACGGCCGCCCTCGCCCTCGGCGACGACGCCCTGGTGCTCTCCCACCGCCTCGGCGAATGGGCCGGCCACGCCCCCGTCCTGGAGGAGGAGGTCGCCCTCGCCAACATCGCCCTGGACCTGCTCGGCCAGGCCCGGGTGCTGCTGTCGATGGTCGGCGACGAGGACGAACTGGCGTACCTGCGCGAGGAGCGCGCCTTCCGCAACCTCCAGCTGGTGGAACAGCCCAACGGCGACTTCGCGCACACCATCGCCCGCCAGCTGTACTTCTCGACCTACCAGCACCTGCTCTACGACCGCCTCGCCAGCGGTGACGGCCCGTTCGCCGGACTCGCCGCCAAGGCCGTCAAGGAGGTCGCCTACCACCGCGACCACGCCGAACAGTGGACCCTGCGCCTCGGCGACGGCACCGAGGAGAGCCGGCGGCGCATGCAGCGGGCCTGCGACGCGCTGTGGCGGTTCACCGGCGAGATGTTCCGTCCCGTGGACGGCCTGGACGTGGACGCCCCGGCACTGGACGCCGCCTGGCTGGAGTCCGTCGGCGAGGTACTGCGCCGGGCCACCCTGACCGTGCCCGAAGGCCCGCGCACCGGCGCCTGGTCGGCCGGCGCCGGCCGGGAGGGACTGCACACCGAGCCGTTCGGCCGGATGCTCGCCGAGATGCAGCACCTGCACCGCAGCCACCCGGGGGCGTCATGGTGACGGTCACCCCGCTGGAGGCGGAACTGCTGGAACTCGCCGGCTCGGTCCCCGACCCCGAACTGCCCGTCCTCACCCTGCGCGAGCTGGGCGTCCTGCGCGCGGTGCACGTCCGCGACGCGGACACCGTCGAGGTCGAGCTGACCCCGACGTACACCGGCTGCCCCGCCCTGGAGACCATGTCGCTGGACATAGAACGGGTGCTGCACGAGCACGGCGTACGCGACGTCACCGTCCGCACGGTGCTCGCGCCCGCCTGGTCCACGGACGACATCACCGACGAAGGCCGCCGCAAGCTGCGGGAGTTCGGCATCGCCCCGCCGCGCGCCCACCGCGCCCGCGGACCGGTGCCGGTAACCCTGGGCCCGACCCGCACCCGGCAGGCCGGCCCGGAAGACGACCCCGTCCGCTGCCCGCACTGCGGCTCCGCCGACACCGAACTGCTCAGCCGTTTCTCCTCCACCGCGTGCAAGGCGCTGCGCCGCTGCCTCGCCTGCCGTGAACCGTTCGACCACTTCAAGGAGTTGTGATGGCCCGCTTCCACACACTCCGGGTCACCGCGGTCGACCGGCTCACCGACGACTCCGTCGCCCTGACCCTCGCCGTCCCCCCGGAGCTGCGCGATCAGTACCGGCACGCGCCCGGCCAGCACCTGGCGCTGCGCCGCACCGTGGACGGCACGGAGATCCGCCGGACGTACTCGATCTGCTCCCCGGCACCCGACGGCGAGGGCCCCCGGGAACTGCGCGTCGGAGTGCGGATGGTCGAGGGCGGCGCGTTCTCGACGTACGCGCTGAAAGAGATCAACCTCGGGGACGAGCTGGAGGTGATGACCCCCGCCGGCCGCTTCACCCTGGAGCCCGCACCGGGGCTGTACGCGGCGATCGTCGGCGGCAGCGGCATCACCCCGGTGCTGTCGATCGTCTCCACCCTGCTCGCCCGCGAGCCCCGCGCCCGGTTCTGCCTGATCCGCAGCGACCGCACGACCACCTCGACGATGTTCCTCGAAGAGGTCGCCGACCTGAAGGACCGCTACCCGGAGCGGTTGCAGCTGGTCACCGTGCTCTCCCGGGAGGAACAGCAGGCGGGCCTGCCGTCCGGGCGGCTCGACCGGGAACGGCTGACCGGCCTGCTGCCCGCACTGCTGCC
Source organism: Streptomyces sp. NPDC052687 (assembly GCF_040678395.1). Lineage (NCBI taxonomy): Bacteria > Bacillati > Actinomycetota > Actinomycetes > Kitasatosporales > Streptomycetaceae > Streptomyces > Streptomyces sp. NPDC052687. The sequence continues at coordinate 253,385 of NZ_JBFATR010000005.1, read as the reverse complement.
CGTGGCGGACGTCGCCGGATGGTTCCTGTGCGGGCCGTACGGACTGGTCCAGGGCGCGGAGCGGGCACTGCGCGACCTGGAGGTGCCGCGCGCCCGGATCCACGAGGAGATCTTCCACGTGGACGCCGGCCCCGCCACCGCGCCGGCCGGACCCGCCCTCACGCACAGCACGGTGACGGCCCGGCTCGACGGCCGCGGCGGCACCTGGCCCGTACGCGACGGCGAATCCCTGCTGGAGACGGTGCTGCGCAACCGGCCCGACGCGCCGTACGCCTGCAAGGGCGGCGTGTGCGGCACCTGCCGGGCCTTCCTGGTCTCCGGCGAGGTACGCATGGACCGCAATTACGCGCTGGAGAGGGAGGAGACGGAAGCCGGATACGTACTGGCCTGCCAGTCGCATCCGGTGACGGAGCGGGTGGAACTGGACTTCGACCGCTGAGCCGCTCCGGCGTTCCCTGCGGCTACAGCACGTAGCCCGGCTGCCCCGCCCCGTTCACGACGGGGCGGCCGGCCGCCTCCCACGCCTGCATACCGCCGTCGACGTTGGCGGCGTCGATGCCCTGCTGGGCGAGGTACATGGTGACCTGGGCCGAGCGACCGCCGGAGCGGCAGATGACGTTGACGCGGCCGTCCTGCGGCGCCGCCTCGGTCAGCTCGCCGTACCGCGCGACGAACTCACTCATGGGAATGTGCAGCGCCCCCTCGGCGTGACCCGCCTGCCACTCGTCGTCCTCACGGACGTCCAGCAGGAAGTCGTCGTCCTTCAGATCGGTGACCTGCACCGTGGGCACCCCAGCTCCGAAATTCATGCTCCCGACGCTACCGGAACGACGCGGCGAGCGACGCGGCACCGGACCTCTGGGCGCACCCAGCCCGTGGGGCAGAGCTCGGGTGGCCGCACGGCCCGCACGGCCCGCGTGGCCCGCGTGGCCCGTAAGGCCCTTACGGCGCCATGCAGTCCCGTGCAGTCCTGTGCAGTCCCGTGCAGCCTGTCGCGGATGCCTGCCGCCGTATCCGCCGTATCCGCCGTATGCGTCGTATCCGCTGTACCGCCGTCCCGCCCGGACGTCGGCTCAGGGTCCCGTCCGCGCCCGCAGCGCCGCCAGCTCGGACTCCCGCTGGGCCACCTCGGCCAGCAGCTGTTCGGCGATCTCGTCGAGCAGCCGGTCCGGGTCGTCCGGCGCGAGCCGCAGCATGGCGCCGATCGCGCTCTCCTCCAGCTCCCGCGCGACCACCGTGAGCAGCTCCTTGCGCTGGGCGAGCCAGTCCAGGCGGGCGTACAGCTCCTCGCTGCGGCTCGGCAGCCGCTCCTTCTGCACCGGGCCGGCCGCCCACTCCTCGGCCAGCTCCTTGAGCAGCGCCTCGTCGCCGCGCGCGTAGGCGGCGTTCACCCGCGTGATGAACTCCTCGCGCCGCGCCCGCTCGCCCTCCTCCTGCGCAAGGTCGGGGTGGGCCTTGCGGGCCAGCTCGCGGTAGAGCCGACGGGCCTCCTCGCTCGGACGCACCCGCTGCGGGGGCCGTACCGGCTGGTCCGTGAGCATCGCGGCGGCCTCGGGGAACAGGCCGTGGCCGTCCATCCACCCGTGGAACAACTCCTCCACGGACGGCATCGGCATCACCCGGGCGCGCAGCTCCTGCGCCCTGCGCAGATCCTCGGGATCACCGGTCAACGCGGCCTTGGCCTCGGCTATCTCCGCGTCCAGCTCTTCCAGGCGGGCGTACATCGGGCCGAGCCGCTGATGGTGCAGCCGGGAGAAGTTCTCCACCTCGACGCGGAACGTCTCCACCGCGATCTCGAACTCGATCAGCGCCTGCTCGGCCGCCCGCACGGCCCGCTCCAGCCGCTCCTCGGGCCGGGCCTGCGGACCATCGGCCGACACGGACTGGGGCTGCTCAGCTTCCGGGGTGGTCACCCGACCAGCGTAGGCCACACCACCACCCGCTCCACGTCCTCCGGGGGGTCCCCCCTCCCTCCCCCCTCCCCCTCCGCCCCCGCCAACCCCTCCGAACCCTCCCCAGGCCCCACCACGCACCAAGACCAAGCCGCGCAGGGCACGCACGGCCTTCAGGACCCCGGCAACACCTTCGCCCGAGCCCGCCCTGCCCGAGCCCACCTCACCCGAGCCCACCATGCCCGAGCCCACCTCACCCGAGCCCGCCCTGCCCGAGCCCACCTCACCCGAGCCCGGGCCTGCCCGAGCTCACCTCGCCTGAACCCGGGCCCGCCTCACCTCCACCCGGCTGAAGCCCCAGTCACCAACCAGACCAGGCCCCACTCACCAACCAGACCCGGTACCGGTCACCAACCAACACCTCAGCACCTCAGCACCGCCCTACCACCCCACCCTCACACCCCCACCTCCGCCGCGACCTTCCCCGCCCGCACCGCCGCCACCAGCTCCGCGTGGTCGGCCTCCGTGCGGTCGGCGTAGGTGACAGCGAACGCGGCCATCGCCTCGTCCAGCTCGTCGTTCTTGCCGCAGTACCCGGCGATCAGGCGCGGGTCGGCGCTGTGGGAGTGGGCGCGGGCCAGGAGGGCGCCGGTCATGCGGGCGTAATCGTCCAGCTGGTCGGCGGCGAGGGCGGCGGGGTCCACGCTGCCCTTGCGGTTGCGGAACTGGCGGACCTGGAAGGGCCGGCCGTCGACCGTCGTCCAGCCGAGCAGCATGTCGCTGACCACCTGCATCCGCTTCTGTCCGGCGACGACCCGCCGTCCCTCGTGATCCACCGTCGGCGCGTCGAATCCGGCCGCCGGCAGATGCGGCAGCAGCGCCGACGGACGCGCCTCCTTCACCTGGAGCACCAGCGGTTCCCCGCGGTGGTCCAGGAGCAGGACGACGTACGAGCGGGTGCCGACGCTGCCCGTGCCGACCACGCGGAAGGCCACGTCGTGCACCGCGTACCGCGCGAGCAGCGGCAGCCGGTCCTCGGGCAGGGTGGTCGTGTACTCCTCCAGTGCCGCCGCGACGATCGCCGCCTCGGCGTCCGGCACCCGGCGCAGCACCGGCGGGGCGTCCACGAACAGGCGCCCGCCGTCCGGGGTCGGTTCCGTCGACTTCGCCGCGAAGCGTCCGCTGGTGTTGCCCCGGGCCTTCTCCGAGACCCGTTCCAGGGTGCCGAGCAGGTCGTGGGCGTCGGTGTGGGAGACCAGTTCCTCGTCCGCGATGGCGTTCCACGCGTCGAGCACGGGCAGCTTCGCCAGCAGCCGCATGGTCCGGCGGTAGGCGCCGACCGCGTCGTGGGCCGCCGCACGGCAGGTGTCCTCGTCGGCGCCCGCCTCCCGGCCGGCCAGGACCAGCGAGGCGGCCAGCCGCTTGAGGTCCCATTCCCAGGGGCCGTGCACCGTCTCGTCGAAGTCGTTCAGGTCGATGACCAGGCCGCCGCGGGCGTCACCGTAGAGGCCGAAGTTGGCCGCGTGCGCGTCGCCGCAGATCTGGGCGCCGATCCCGGTCACGGGGCTGTGCGCGAGGTCGTACGCCATGAGTCCGGCGGAGCCCCGGAGGAAGGCGAACGGCGTGGCCGCCATCCGGCCGATCCGGAGCGGCGCCAGCTCGGGTATGCGGTCGCGGCTGGATTCCTCGACCGCGGTCACCGCGTCGGGGCGGGAGGCTTCCAGGGCGAGCAGGGCGTGCGCGTGCCGCGGCACCCGTGCCCGCAGCGCCTTGCCCTCCTCCTTGGGTGAGCCCTGCGCGGGCCACTCGGCGAATCCCCGCACGCGAGGCAGCCTCCGCCCCGCGGCGCCCTCGCCGCGCTCGGCCCCGCCCTCGCCGCGCTCGGCCCGGCCCTCTTCCCGCTCCGTCACCTCGGTCACTCCGACCGCCTCCCCCGTCCTCACGCACCCGTCCCTGCATCGGTTCGTGCCGACCGTACAGCCGCTCACCCGCCCCGTGTCAGCCCCTGTGGACAACCGCACGGCTGTGGAGAACACCGTCACCCGTGCTGGTGGGACCCCGTAGTCGGCCGGCACCGCGGGGTGGATGCCGGGGATGAGCTCCCGCAGCTGCGCGAGCGCGGGACCCGCCTCCCGGTGGGCCTTCGGCGAGCCGGTGCCCAGGGATGTCGGTCTCAGGCTCCCTGGAGCTCGAGGGTGCAGCACTTGACGCTGCCTCCGCCCTTGAGGAGTTCGGCGAGATCGATGCCGATGGGCTGGAAACCACGGTCCCTCAGTTGCCGGATGAGGCCCGTGGCGGCCTTGGGAAGGAGGACGTTCAACCCATCGGAGAAGGCGTTGAGGCCGAAGGCCGCGGCATCCTCGTCCGAGGCCACCATCGCGTCCGGGAACATCGAGCGCAGGACGGCGCGGCTGCCCGGAGTGAAGGCCTCGGGGTAGTACATGATCTCGTCCGGTGACAGGACGGCCAGCGCGGTGTCCAGGTGGTAATGGCGGGGGTCGACGAGGGTCAGACCGACCACGGGCAGGCCGAAGAACTCCTGGGCCTCGGCGTGTGCGCGGGGGTCGGTGCGAAAGCCGGTACCGGCGAGGATCGTCCCACCCGCCCGCAGGAAGTCGCCCGCCCCCTCATTGACGTGCTCCGGCCACAGGATCTCCGTGAAGCCCCGGCGGGTGAACCAGTCGAGGTAGGCGGGCCCCTCCGCGGTCCGCTCCAGGTGGCGGAAGCGGGCGCCGAGCACCTTGCCGTCGAAAACAGTGGCCCCGTTGGCGGCGTAGACCATGTCCGGCAGCCCGGGCAGCGGGTCGATCACCTCCACGGTGTGCCCGAGCGACTCGTACAGCCCGCGCAGCCGCTCCCACTGTGCCAGGGCCAGCGCGGTGTCCACCGGCCGGTCGGGGTCCATCCACGGGTTGATGCGATAGCTGACCTCGAAGTACTGGGGCCGGCACATCAGCAGCCGCCGGGGCACCGCGGTCCGGACGGGGCTCGGCATGGCGCTCGGGTCCTGGCCCGGAGCCGGTCGGGAGGGCAGGGTGCTGGTCCAGCGCATGGCGGGGCTCCTCGGGTTGCGCAGGGGGCGGGAGGTCAGGCCGCGGTGGGCGCGTCGATCACCACGCTGGTGGTGATCAGGTCGTTCTCGACGGTCCATCGCCCGGACAGGGCGACCAGGGTCCGCCCGTCCACGGGCAGCTGGTGGTCGAGCAGGACCACCTCGAAGGCCTGCCGGTCCGGGTCGATCGTCAAACTGGCGTCATGGAAGCCGAGCCAGCGGCGGGCGAGCGGGAACCAGGCCTTGTAGACCGACTCCTTGGCGCTGAAGGTGAGCCGGTCCCAGTGGACATCCGGGCTGCGGGCGTACAGCCGGGTGAGCCGGGCGATCTCCTCCGGGCGGGCCACCGATGGCAGCATCCCGTCCGGCAGCGCCTTGTGCGGTTCGGCGTCGATGCCGAGTGAGGCGATGTCGGCGGCGCGGGCCACGGCGGCGGCCCGGTAGCCCGCGCAGTGCGTCATGCTGCCGACGATGCCGTCCGGCCAGCGCGGTTCGCGGCGCGGCCCGGGCAGGATGGGGGCGGGTGGCACCCCCAGATCACCGAGGGCCGTGCGGGCGCAGTGCCGCACGGTCCGGAACTCGGTACGCCGGGTCTCCACCGCGCCGCGGACGGCGGCCTGCTCCTCGGGGAAGAGGACCGCGTCCGGCAGGTCGCGGAACACCTCGGCGCAGGCCACCGTGGCCGGCAGGATTCCCTCGATCACGGCGCGCCTCCGGCGGATGTCCCGAGTTCGGCCGAGGCGGGTGGTCGGGTGCTCATGGCCGCTCCGTGCGTTGTGCCGTCTCACAGGGTGAGGCGTACGTCGTACCGCTGGAACCAGCTGTTCAGCTCCAGCAGGTAGGACAGGCTGATGGCGGGTGTGACCGCGGTGATGGGGCCGGGCAGGTCGTCGAGGTCCGCGGTGAGCGCCGTACGGACCCGTTCACGGTCGACGAGGTCGAAGACCGGGGCGTGCGGGTCGGCCAGCAGGTCCATGACCAGCTCGCGCATCCGGGCCACATAGGTGTCGTTACGACTGACCGGGTAGGCGCTCTTGGGCCGGTCGACGACCTCGTCGGGCAGCAGGCCGCGGGCCGCCTCGCGCAGGACCGCCTTGGGCATGCCGGCGTGCCGCTTCAGCCGCATGGGGACGTTGAAGAGGTACTCGGCGAGGCGGTGGTCGGCGAACGGCACCCGGACCTCCAGGCCCACCGCCATGCTGAGCCGGTCCTGGCGGTCCATCAGCGCCGGCAGCCAGCGGGTCAGGCCCAGGTGGAACACCTCTCGCTCGCGCCGCCGTTCGGCGTCCTCGCCGGCCAACCGGTCCACCTCCGCCAGCGCTTGGTGATAGCGGTCGGCCTCGTAGCGGTCGGGCTCGATCAGCCGGCGTACCTCCTCGCGCAGCAGGAACTCGGGGCGGCGGCGGCCGTACATCCAGGGGAAGGAGGGATGGGAGACATACCGGGGGTCGAGCTGCCACAGATAACCGCCGAACATCTCATCCGCCGCTTCACCGGACAGCGCGACCGTGCAGTGGTGGCGGATCGTCTGGAACAACAGGTACATGGTGGTGTCGAGGTCACCCCAGCCGGGCAGGTCGCGGGCCTGCAACCCGGCGTCGAACCGCTCGACGAGGGTGTCCACGTCGATGTCGGTCACCACGTGCCCGATGCCCAGCGAAGAGGCCACCAGCGCGGCGAAGGGCCCGTCGGGGCTGGGCCGCCAGGTGTCGGAGCCGGGGCCTTCGGCGGCGGGCGGGTTGACCGCGAAGCTGGTCAGACCGCCGCCGAGCGCCCGGGCGGCCAGCGCGGTCACCGCACTGGAGTCGATGCCGCCGGACAGCAGCGTGCCGACGGGCACGTCCGCGACCACCTGATGGTCGACGATGTCCTCCAGCAGGGAGCGCACGGTGGCGGTCGTGGTGGTGAAGTCGTCAGTGTGCGGGCGCGCTTCGAGCCTCCAGTACGCGCTTTCCCGTACGCCGGTGTCGGTGGCGACCACCAGGTGGCCGGGCCTGACCTCGTGGATGCCCCGGAAGGTGCCGTGCCCGGGGGTGCGGGCCCTCGGCACCGCCATCAGCTCGGCGACGCCCTCCGCGTCCAGCTCAGCCGATATCTCCGGGTGCGCGAGCAGGGCCTTGGGCTCGGAGCCGAAGACCACCCCGCCACCGACGCGGGCGTAGTAGAGGGGCTTGACGCCGAACCGGTCGCGGACCAGGACCAGCCGGCGCTCCCGCTCGTCCCAGACAGCGAAGGCGTACATGCCGTTCAGCCGGTGGGCGCAGTCGGTGCCCCATTCGAGGTAGGCGGTGAGCAGCACCTCGGTGTCCGAACGGGTGCGGAACGTCCAGCCCAGCGCGGACAGTTCGGCGCGCAGTTCACGGAAGTTGTAGATCTCGCCGCTGAAGGTGAGGGCCACCCGGCCACCGGCCCGGCCGGTGCGCACCATGGGCTGCCGTCCGCCGTCGAGGTCGATGACGGCGAGGCGGCTGTGCCCCAGGACGGCGTGCGGCGAGAGCCAGGTCTCCTGGGCGTCGGGCCCCCGGGGGACGAGCGTCTTGGTCATGCGTTCGACGACCGGTCCGCTCTGTGTCAGGTCGCGCCGCACGTCCGCCCAGCCGGCAATTCCACACATCTGTCAGCTCCTCTTGAGCCTGTTCGCGGCGAAGGAAAGGGAATGGGGAAGCGCCCGGTCCAGGAATGCCAGATCGTGACCGCCGGGGCGCTCGGCGAACTCCGTGTCGATCCCGGAAGCGGCCAGCTTCCGCGCGGTCTCCCGGTTCATCCGCAGGATCCGGGGATAGTCGTCGACTCCCACGTCGGCGTAGACGGACAGGCCGCCTCCGTCGTGGGCTGCCAGCAGCGCCTTCAGGTCGTACCGGCCGCGCACCGCGCTGCCGGGCGGTCCCCACACTCGCTCGTGGGCCTCCGTGGTGGGGATCGCCGTGACCGGGTCGCGGCGCAGCCCGGCGTACGGGTCACCGACCCGCGAAGGCGCCTCGAACGCGCCGGCGTGGCTGAGCACCACGTCGAACAGGCGGGGATGGCGCAGCGCCTGCATCAACGCGGCGGCGCCGCCCATCGAGAACCCGCCCACACCGCGGACGCCCTCTCTCAGGTGCACGGCGTAACGGTCGTCGACGAACGGGATCAGTTCGTCGACGAGATAGTCCTCGTAGCGGAATCCGCGGTGGTCGTTGATGAACCAGCGCCGGCCGCTCTCCGGCAGGACCACCAGCAGTTCCATGCCCGCGAGGTGCTCGGTCAGCCGGGTGCCGGTCAGCCAGGTGGTGCGGCTGCCGCCGAACCCGTGCAGCAGATAGAGCGCGGACACGTCGCGCCCCTCGGCCGTGCACGACCGGGGCACCAGCACGCTGGCGCGTTTGACGCGGCCCAGCGACGGGCTCGCCCACTCCCAGGTCTCCAGGGTGTGGGCCGCCAGCTGGCGTTTGTGGACGAGCGTGTGCACCGCTCACCGCCCCGCGGGTACGCGCAGGGCCAGGGACCTGCGGTCGATCTTGCCGGTGGAGGTGTAGTCCAGGGCGGGCACCACCTCGACGTGCTCGGGGACCATGTATCCCGGCAGGAAGTCCCGGCAGTGCCGCCTCAGTTCGCGGGGGTCAGGGGCGGTGCCGGGCGCGGCGGTGACGAACGCGGCCAGCCGGTCGCCGCCCTCGGGGTCCCGGATGATGACGCACACGGCCTCCGCCACGTCGCCGCGGCCGTCCAGGACCGCCTCGATCTCCCCCAGTTCGACGCGGTGGCCCTTGACCTTCACCATCGTGTCCTCGCGTCCGACGTAGACCAGGAGGCCGTCGGCACGGCGCCGCACCAGGTCTCCGGTGCGGTGGTACCGCCGGCCGGCGTGCTCCGTGAAGGCGGCGGCCGTCTTCTGCGTGTCGTTCCAGTACCCACGCATGACCGAGGGCCCGGCCACGCACAGTTCCCCGGCCTGCTCACCGGTCTCCGGCAGGGCGGCGCCGTCCGGTCCCCGCAGGAACACGGTGGCGTAGGGGCAGGGGCGTCCGATGGGCGGGGCCGGGGGCGCGTCCTCGGCGAGGTCGTCCGGGCCGAGCCGGTGGAAGGTGCACACGTTGGTCTCGGTCGGCCCGTACAGGTTGTACAGGGCGGTGCCGGTGGGCAGCGCGCCGTGCAGGGCGCGCAGGTGCCGGGTCGGGTACTCCTCCCCGGCGAAGGCGACCACCCGCAGCCGGGCCCCGGCCAGCTCGCCGCCCGGAGCCTCCACCATGCGCCGCAGCGCGGTGGGCACCGAGTACCACACCGACACCTCCTGTTCGACGGCGAACCGGGCCAGGGCGCGGCCCAGCCCCTGCGCGCTCTCGGGGACGAGGGCGACGGAGCCGGCGCAGGCGGCGGCGCCGAACAGGTCCAGGACGGACAGGTCGAAGTGGAAGGGGGCGTGGCTGGCCAGGACGTCCCCGGAGGTCAGCGCGAACTCGTCGGCGGCCCAGTCGACGAAGGCCCGGGCGGCCGCGTGGGTGAGCACCACGCCCTTGGGGGTACCGGTGGAGCCGGAGGTGTAAAGGAGGTAGGCGATGTCGTCCGGGGCGACCGAGGCCCGCACGGGCGGGGCGTCGGCGTACCGGGTGAGGGCCTCCTCCCAGGTGGCGTCGGCTCCGGTCGCCGGGGAAGCGGTGTCATCCGCGCCGACGGACAGGACGGCCAGCCCGTCCGCCGCCCGCGGGGCGTGATGGCGCAGGCTCCGGGCCCGCTCCGGGGTGGTGATCAGCCAAGAGGCACCACTGTCGGCCAGCACGGCCGCGGCGCGCCGCGGCGGCGCGGTCGGGTCGATGGGCACGTACGCGGCCCCGCACCGCAGGACGGCGTGCAGGGCGGCGACGGCCTCGACCGACTTGTTCAGCCAGACGCCGACCCGGCGGCCCGCGAGCGGCCCCGGGCCGGTCAGAGCGGTGGCCACGCAGTTGCTGACGCCGTCCAGTTCCCTGTAGTCGACCCGGCGCCGCCGCTCCCGGACCGCGACGGCGTCGGGGTGATCGCGGACCGCGGTTTCCAGCAGGGCGGTCAGCGTTCCTTCGTGGGCGGGCGTCCGCCGCGTCACGGGAACGTCTGTCTGCTCCGACACGTTCACCTCACTCCGAGCTTGGCGGCGACGACGTCGCGTTGCATGTCAGAGGTCCCGGAGGAGATCCGGGTCCCCAGCGCGTCGCGCAGCCGCTCCTCGATTCCGGCGTCCTCGGTGTAGCCGTGGCCACCGAAGATCTGCATGGCGTCCTCGAAGGTGGCCACCGCGGCCTCGCTCACCTGCAACTTGACCAGCTCGGGCAGCGGGGAGGAGGACCGCCGGCCGCCGCCCGTGGGGCCGTGGTCCAGTTCCCAGGCGGCCGAGCGCAGCAGAGCGCGTGAGGTCTCCAGGCGCAGCCGCATGTCGACGATCCGGTTGGCCACCGATTGGAAGGAGCCGATGCGCCGGCCGAACTGCCGCCGGGCCCGGGCTCGCTCGACGCACTCCTCCAGTTGCCGTTCCATGGCGCCGAGCAGGGGCGCGAGCAGCAGGGTGCGCTCCCAGGCCATGACGGTCGAGAAGACCGCCGATCCCTGTTTCTCGGCGCCGAGTCGCATCCGGTCGGGCACCACGCACTCGTCGAGCACGACCTGGCCCCAGCGGCACGAGTTCAGCCCCATCTTCCGCTGCTCGGTCTCCACCCGGACGCCGGGCTGGCCGCGTTCGACGAGGAACGCGGTGACGCCGGTGAAGCCGAGCCGGCTGTCCAGGGTCGCGTAGACGAGGAAAAGGTCGGCATCGGGGGCGTTGGTGACGAAGCGCTTGCGCCCGGTCAGCACATAACCGCCGGCCTCGCGCCGGGCCACGGTACGCAGGGCGAGCGCGTCGGAGCCGGCGTCGGCCTCGGTGATGGCGTGGGCGCCGACCAGCCGGCCCGAGGCCAGTCCGGGCAGGTAGGCCCGCCGCTGTTCCGGTGTGCCGAAGGTCATCAGTGGCAGTGCGACGGCCCACAGGTGGGCGCCGGCCGCGATCAGCAGGCCGAGGTCCCGGCAGCCGTGGCCGAGGCCCTCGAGGGCCAGGGCGCAGCTGAGCGCCGAGTGGCCGAGGCCGCCGTGTTCGCGCGGTACGGGCAGGGCCATGACGTGCAGGTCGGCCAGCGCCTGCCAGTCGGCCGCCGCGACGCCCTCGGTGCGCAGGCGGTCGTGCAGGGCGAGCTGCTCGGAGGTCCAGGTGAGGTCCACGGCCGGCCCTACCGCATCGCCGTCTCGGACAGCCTGGCCAGGGCCCGCTCGATGTCGGCCTCGTCCGCGGAATCGTCGTCCATGAGGCCCTTGAGGTACTTCTCGTACGAGCCGAGGTCCATCAGTCCGTGCCCGCTGAGGTTGAACAGGATGGTCTCGGCCGTCCCGGTCTCGCGGGCGCGTACGGCGCGGTCGATGACGTGCCGGATGGCGTGGGCCGACTCCGGTGCGGGGATGACCTGTTCCGCCCGGGCGAAGGTCACCCCGGCCTCGAACACCGCGCGCTGGCCGTAGGCGACGGCGTCGATGAGCCCTTCGTGGTACATCCAGCTGATCACAGGGGCCGCGCCGTGATAGCGCAGCCCGCCGGCGTGGATGGGCGAGGGGATGAAGGTGTGGCCCAGCGTGTACATCTTCGACATGGGCGTGTTGCCGAGCGCGTCGTGGTGGTCCCAGGTGTACACACCGCGGGTCAGCTTGGGGCAGGACGCCGGCTCCACCGCGACCAGCCGGGTACGGCGGCCGGTGGCGACGGCGTCACGGTGGAAGGGCATGGCGAGGCCCGCGAAGTTGCTGCCGGCGCCGAGGGCCGCCACCACGGTGTCGGGGTACTCGCCGAGTTCCCGCAGCTGGGCGAGGGCTTCCTGCCCGATGACCGACTGGTGCAGCAGGACGTGGTTGTCGCCGCTGCCCGCCGCGTAGCGCACGCCGTCGCCCTCGTTGGCGTGCTCGTGGGCCTCGGAGCTGGCCACCGACAGACTGCCGGCGCAGTCCGGGTCGTCGGCCAGGATGGACCGGCCGGCCTCGGTGATCACACTCGGGCTGGGGATGACGCGGGCCCCGTTGAGCTCCATCATCACGCGCCGCTGCGGCTTCTGTTCGTAGCTGCACCGCACCATGTAGACGGTGCACTCCATGTCGTAGGCGGTGCAGGCCATGGCCAGGGCGGTGCCCCACTGCCCGGCGCCGGTGCCGGTGACGAGTTCCCGGATGCCGGCCTTCTTGTAGTAGTAGGCCTGGGCGATGGCCGAGTTCAGCTTGTGGCTGCCGGAGGGACTCGCGGCCTCGTACTTGTAGTAGATCCGGGCCGGCGTGCCGAGAAACTCCTCGAGCCGGCGCGCCCGGACCAGCGGGGTGGGCCGCCAGCGCTCGTACTGGGCGCGGATCTCGGCCGGTATCTCGATGTACGGCTCGTCGCTGACGCTCTGCCGGTAGATCGACAGCGGCAGCTGTGGCCGCAGTCCGTGCCGGCCGGGCTGCTGGGCCGGCTTGCGTTCCTCGGGCACATAGCCGGCGAGGTCGGCGATGACGTTGTACCAGTGGGTGGGAACCTGGCCCGCGGCGGCGGGGCGCGGTTCGGCGCCGGTGTTCACGGTGCGTCTCCTTGGGATGGGTCAGCTGCTGGCGAGCTCCGGGCCGACACCGGTCGGGGCGAGTTGGGATCGCACCAGGTCGACCAGGCTGCCCACGTCGACGAGTTCGGCGGTCATCACGGCCTCGTCATCGATCTCGCAGTCGAACCCTCGCTCGATCGCGGTGATGACGCGCAGCAGGGTCAGGGAGTCCAGGCTGATGGTGGTGGAGTACAGCGAGGCCTGGTCCGGGATGTCCCCGGCCGGCAGGTCCAGGTCGAGGATGTCCACCAAGACCTGCTTGACCTGCAGGGAGATTGAATCGGGCATGGAAGTCCCTCCAGTGCACAGCACGTGCCGTGCCGATCGGATGACAGGGCCTGAGAGGCTGTGCGGGCAGGGCTCAGGCCAGGGCGGCGATACCCGCGGCCGGCGCGGTGTCGCGGCGTACGACGAAGGCGACCAGGCGGCCGTCACGCTCGGTGACCACGGCTTGGGCGACCCCGGGGTGGGTCTGGAGAACGGCCTCGATCTCGCCGGGCTCGACGCGGTGGCCACGTATCTTGAGCTGGTCGTCGCTGCGGCCGATGACGACGAGCTGTCCGTCGGGCAGCAGCCGGCCCAGGTCGCCGGTGCGGTAGCGGCGCCCGTCCGGGTGGTCGGTGAACCGCCGGGCGGTGAGTTCCGGGTCGCCGAGGTAGCCCTCGGCGAGGCCGCTGCCGCGGACGTGGATCTCCCCCAGCTCGCCGGGCGGCAGGGCCTGCCCGGACTCGTCCAGGACGAGGATCTCCGCGCCGTCGACGGCCCGGCCGACGGTGACCTCCCGGCCGGGCAGCAGCTCGGTGCCCGTGCACCACACGGCCGCCTCGGTGGGCCCGTACTCGTTGTACAGCCGGGTGTCCGGCTGGAGGCGGGCGTGATCGTCCACGAGCGGCCGCGGGCACGGCTCACCCGCCACGACGACGTTGCCGGGGCCGCTCGCCGGGCCGGGCAGCCGCTGCAACGCACCGTGGTAGTGCGAAGGCGTCATCGCGGTGTGCGAGATCCGGCCGCCGCACACCAGCAGGGCGTCCACCGCGGCCATGACGCCGTCGAGGGAGGCGGGGGCCAGCTCGACGGTGCCGCCGCCGGCCAGGGTCCACCACACGCAGCCGATGGCGGCGTCGAAGGTCATCTGCCAGATCATCAGGAACCGGCGGACCGGTTCGGGATAGTGCAGGAACCTCGCGAGGGTCATGGCGACGATGGCCCGGTGCGGAACGACGACTCCCTTGGGCTCACCGGTCGAGCCCGAGGTGAAGACGATGTAGGCGGGATCCTCGGAGCCGGACCGGGCGGCCGGCCGCTCAGCGCTGCGCTCGTCGAGGCGCACGGCCCGGCACAGTGGGGCGAGGCCGGCCAGGTCGCCGATCCGCTCCGCCGTGCCCAGCACCGCGGCCGCCTCGGTGCGAGCGGCCAGCAGCCGCAGCCGCTCCCCGGGGGCGTCGGGGTCGACCGGCACGTGCACCGCCCCGCTCTTGTAGGTGGCCAGCTGGGCCACGAGCGCACGGGCGCTGCGCGGGAACGCGGCGAGCACGGCCTGTCCCGGGCGCAGGCCCTGGGCGATGAGGTCCAGGGCGAGGTGGTTGGCCGCCTCGTCGAGCTGACGGTAGGTCAGTTCCCCGTCCTCGGCGGACACGGCCAGGGCCTCTGGGTGCCGGTCCGCCTGCCGCTCGAACAGCGCCGGGAGGGTGGCACCGGGATCGTGCTCCGGCCGGTGCGTCAGGGCGTGTGTCGCGCTGCTCACGGGGTGGGCTCCGGCTCCCGCAGGCTGCGCGGGCGCATGTCGGTCCACACTTCGGCGACGCGGGCGAGGCAGGCCTGCCGGTCTCCGGTGAAGCCCTCGGCACGCCAGCCGTCCGGGATCGGGCGGTCGGCGGGCCAGATCGAGTACTGGTCCTCGTCGTTGACGACGACGATCTGCGTGTCCATGCAACACCTCGGGACGTGGGAGGGGGCGAGGGCCCACGGGTGGGGCCGTCTCCGTCGGCCGCACCGCTCGGGCGGTGCGACCGACGGAGGGGCGGGGGCGGTCAGCGGCCCGGCTTCACGGCCTCGACGAGGATGTGGTAGCCGAGGTAGTTGAACGGCGGGACGTCGCCCAGGTTCTTCTCCAGGGCGCGCACCACACCGGCCACGCCGCTGTCGGCGAGGACCTCGTCGGCCAGCCACGCCGAGATCGTGGAGTTGCCGCGCAGGTGCGTCATGACCAGGCCGGAGGCGGCGAAGAGGGCCTTGAGCTCGTGCGGGGTGAAGCTGTACCAGGGGGCGGTCAGGTCGTTGCCGCCGCGCGTCCCGGTGAACAGCAGTTGCTTGCCCTCGACATCGGTGATGTCGACGGCGGCGAACCGGTCACCCTTGAAGAACTGCTCGAACAGGCCGTTCTTGACGCCGATGACGAAGCGTCCGCCCGGCCGCAGCACCCGGCTCACCTCGGCGAAGACCCGCTCGCGGTCCTCCAGCGGGATGTGCATCAGGGCGAGCATGCTGGTGACCACGTCGAAGGAGTCGTCCTCGAACGGCAGGTTCGCCATGTCGCCCTCGTGCAGGTCCGCCGAGAGGCCTCGGGCGGCGAGCTTGCCCTCGGTGACGTCGAGCATCGCCCGCGAGATGTCCAGGCCGGTCACCTGGGCGCCGGCGGCGGCCATGGGGACGGTGAAGCGGCCGGTGCCGCAGCCGATGTCCAGCACCTTCTGGCCGGCCCGGACCTTGCTCAGGACGAAGTCGTGCTCGGACTGGGTGAAGCCCTCGTCGGTGGGGCCCTCGCCCGGGATGCGCTCGTCGTACTCGGCGGCGATCTCCTGGTAGACCGAGCGGACCTGGACCTTCTGGGCCTCGGCGATCTGGGTCGGGGCGTTGTCGATAACGGTCACGGAATTCTCCCGTCGAGGAAAGGCAGCGGAGGGGAATCGAGGCGATTTCAGGGCGAGCGAAAGAGAGGGAAGGAAACCGAGGGAATCCGGGAAATCCAAGGGAGGCCTGAGGAGGAAGACCGGGAAGGAGCTGGAAGCCGGGTGAACAGCCTCCGGAGAACAAGCCCGAGGTTATTCCCTCCAGGGCGTCTCACCTTCACTGGAATTCAGCGTAGCAGCGGTCGGCGGAATGTCACCCGGATTACTTCGACCAATTTTTCGAGCAGTGCCGGACAGGGCCGCGATCGCCGCGGGCAGCAGCACGAAAGCGCCGGTCACGGCATAGCACCAGGCGAGCGGCAGGGGCGACAGAAGCAAGCCGATACCCGCCGACCCGGCCGCATTACCTGTGTTGAAGGCCGTATTGACCCAGGTACCGGCCTCCGTGCCACGGGACTCGGAATCGACCTCGCCGGCGATCAGATAGGCCGTGGTCAGGGTCGGAGCCATCAGGAAGCCGACGGCACCGGCCAGTGCGACCAGTCCGACCATTCCGGTGGCCTGTCCCGACAGCACGCAGAAAACTCCGAGCAATGCGGTCAGGAGCGGCAGCCTGGTACGGGTGGACAGCCGCCAGCGAACCGCGCCGTAGAGCAGGCCGCCCAGCGCGCTGCTGACCGCGAGCGCCGCCGACACCCAGGAGACGGAGGCGGCCGCCCCGTGCCGGTCCGCGAAGGCGACGGCGAGCAGGTTGAAGGCGCCCATGCAGGCCCCCAGGCCGGCCGTGACGAGAACCGGGTCGACCAGGCCCACCCACCAGCGCCGTTGCCGACGGGGCGGGACGGACGCCCGCTCACCACCGGTGTCCGGCGGGGTGACGGCCCCGCGGAAGGAGGCGGCGACCGGGGAGGTGGCGAGCACGGCCGTGCCGCCGAGCAGCAGCACCGCGCTCGACAGCACCGCGAGGGCGGGCTCCGCGAGCGCCGTGAGCGCCCCGGTCAGCAACGGGCCGACGACGTAGAGCAGGTCCTCCGCGACCGTGTCCAACGAGTAGGCCCGTTGCAGCAGTTGCTCGTCGTCAGCGACCAGCTCGCGCCAGAGTGTGCGCATGAAGGGGCCCAGCGGAGGGGCGCACGCGCCGGCGGCGGCGCCGAGGACCCACAGCGCGGCCCGGGAGGCACCGGGCTGCCAGCCCACCGCCGCGAACAGCCCGAGCAGTGTGGCACAGCCGACCGCCATGGGCAGCAGCGCCCGGTGCGCGCCGTGCCGGTCGATGAGGCGGGCGCGGTACGGGGCCAGCAGCGAGCTGGTGAGGCCGAAGACGGCCAGGACACCGCCGGCGACGGCGTACGAGCCCGTCGCCCGTTCGACCGTCAGCACCAGCGCCAGGAAGACGATGCCGTAGGCGGACCGGGCGACCAGCGCGGCGCCGAACGTGCGGGCCGCTCCGGGCAGTCGGAGGACGGTGAGGTAGGAGGGGGCTTTCGCTGATGACAAGAACACTCCTGCGAGTTCTGCGGTGTCCCGGCGGCGAGGACGGGGCGGGATCGGAGCGGACGGCGGATGGCTCACGGACGGAGGCGGACGGACCCACCCGGGCTCCCGCGGGCGACGGACCGAGGGTTGCCCCGGGCAAGGCCCGGGGTTCCCACAGTCGAGGTGCTCGGGAACGACGGGAAGGCCTACAGAGGAGACGGACCGGGGGTGGGAACGGTGTCGGGGGCGCCCCCGCCGGCACCCGGTGCGCGGCCGGAGCCGGGATCCTGGCCGGGGCCGGGATCCTGGCCGGGGCCGGGGCCGGGGGCGGGGGCGAGGTTCGGTGTGCGGGCGAGTGACAGGGCTACGGCGGCTCGTAGGGCGGCGGCCGTCGCCGGGGTCAGTCCGTGACGGTCCATCGTGGCCAGCGCCTGTTCCGTCATGCCGCCGGGCGAGCTGACGGCGGCGACCGTGCCGGCCAGGGACGCGTCGGGCCCGGCGTGGAGCACTCCCGTGCCGTGCACCGCATGCCGCGCCAGATCCTCGGCGAGCCGGTACGGCAGTCCCAGCCCGGCCGCCGCCTCCGCGAGGACCTGGGCGAACCGGGCGATCAGCGCGGGGCCCGCCCCCGAGAGCGCGCTCACCGTCTCCATGTGCTCGTCGTCGACGACGAAGACCTGGCCGAGCCGCTCGAACAGCCCGGTCACCCGAGCCAGCTCGTCCGGCTCGGCGCCCGGCCCGGCGGACAGCGCTGTGGCACCGGCCCGGACCGCGGCGGCCACGTTCGGGACCGCCCGCACCACCGGAACCGCGTCCCCGGCCGCCCGGGCGACCGTGGCCACCGGCCAGGAGGCCACCAGGGACACCAGGACCTGACCGGGCCTCAGCAACGGCCGCAGTTCGGCGAGCACGTCCGCGGCCTCGTGCGGGTGTACGGCCAGCACGACCAGGTTCACCGGGCGAACCGCCCCGGCGATGTCCGACGCCGGGATCAGCCCGGTGTCGGCGGCCAGGGCGCGGGCGCTGCCGCCGTGCCGGGAGACTCCGTACAGCCGCTGCGCCGGCAGGCCGGACCCGACCAGTCCGGTCACGATCGCGCGGGTGATCCGCCCGCAGCCGAGGAAGGCCACCGCCGGTGCGCTCATCCCTGCCCCTCGGTGCCGGTCTCGTCAATGAGATCGCAGATGGCCGTGACCCCGCGCAGGATCCGCTCCTCCGGCTCGGCGCCCACCGAGACCCGCAGGAACCGGTCGCAGGAGGCGCCGTAGGACACACCCGCGACCGTGCTCACCCGGTGGCGGCGCAGCAGCTCGGCGGCGAACTCGGTGGAGTCCAGCCGGGAGGAGCCCAGCGACGGGAAGAGGTAGAACGTGGAGTCGCCCGGCAGGCTGGTCACTCCCCGCGCGGCGAAGGCCTCGGCGACCCGGTTGCGCCGGTTGACGACCTCCCGGATCTGGGGCCGGGTGCGCGCCAGGATGTCCTCGAAGTGCTCGGCCAGGTACTGGCACAGGATCGTCGGGGCGCAGGTGACCAAGTGCTGCTGAAGCTTGGCCAGCTGCCGGATCAGGCTCTCGTGCGCGATGACGTAGCCCACCCGCCAGCCGGATATCCCGAAGTTCTTCGACATCGAGTTGCAGATCACGGTATGCCGCTTGTCGGGGTCGAGGGCGGCCGCGGAGCGGAACGGCTCGTTGGGCGGCACGAACTCGCTGTACACCTCGTCCGCGATCAGCAGCAGGCCGTGGGTGTCGGCGAGCGCGTGCAGCGTGCGCAGTTCGCCGTCGGACAGGCGCCGTCCGGTCGGATTGTGCGGGTTGTTCACGATGATCGCCCGGGTACGCGGGGTGATCCGGGCGGCGATGTCGTCCACGGTCGCGTGCCAGGGCAGCGTGACCGGCACACCGCCGCAGAGCCTGACCTGGTCGGGATAACTGACCCACAGGGGCTCGGGGATGATCACCTCGTCACCAGGCTCCAGGATCGCCGCCAGCGTCATGAACGTGCCCGACTTGGAGCCGGCGGTGACCATGATCTCGCGGTCCGGATCGGCCGGGATCCCGGTCGTCATCTCGTGATACTTGGCGAGCTTCTGCCGCAGCAGCGGTACGCCCCGTGTGTGCGAGTAGTGGTGAACGGCGGGCGACAGTCCCTCGAAGGCCGGGGCCGGGATGTCGAAGAAGGCTTCCCCGAGAGAGAGCGTGATGATGTCCGCGCCGTCGGCCTGAAGCTCGTAGACCAGGTTGTTCTGTTTGATCGACGCGGCCTCGGTGATGCCGTCCACCAGGGCCGAAGGACGTAGGGGTGCCATCGTGTCTCTCCTCTCGTGGCACGGATGCGGTGACCGCCTGCGGGAGGCCGTCACAGCACGCGGATCTGGCCCTCGCCCCACACCACGTTCTTGACGCAGGTGAGGGACTCCAGGCCCATGGGGCCGCGGGCGTGCAGCTTCTGGGTGGACACGCCGATCTCGACGCCGTAGCCGAACTCGCCGCCGTCGGAGAACCGGGTGGAGGTGTTGACGAACACGCTCCCGGAGTCGGCCGACAGCGCGAACCGCCGGGCGACGGAGATGTCCTGGGCCACCACCGCCTCCGCGTTGCGCGTGCCGTAGCGGTGGATGTGGTCCAGCGCCTCGTCCAGGTCGCGCACCACCTTCACCGCGACGACGAGGTCGAGGTACTCGGTGGCCCAGTCCTCGGCGCGGGCGGCCTCGGCCTTGGGCCACACCTGGCGGGTCCGCTCGTCGCCGCGGACGGTCACCCCACGCGCGGCCAGCTCGTCCAGGCAGCCCGGCAGCCAGCTCTCCGCCAGTGCCTCGTGGACGACCAGCGTCTCCAGGGCGTTGCACACGCTCGGCCGGGACGTCTTGGCGTTGACGACGATGTCGGTGGCGCGGACGGGGTCGGCCGAGGCGTCCACATAGACGTGGCAGTTGCCGTCGCCGTCGATGACGGTCGGCACCTTGGCGTTCTCCTTCACCGTGCTGATCAGACCGGGGCCGCCGCGCGGCACCACGAGGTCCACGTAGTCCTCGGCCGCCAGCAGCTCCAGCACGGCCTCCCGGGAGGTGTCGGGGACCAGCTGCACCGCCGTGGCCGGCACCTCCCGCTGGGCCTCGAGCACCTCGCGGACGACCGCGGCGATGGCGGTGTTGCTGTGCCGGGCGATGGAGGAGCCGCGCAGCACCGCCGCGTTGCCGGACTTCAGGCACAGGGCGGCGACATCGGCGGTCACGTTGGGGCGGGCCTCGTAGACGACGGCGACGACGCCGAGCGGCTCCCGCACCTGCTCGATGCGCAGGCCGTTGGGCCGGGACCAGCCGCCGGTGACCGTGCCCACCGGGTCGGGCAGGCCGATGATGGTGCGGATCGCCTCGACCATGCCGGTGATGCGCTTGTCCGTCAGGGTGAGCCGGTCGATGAGGGTGGCGGAGGTGCCCGTGGCCCGGGCCGCCTCGATGTCGAGCGCGTTGGCCTCCTTCAGCCGCTCACGGCCGGCATCGAGGGCGTCGGCGATGCTCCCCAGGACCCGGTCCTTGACCTCGGTGGGTGTCTCACGCAGGACGCGTGCGGCGACGGCCGCGGCGCGGCAGATCTCGGTGACGGACATCAGCAGACCTCCAGAAGACTGACGTATTCGTTGGGGTGGAGCAGAACGTGCGCGCCGTCGCCCGCGGTCCGGGCGGCGGACAGGGACGTGACGCCGAGCCGGACCCGGCCCCGGGCGATCGGGTGCGGGTCGCCGGCGGTGGCGACGTCGACGACGTCCCCGTCGGTGAACTCCCCTCGCGCCGAGACCAGTCGGGCGAGCGGCACGGCCCGGCCGGCGGCGATGTCGGAGCGGGCCGCCGGATGGCACAGGAGCGTTCCGCGGGGCGGTGCGGCGAAGGCCCGCCACAGCGGCTCCAGGCCCTGTTCCCGGACGGTGCAGCGAGGGCGGACGACGGTGCCGACCGGCTCACCGGCCAGCAGCCGCCGCAGCACCCGGGGCGCGTGGGCGTCCGCGATCACGGCGGTGACACCGGCGAGGGTGGCGATCCACACCGCGCCGAGCTTGCTGACCATGCCGCCGGTGCCGGGGCCGCCCGCCGACGCTCCCGCGAGCTGTTCCACTTCGGCCGACATCCCCTTGACCTCGGGAACGAGCCGGGCGGTGGGATCGGTGCGCGGGTCGCTCGCGTACAGCCCGGGCACATCGGTGAGCAGGGCCAGCAGACGGGCCCGCAGCACCACGGCGAGCAACGCGGACAGCACGTCGTTGTTGCGGACCCGGACCGCGTCGTTCTCGTTGACGACCGGTACGACCCCTCGGCCCAGGGCCTGCTCCAGGGCGGACCGCAGGCCCTCGCGGTGCTCCCGGTCACACAGGTCGAGTGGCGTGAACAGGAACTGGGCCGCGGTCAGTCCGCGGCGGGCCAGGCCGGCGCGGAAGGCCTCGAACAGCGATGCCTGGCCGACGGCTGCCGCCAGCCGCCGGTCCTCGTCCGCGCCCGCGCCCTCGCCGCCGAGCAGGAAGCATCCCTGGGCGATGGCGCCGGAGGCGACCAGCACCGGGCGCACACCCGCGTGGGTCAGCTCCGCGACGGACGCCGCCAGGGCGTCGGCCTTGGCCGGGTCCAGACGCCCGTCGGTGACCAGCGACGACGTCCCGACCTTGATGACGACGCGGTCCGGGTGCCGGCGCGGGGCCGGCTCCGGGGCGTGGTCCGGATTGCGTTCCGGGTGCATGGGCGTGGAGGCACCTTCCGGTCTAGGCGGACGGGGTCGGGTGGACACGGGGGCCCAGGTGGTAGACGTACCGGCCGGGCAGTGACTCCTCGGGCAGGCCGGCGCGGCGCAGCTCCCGCTCCAGGGAGGCGGTCAGCGCGCGCTCCAGCTGCGGGGCCAGGACTCGCACGGGCGGCTGCCGCGGGTCCGGGCCGGTGGTGACCGGTTCGCTCAGCGTGTAGTGGGAGTGCGCGCCCGGTGCGAGGAACGACACCTCCAGCGTGCCGTCGGCGTCCCCGTGCCCCCAGCCGATCCGGACCGTCCTGCCGTGCCGGGCGCCCAGCCGCCACAGGTCCTCCGGGTGCAGGCCCGGTCCCCCGCGGCCGTCGGCCCCCTCCGGGGTGACCCCATAGGTGTCGCGCAGCCGCAGCGCCTCGGCAAGCCGGGCGTTGGGGATCCGCCGGTATCCGAACGCGCGAGTGTCGTGAGCCAGCCGCCGCTCGATCTCGGCAGGGCCGGCCGGCGCGTCCGGCGCCCAGTCGGTGTCGTCCGCCTCGGCGGCACAGCCGATGTGCAGAACGACGTCGTAACGGAACAGGGCCATCTCGTTGCCGGCGAGGCCCCGCCGGGGCGCGATCTCCACCGCGGTGATCCGCTCGTGACCGCCGGCCAGCGCGGTGAAGAACCGTGGGTCCACGCTCAGCTCGGTGTCGGTGCGCAGCGCCCGGCCGACCGCCTCGGCGACCTGCCGCGGCTGCGCGCCCGGGCCCTGCCGCAGGTGCTCGCGCAGGCTGAGGAAGGCCTCCAGCAGTGCGCCGTTGCGCACATCGCCGATGAACAGATGGCCGCCGTCCGGGATGCCGGCGACCGTCCGCTCGACGACCCTGCGCAGATAGGCGAGCGACGGGAAGTACTGCACCACGGAGTTGAGCACGACGGTGTCGTGCGGGCCCGGGACCGCCTCGACCGCCTCCGGTGCCTCGGCTCGGGCGACCACCACGGGCCCGGGCGAACCGCTCGCGGCCTGCCGGAGCATCTCGACGGCGGCGT
Source organism: Streptomyces sp. NPDC052687 (assembly GCF_040678395.1). Taxonomy (NCBI): domain Bacteria; kingdom Bacillati; phylum Actinomycetota; class Actinomycetes; order Kitasatosporales; family Streptomycetaceae; genus Streptomyces; species Streptomyces sp. NPDC052687. The sequence continues at coordinate 230,762 of NZ_JBFATR010000005.1, read as the reverse complement.
CGGCGTAGTCGGTGGCCACGTACCGCTCCAGCCCGGCCTCGCGGCACAGGGGCGCGACCAGCAGGCCGGTGCCGGCCCCGATCTCCAGCAGCCGGCGCGGGCGCAGTGCCCGGATCCGGTCCACGGTGCCGGCGACCCACTCCGTCATCTGCTCGGGCGGGATGGTGGTGCCGGTGAAGCTGTCGGTCCAGCCCTGGAGCGCGGCGTCGGGCGCGCCGCCCGGGTCGGGGACGTAGGTGCTCTCGAAGACGTCCCGCCAGGAGTCCATGAAGGCCTCGAAGTCGTCGGCCCGGATGTCGTCCGCGGGCACCAGGTGGGCCACCGGACACGGCCGGCCCCCGGCGTCCGTCCCGGCCACCACCACCGCGTCCTGGATCTGTGGGTACTCCTTCAGCGCGGCCGCCACCCCGGCGTACTCCCCCGTGTCCCCGGCACGGTCACCGGCCGGTGGGGCGATCCGACCGATCGGCGCGCCGGGGTCGCGGCCGGCTGAACGGACGAAGGCCTGGAACGCCTCGGCCAGTTCGGTGACGGTCTCGCGCTGGTAGAGGTCGGCGTCGTAGCAGAGTTCGGCGGACAGCCCCTCGCCGTCGCCGGTGAGGTCGAGGGAGAGGTCGAAGCGGCTGCTGGGCACGTCCAGGAGGACCGACTCCACGCCGACGCCCGGCAGGTCCAACGCCTCGGCGCCGCTGTCCTCGAACAGCTGGCAGGTCACCTGTACCAGTGGGTTCAGGCCCAGGTCGCGTGCGGGGTTGAGGCGTTCCACGATCTGCTCGAACGGCGCCGTCTGGTGGGCGTGGCCGGCGAGCACCGTGTCGTGGACCCGGCTGAGGAACGCGTCGAAGGACAGGCTCTCGTCGACGCTGCCGCGGATCGGCAGGATGTTGACGAACAGACCGATCAGCCCCTCGAGGTCGGCCCGGGTGCGGCCGGCCACGGGCACGCCGACGAGCAGGTCCCGCTGCCCGGTCCAGCGGGCGAGGACCGCCTGGAACGCGGCGAGCAGCGTGGTGAACAGGGTGGTGCGACGGCGGCGGGCCAGGTCGGTGAGGGCGGCGGTGTCCCGCAGGGGGATGCGGAAGTGGACGGTGGCGCCGCGTCCGCCGTGCACCTCGGGCCGTTCCCGGTCGCACGGCAGCGCCAGTTCGGTGGGCGCGTCCGCCAGCTGCCGCTGCCAGTACGACAGATCGGCGTCCAGCCGTGCCGCGTGCTCGGGGCCGCGCTCCCAGGCGGCGTAGTCCTGGTATTGCAGCGCGGGTGCGGGCAGCGCGGGGGTCCGGCCGGCCGTCAGGTCCCGGTAGTGGGCGGCGATCTCGGACAGCATCACCTTCACCGACCAGCCGTCGCAGACGATGTGATGCACGCCGAGGACCAGCAGGTGTTCGTCCGGCCCCAGGGTGAGCACGGCGGCCTCGAACAACGGCCCCTTCTCCAGGTCGTAGGAGCGCCGTCCGACCTCTTGGACGTACTCCTCGGCGCGCCGCCGGGCCTCGGGGGACGGCAGCCCGGACAGGTCCCGCAAGGTCACCTCGTGGCCCCACCGCGGGTCGACGGTGACCAGCAGCTGCCGCTCGCCCAGCGCGTAGCGGCTGCGCAGCACGTCGTGCCGGGCCACCATGGTCTCCACGGCGCGGGCCAGCGCGGCCGGCTCCACCGGTCCGCGCAGCCGGACCGCCTCGACCATGTTGTAGCCGGTGTTCCCGGGGGCGATCTGCTGGAGTACCCACAGCCGTTGCTGAGCGGCGGAGGCCACCGCCTGCTGTCCGGCGCCGAGCGCGCCGATCAGCCGATCTCGCTCCTCCTCGGGGTTCAGGTCCGTGGCGAGTCCGGCGACCGTGGGCCGCTCGAACAGGGCCCGCAGGGAGAGTCCGGCACCGAGCCGGTCGCGGACGCGGGAGATGAGCTGGACGGCGCTGAGCGAGTGGCCGCCGAGCTGGAAGAAGTCGTCGAACCGGCCTACCCGGTCAAGCCCCAGCACTTCCTGGAAGATCGCCGCGAGCCGCTCCTCCACACCCGGCAGCGGGGCGACGTAGCGGCCCGCTCCGAACGAGGCGGCGTCGGGCTCGGGCAGCGCGGCGGTGGCCGCCTTGCCGCTGACGCCGCGGGGGATCTCGTCCACCTCTACCAGGGCGGACGGCACCATGTAGTCGGGCAGCCGCCGGGCCAGGTGGTCGCGCACGGCCGCCCGGTCGAGCCCGGGTGCGGCCGCCACCACGTAGCCGACCAGACGGATGTGCCCGTGGGCGTCCGGCCGGGCCACCACGGCCGCGTCCCGAAGCCCCTCGTGGGCGAGCAGCGCGGACTCGACCTCCCCCGGGTCCACCCGGTAGCCGCGGATCTTGACCTGGCTGTCCAGCCGCCCGACGAACTCGACCTGGCCGTCGGCGCGCAGCCGGCCCAGGTCACCGGTGCGGTACATCCGGCCGCCCGGCACCGCCTCGAAGGGGTCGGTGACGAAGCGTTCCGCGGTGCGCGCGGGGTCGCCGAGATAGCCGGCGGCCAGCTGCGGACCGGACAGGCAGATCTCGCCGATCACCCCGACCGGCAGGGGCCGTCCCGCCGGGTCGAGCACCACGACCGCGCAGTTGGCCAGCGGGCGGCCGATCACCGGGCCCGCGTCACCCTCGATCGGGGCCACCAGGGCGTCCACGGTGAACTCCGTCGGCCCGTACATGTTGACCGCGACCACGTCGGGCGCGGCGGCCAGGGTCTTCCACAGCGACGGGCGGATGGCCTCGCCGCCCAGCACGAACAGCCGGGGCCCCGGCTCCTTCCCGGCCAGCAGGCCGAGACCGACCAGCTGTTCCAGGAACGACGGGGTCGCCTCCAGGACGTCGATCCGCCGCCGGCGCACCGCGTCGAGCAGCTGTGCGGCGTCGCGGGCCGTGTCGTCGTCGACGACGTGCAGTTCGTGGCCGTCGACCATCCACAGCAGCTGGTCCCAGCTGGCGTCGAAGGCCACCGACATGGTGTAGGCGACGCGCAGCCTGCGACCGGGCACGGTGGCCGCCATCGCGGCGTAGTGCGAGGCGTGGTGGGAGTGGTACAGGTTCGCCAGCGCCCCGTGCCGGACCACGACGCCCTTGGGGGTTCCCGTGGAGCCGGAGGTGAACACGACGTAGGCGACGTCGTCCGGGCCGGGTGGAGGAGGAACGGCGAGTCCGGGCCGCGTGCGCACGCTGCGCAGGTCCAGAAGCGGCGGGCCCAGGCACGCGGCCTGCTCGTGGACCGCGCCGTCGGTGACGACCAGCCGCAGGGCGGCCTCTTCGGTCATCACCCGCAGCCGCTCGGCCGGGTTGGCCGGGTCGAGCGGGACCAGCACCGCTCCGGCACGCAGCACCCCCAGGACGCCCACCGGCAGCAGGGCGGACCGGGTGACCAGCAGGCCCACCCGGTCACCGGGCTCGATTCCGCGGGCGGTCAGCTCGGCGGCGAGCGCGTCGACGGCCTCGCCCAGCTGCCGGTAGGTCAGCTCGCGGTGCCCGTCGGTCACCGCCAGGTCGTTCGGCTGTTCGGCGACGCGTTCGGCGAGGGCGGTCAGTACGGTCGCACCGGCGGGGACGTCGACGCGGGGCCCCATGCCGAGCCGGTGCAGCACGTGGCGCCGGGCGGTGTCGTCGAGCAGCGGCAGCTGCGGTACCGGGGTCTGCGGGTGCTCCGTGGCGGCCGCCAGCAGGGTCGTGAAGCACTCCGCGAGATGGGCCACCGTGCCGGGGTCGAACAGGTCCCGGCTGTAGTTGAAGGAGGCGTGCAGTCGCTCGCCCCGCCAGGACATGTCGAGGGCCAGGTCGAAGAACGTGGTGGGCTGGGCGGCGTGCAGCGGGCGGGTGGTGGTGCCGGTCAGCTCCAGACCGGGGGTGAAACGCTCGTCGAGCAGCTGGAACATCACCTGGACGAGTGGGTTGACGCCCTGGGTGCGGTCGGGATTGATCTCCTCGACGATCCGTTCGAACGGCAGCTCCGCGTACTCCTGCCCGTCCAGCACGCTTGCCCGGACGCGCTCCACCAGTTCCCCGAAGGCCGGGTCGTCGCGCAGATCACCGCGCAGCGGAAGGGTGTTGACCAGCATGCCGACCAGGGACTCGGTGCCCGCCCGGGTATGGCCGCTGACCGGGTGCCCGACGAGGACGTCCCGCTCGCCGGTGACCCGGGCGAGGAAGGCGTGGAAGGCTGCCAGCAGCACCACACCGGGGGTGGACCGGGTGGCGGCCGCCAGGGTGCGGACCCGCTCGGTGACCACGGGGTCGATGACGAGCTCGTGCACCCCGGAGGCGGGGAAGCCCGTCGCCCGCCGCGGCCGGTCGGCCGGCAGGCTCAGCACCGTGGGGGCGCCGGCCAGGTGCCGGCGCCAGTGGCGCAGGCACTCCTCGGTGCGCTCCTCGTCCAGCCACTCCCGTTCCCAGGCCGAGTAGTCGGTGTACTGGAGTTCCGGCTCGGGCAGCCCGGCGGACCCGCCCAGCACCTCGGCGCGGTAGAGGGCCGCCAGCTCGCCCAGCAGCACGCTCATCGACCAGCCGTCGCACACGATGTGGTGTGCGGTGACGGCGACCACGTGCTCGTGGGGACCCGCCTCGGCGACGTGCAGCCGGATCAGCGGCCCGGTGCGCAGGTCGAACGGTTCGTCGAGCACGGCCCGGTGGAAGCGGGCCACCGCCGCCTCCCGGCCGGCTCCCTCGGCCGCCGGGAGCCTGCTGTGCCGGAAGCCGGGGCGGGCCTGCTCGGTGCCGGGTTCGGCGACGACCTGGACGATCGAGCCGTCGACCTGTTCGAACCGGGTGCGCAGTGCCTCGTGCCGGTCGCACAGCTGCCGTGCCGCCCGGGCGAGCGCCTCGGTGTCCAGCGGACCCGACACCTGGAAGGCCTCGGTCAGGTGGTAGGCCGTGTCCTCCGGCTCCAGGGCCTGGAGCAGCCACAGCCGCTGCTGCGCGAACGCGGCCGCGTACCGCTGTTCTGCCATGTCGGAAAACCCTTCATCGAGCAAGTGGGGCGCGCGTGAGCGCGGGAAAGCGAGAGGCGGAGGGGGATGGCGCGCGAGCCGGGCGACGGATTCTCAGCCGGACTGTCCTGCCGCGCTTCCGGTCCTGCGGCGCAGCACCGGCCGCTGCCGGGCCACCGGCTCCAGACGGCGTGCCATGCCTTCGACGGTCGGTTCGTCGAAGAAGGAGCGGACCGGCAGTTCCAGGCCGAGGGCCTGGCGCACGTGGTCGATGAGCCGTGTCACCAGCAGGGAGTGCCCGCCGATCTCGAAGAAGTTGTCGGTGACGCCGACCCGCGACCGGCCCAGCAGTTCGGCCGTGATCCGGCACAGCTCCCGCTCGCGCCCGGTCCGCGGTGGTCGGCCCGCGACCGCCGACGACTCGGCCGGCGCGGGCAGCGCGAGCCGGTCGACCTTGCCGTTGGGGTTGACCGGCAGCCCGTCCAGGACCACCAGCGCCGCCGGCACCATGTACCCCGGCAGCCGCTCGGCGAGGTAGGCCCGCACGGACGCGGGGTCGACGGTCCGCCCCTGCCGGGGGACCACGTACCCGATCAACCGCTTGCCCCCGTGCTCGGCGTCGACGGCCGTCACCACGGCCTGGGCCACCGACGGCGCCTGCCGCAGGGCCTCCTCCACCTCTGCGGGCTCGATGCGGAAGCCACGGATCTTGACCTGGAAGTCGTTGCGACCCAGGTACTCCAGCTGTCCGTCCGCCCGCCAGCGGGCCAGGTCGCCGGTGCGGTACATCCGGCTGCCGGGCGGCCCGAAGGGGTCGGGGACGAACCGCTGAGCCGTCTCGGCGGGCCGGTCGAGGTAGCCGCGGGCCACGGCGGCTCCCGCGACACACACCTCCCCCGGCACGCCGAGCGGCACCGGGCGCAGTGCGTCGTCGACGAGGTGGATCCGCGTGTTCCAGATAGGGCCGCCGATGGACACCTGCGCGGGCTGCCCGCAGACCGGCCGGTCAACGGTGTACCCGGTGGCGGCGTGGGTCTCGGTGGGCCCGTAGTAGTTGTGCAGCCGCCGCCCCGGTACGGCGTCGAAGAAGGCGCGCACCGCGTCGCTGAGCACCAGAGCCTCACCACCCTGGGCCACGTGCCGCAGCCGGGGCAGGGTGAGGCCCAGCCGCAGCGCCTCCTGGCACAGCAGCTCGATCAGGGCGGTCGGGGCGAACAGCTCGGTGACCCGCTGCCGGTCCAGCCACCGGGCCAGGTCGGCGGGGCTGCGCCGGACGTCCTCGGCGGGCACCGCCAGCGTCTTGCCACTGGTGCCGGCCGACAGGATCTCCTGAGCGGCCGGGTCGAAGCTCAGCGAGGCGAACTGGGCGGTCACGGAGTCCGCTTCGGCCGGCATCACCTCGGCGTGCCAGGCCAGCAGGTTGACGATCGGGGCGGCCGGCATGACGACGCCCTTGGGACGGCCCGTCGAGCCGGAGGTGTAGATGACGTACAGGGGATGCTCGGGACGCAGCGGGGCCGGGCGGTCGGCGTCGGTGAGGTCCGCGGAGTCGAGGCCGGCGATCCGCTCGCCGAGCTCCGGGTCGTCCACGCACAGCGGGGCCACGCCGGCCGGGAGCCGCTCGGCGGTGTGCACGCTGGTCAGCACCAGCAGCGGGGTGGCGTCCTCCAGCATGGCCCGGACCCGGGCTGCGGGGTAGTCGAGGTCCACCGGCAGATAGGCGGCGCCCGCCTTCAGTACGGCCCACAGGGCCACCACCACGTCCGGCGAGCGCGGCAGGGCCAGCGCGACGACCTTCTCGGGGCCCGCCCCAAGCCGCAACAGGTACCGGGCGAGCCGGTTGGCCCGGGCGTTCAGCTCGGCGAACGTCAGCGTGCCGGTGCTGTGGACGACCGCGGCGCGGTCCGGCGTACGGGCCACCTGGGCCTCGAAGAGTTCGGGCAGCGAGGCGCTCGGGACGGGACGCTCGGTGGCGTTCCAGGCCTCGATACGGGCCCGCTCGGCCGGGGAGCGCACGTCCAGCCGACTGAGCGGCAGGTCGGGGTCGGCGAGCGCCTGTTCCAGGGTGGCGACCAGATATCCGGCGATGCGCTCGACGGTGTCCCGGTCGAAGAGGTCGGTGGCGTACTCCACGAAGCCGCGGGTACCGCCCGCTCGGGGCGTGCTGGGCGGGGTGAGGTTGAACACCAGGTCGAAGCGGGCGACGCCGAGCCGGGAGGGTTCCTCGGTGGCCTCGAGACCGGGCAGGCCGACCGGCACCCTGGTGTTGTTCTCGAAGACCAGCATGACCTGGAACAGCGGGTGGTGGGACGGGTCCCGGCGCGGGTTCAGGGCCTCGACCAGGACGTCGAACGGCAGGTCCTGGTGGGCGAACGCCTGGAAGGCGAAGGCGCGGACACGGGCGAGCAGTTCCCGGAAACTGGGATCGCCGGAGGTGTCGGCGCGCAGCACGAGGGTGTTGGCGAAGAACCCGACCAGGTCGTCGAGGTCCTCGTGGGCGCGGCCGGCGACCGGGGTGCCGACGGGGATGTCGTGCCCGGCGCCCAGGCGGGTCAGCGTGGCCGCCAGGGCCGCCTGGACGACCATGAACGCGCTGGCGCCGGCCTCGGTGGCCAACCGGTCCACGGCGGCGGTGAGTTCCGGACCGAGCGTGAAGTCGACCGTGTCGCCGCGGTAGCCGGAGCGGGCCGGGCGGGGCCGGTCCGTGGGCAGGGCGAGCTGGTCCGGCAGGCCGGCGAGGGCCTCCCTCCAGAAGGCGAGCTGCCGCGACGTGAGACTGTCCGCGTCGTCCGCGTCGCCGAGCAGTTCGCGCTGCCAGAGGGTGAAGTCCCGGTACTGCACGGTGAGCGGCGCGAGCTCGGCCGGCTCCTGCCGCTCATGGGCGGCGTAGGCGGCGCCCAGATCGCGCGCGAGGGGGGCCAGCGACCAGCCGTCGCAGGCGATGTGGTGGACGACGAGCAGCAGGACGTGCTCGTCCTCGGCGAGGCGGACCAGTCGCGCCCGCAGCGGCGGGTCGGTGCGCAGGTCGAAACCGCGACGCTCGAACCGGGCCTGCTCCTCGGCGAGACGGCCCGGGTCCAGCCGGACCGGGTCGAGCGCGGGGCAGGCCTCGGCGGTCTCCAGCACGACCTGCCGCGGCTCGCCGCCGGTCTCCGGGAAGACCGTACGCAGCGCCTCGTGCCGTTCCACCACGTCCGCCAGGGCCGCCGACAGCGCGTCGGGGTCCAGGCGGCCGCGCAGGCGCAGCGGCAGCGGAATGTTGTAGGCGGCCGAGCCGCGGTCGAGCCGGTTGAGGAACCACAGCCGGCGCTGTGCCGGGGAGAGCGGTACGGCGCCGTCACCCGCCCGGCGTACCAGAGCCGGGGCGGGCGTGCCGCCGACGGTGAGCCGGGGGGCGAGCAGTGCCACCGTGGGCGCCTCGAAGACCTCCCGCACGCTCAGCTCGTAGCCCAGGCGGGTGCGGACCCGCCAGACCAGCCGCATGGCGAGCAGCGAGTTGCCGCCGACCGCGAAGAAGTCGGTGTCGACGCCGACCTCCGGCAGCTGGAGCACCTCGGCGAACAGGGCGCACAGCGCCTGCTCCGGCTCGGTGCGCGGTGTCCGCCCCGTCGCCGGGCCGGGCACCACCTCAACGGCGGCCAGGGCCTTCCGGTCGATCTTTCCGTTGGCGGTCGTGGGGAGGTCGTCGACGACCATGACGACGTCGGGCACCAGATAGGCGGGGAGCCTTTCGGCGGCGTAACGCTTCAGCTCCCGCGCCCAGTCGTGCGGTGGGACGGAGTCATGGGCCGCTCGGGAGGGACCGGCGGACGGTGGGTGAGACACGTGGTGATCCCCTGGGATGTGGTGGGCCCGCGGTGGCGCGGGGCGGACGTACGGGTCCGTGGTCAGGCCACGATCTCGACGGGCAGCGACGTGAATCCGAGGATGAAGTTGGAGTGCAGCCGGACCGGGTCGCCCGCGGTGCGGAACTCCAGCCCGCTGTCGAGCAGCGCGGAGAACGCCTCGGTCAGCTCCGCGGTGCCGGCCGGGGCGCCGATGCACCGGTGGATGCCGCTGCCGAAGGACAGATGCCGGTTGGGGCTGCGGGTGATGTCGAACCGGTCCGGGTCCGGGAACTGGTCGGCGTCCCGGTTCGCGGAGACGTTCCAGAGGGTCACGACGTCCCCCCGGGCGATGTCCACGCCGCGGATCCGGGTGTCGCGCACCGCGACCCGCTGCACGTAGGCGTTGGTGGAGCTCCAGCGCAGGATCTCCTCCAGCGCCGAGGGCAACAGCCCCGGCTCGGCGCGCAGCCGCCGCCAGGTCTCGGGGTGCTCCAGCAGCGCCAGGATCCCGGCGCAGGTCGTGTACGAGGAGGTCTCGTTGCCGCCGACGGCGATGTTCATGCAGTTGTACAGGATCTGCTCGTCGTCCAGGGGCCGGCCGTTGAGCTCGGCACGCAGCAGCATGCCGATGGCGTCGTCGCGTTCGGGCTGGTCGCGGCGGTCTTCCAGCAGTTCGGCGAAGTACTCGAAGATCTCGCTCTGGGCGTAGGCCAGCCGGATGCGTTCGTCGCCGCTCAGGTCGGACAGGACGGGATCGCGGTAGCCGACCATGCGCCGGGTGAGGCCGACGATGTGACGGGCGTCGTCGTGTTCGACACCGAACAGCGCCATCAGCGCTCCGATCGGCAGCAGCGGGGCGAAGTCGAGCGCGATGTCGCAGCCGCCCGCCGCGCGCATCCGCTCCACACCGTCCCGGACCAGTCGGCGGACCTGGTCCGTGACGCGCTGGACCATGGCAGGGCCGAACGGGGGGTGGAGGGCCCGCCGCAGCAGGCGGTGCCGGGGCGGGTCGGAGGCGACGAGCATGTCCCCGGAGGCGGTGTCGCCGCCGGTGCGGAAGGAGCCGCCCAGGATGGCCCCGTGCGCGGAGCTGAAGGTGTCGTGGTCGCGATAGGCGGCCAGTACGTCCTCGTACCGGGTGAGCGCCCAGAACCAGGAGCCGTCGGCGGACGGGTTGCGGTACACCGGCGCCTCGGCCCGCAGCCGGCGGAACGCTTCATGGTGCCGGCCGGCGGCGAACAGTGCGACGTCGGTCAGGTCGACGGAGGTGGGGGCGGGCATCGTCACACCGCCGCCTGAAGCCGGGGTTCCAGCGTGCGGGCGATGTCCCGCAGCACCGTGTGCTGGAGGATGTCGCTGAACTCCAGCAGGACGCCGGTCTCCCGCTTGACCTTCTGGCGGACCCGGAAGGCCAGCATGGAGTTGCCGCCCAGGGCGAAGAAGTCGTCGTTGGCGCCCACCTTCTCCACGGCGAGCAGTTCGGACCAGATGGCGGCCAGGAGGCGCTCGCTGCGGGTGGCGGGCGGCTGGTGGCCGCGGCTGCGGGCCGACTCGGCCTCGAGGATCTCCAGGAGCGCGGCACGGTCGCGCTTGCCGTTGTCGGTGGCGGGGATCTTCGGCAGGATCATGATCTTGCTGGGGACCATGTGGTCCGGCAGGGTGTGCTCGGCGAACGCCCGTACGGCGTCCGGCAGCAGCGGGCCGCGCCGTTCGACGAAGGCGGCCAGGATGCGGTCCTGGTCGTCCCCTACGGGGACCACCGCGACCTCGCGCACCTGGGGGTGCCGGGCCAGCAGCCGCTCGACCTCGCCGGGCTCGACCCGGTAGCCGCGGATCTTGACCTGGTGGTCGGCGCGGCCGACGAACTCCAGCTGGCCGTCCGGGCGTCGACGCACCAGGTCGCCGGTGGCGTACATGCGGGTGCCGTCCGCCTGGAAGGGGTCCGGAAGGAACTTCGCGGCCGTCAGCGCCGGGTCCCCGTGGTAACCGCGGGCCACCCCGTGTCCGCCGACGAAGAGCTGACCGGTCTCGCCGGCCTCCACCGGGTTCAACGCGTCGTCCAGCACGTACAGATGGGCACCGGCGACGGCCTGCCCGATGGGGACGCCGTCCGCGTCCTCGGCCAGCTCGCGCACCTCGAAGGCGGAGCACGCGGTCGTAGCCTCGGTGGGGCCGTACAGGTTGAACAGCCGGCCGGCGAATTCGCCGGCCAGCAGCTCACGGCAGGTGTCGGCCAGGATGGCGTCCCCGCCGGTGTGCAGGATCCGCAGCGGTGCGAACGCGTCCCGGTCCTCCCGCACCACGTGGTTGACGGCCATGGTCGGTACGAGCATCACCGTCACGCGCAGCCGGCGCAGCGTGCGCTGGAGATCGGAGGCGAGCAGATCCGGCAGGGCCGGCAGCACGACGATTTCGGCACCCTGCGCGAGGGAGCACCAGGTCTCGAAGTGGAAGGCGTCGAAGGACAGGCTGGATATCTGGCCGACCCGGTCCTCGCCGGTCAGCTCGGGAAGCGCCGGGTTGCGGGCGAAGCCGACGATCCCGCGGTGCTCCAGCACGGTCGCCTTGGGCCGGCCGGAGGAACCGGAGGTGAACAGGACACAGGCCGCGTTGCGGGGCCCTACGGTCACGTTCGGCCGGGGCACCCGGACCGCCGGCTCGAACTCCACAAGGGGCAGGACGTGCTCCGCCGGGATCTCGGCGGCCCATGCGGGCTCCGCCAGCACCACCCGGGCGCCGCTGCCCTTGATCATCATGTCGCGCCGGGCACGGGGGTAGCGCGGGTCGATGGCCACGTAGGCGCCGCCCGCCTTCAGGACGCCGAGCAGGGCGGCGAAGACGCCGACCCCGCGCCGGAGGCTGAGTGCCACCCGGTCCTCGCGACGTACGCCGGCCTCGGTCAGGGCATGGGCCACGGCGTCGGAATAGGCGTCGAGCTGGGCGTAGGTCAGCGCGGCCGCGGTGTCCCGCACCGCCGGCGCGTCGGGGTGCCGCGCCGCGGCCTGGGCCCAGAGCTCGGTGAGGGTGCTGGCCGTCGGCGCCACCGGCTTGCTGTGCGTCATTGCGCTCCTTCCTCGGGGTGTGCGTGCGCGGGCCGGGGGCCGCTGAGGGTCTCCAGCACGTGACGGCGGGTCGTGGCGTCGGTCAGCAGGTCCTCGCGCGCCGTGTCGACACGCACCGAACGGGTGCTGCGGGCGCCTGGCCACGCGGAGATCTCGGGCTGCTGCCGGGACAGGAAGTTGACGACCGAGCCGCCCCAGGCCGGGTGGCCGGTGCGGTAAGCCGCCACCAGGTAGGCCAGCCAGTCGAGGAAGCCGTCGACCAGCGGGGCCAGCTCCTCGTCGCCGTCTTCCTCGCCGTCCTCCCCGGGCTCGGCCTGTTCCGCCATCGAGCGTCGGATCGTCTGTGTCAGATGGCGTTCGGCATGGCCGAGGAACCTCTGCGAGGGCTCCCGCAGCAGCGCGCTGTCCCACCAGGACGGCAGCGCCGCCGACGCGCCGACCGAGATGAGGAGTTTGCGGTATTCCACCTCGACGGCCTGAGGCGTGGACGGCTCCCCGTCGAACAGCAGCACCCGGGGACATCCGGTAAGGACGGCGGCCTCCTGGGCGAGCGGGGCGGCCATGCAGTACCCCAGAACCGCGTGCACCTCGCCGAGGGAGCGGGCGGCGGCGTCGAGGGCCTGCCGCGCGTAGGCCGCCGCGGAGGCGGCCCGGGGCAGCGGCGGGGTCATGAGCTGACGGACGTCGTATCCGGCGTCCGCCAGCCGCAGGTCCGACACCCGGGCCTCCGGGCGGCGCCCGGGATAGTCGAAGACCAGCAGCACCGGCGCGCTCATGCCGCGCCTCCGGCGACCGGCGCCAGGCAGCGGCGCAGTTCGGCGATGACGGCCCCCGGCGACTCCTGAACGAAGAAATGGGAACCAGGCAACACGCGGACGTGGGCCGCGGCCGTCGTCTCGGCGCTCCAAGGCAGCGGCTCAAGGGTGTCCTCACGGCCGTACAGCGCCCAGATGTCGCAGGACAGGCGGGTGGCCGGAGCCCGGTAGGTGGCGAGCAGTTCGACGTCGGCGGCGAGGACGGGTGCGGTGAGCTCGACCAGCTCGGCCAGCAGCCCGGGGTCCATCGGCGACAGGACTTGCAGCATCCCGGCCACCTCGCGCCGCAGCTCGTCGTGGTCGAGGCGGCTGCCGTCGTCCAGCGAGGCGCGGGCCGCGGGAGGCGGGCAAGCGGCCACGACCAGGGCATCGGCCGGAATCCGCTGGGCCACCAGCTGGGCCAGCAGTCCGCCCATGCTGTGGCCGAACAGCACCAAGGGGGCACCGGCGCCGTCCGCTCGGCGGGCGCGCAGTTCGGCGGCCATGTCGTCGGCGAGGCGGGCCATGTCCTTGGCGAAGGGCTGCCCGTAGCTCGTCTCGCGGCCGGGCGGACAGGCCACGGCGAAGCGCCAGTCGGCCGGTAGGGCCTCGCGCCAGCCCCGGTAGCCGGCGGACCCGGACCCGGCACACGGGAAGGCGACCAGGTCCACAGCTGTTTCCCGGTCCCCGGCGGATGTCTCGGCCGGGCGGGACAGGAGATTCTCGAACACGGTCATCGGGCCTTCTGCAGCGGTTGCACCCGGGCCGCCAAGGCCTTCGCGGAAGGGGCGAGGAAAAGGTCCTGAATCGAAAGGATCATCCCCCTCTTCCGCAGGTCCGCCGTGCACAGTGCCGCCAGGAAGGACGATCCGCCGTGGTGGAAGAAATCGTCGTCCGGGCCGATCTCAGCTGAGTCGAGGCGCCGCTGGAAAACCTCCGTGATCTGCGAAATCAACTCTTCGATCCTGATCTCGGAATCATTTCCGACCGCTCGCGATCCGGGCTGATTTTCAGCAGGTCGAGACAAGGGAACCCCTATGGAAAAAGGACTCGGATGGTGCCGTCAACGGCACCCTGTCCATGGAGATCGACTGGTGGATATGGCACGCAGAAAGCCGCGGAGAAAAAGCAGTGCCCAAAGATTTATCGACCGCTGGGTTTTTCGTCAACGATGGTGATCAACTGCTGTCGACCGGGGGCTGCCGTTCGACGGCAGCTGACCGGCGGGCGGGCAGCGTCGGTCGATGCTCGATTCGGTACGGGCGACGCGGACCCGGTTCCGGGCGACACGGGCTCCGTACGGGCGCTCAACTGCCCACCGCGTGCAGTCGAGCGGTCCCCGGTGTGCCGCTCAGCTCTCCCGCGAAGTCCTGGCAGATCTGGGCGCAGTCCAGCAGCACCTCGGCAAGCCGGGGCCGGCAGTGCCAGGGCAGGGCCGCGGCGATGCTCTCGCGGTCACGTGCGAACACCCCGCACACGCTGAGCATGCGCAGCAGCGAGCGCCCCTCCTCGCTCTGCCGCAGGGACGGGTCCCGTTGCAGCTCGTGCACCGCCCGGACCAGCTCGTCCACCTCCCTTGGCTGCCGCTCGGGAACCACCGAGACGAGGGGCTGCGGTACCGTCGTGCGCTCCCGGCCCCCACCCCAGCAGCCCGCCGGGACGACGCTCTCGCCGCGGCGCATCCGGTCACGCACATCTGCGACGGTCGCCGCCGAGATGCCGGCCTCACGGGCGATCCGCCGCATCGACGCACCCGGGTTCCGTTCCAGCAGCAGCCGGGCCCGCTCGCGCCCCGCGGCCGCGTCCACCGGACGTGCCCGCCCGTCCTTGCCCACGCGGCGGCCGCCCCGCGCACCCGCGCCGTCCCGGCGCAGCGCGGCCACCTTCGTGGCGGACAGTCCCGCCAGAGTGGCCACCGCGCGGTCCGACCAGTGTGGGTGTGCCACGAAGATCCGCAACGCGGCGGCGGTCCGGTCCTCCAGGGTCAGGGGACGTCCGTGCGTGATGTTCAGGGCGACCGCGAGGAGGGCCGCCTCCTGCTCACTGCCGTCGAAGAACCGCACCGCGACGGTTGTCCGCCCCTTGTGCGTCGCGGCGCGAAGCCGGGCGATCCCGTCGATGACCCGCATCGTCGCGCGGTGCACGACCAGCGGGGGCAACGAGTCCTCCACCTCGGCCAGGATCTGCACGTGGGCCGGGTCCTCGCCCGCCAGTCGCGGGCTGTCCCCGACCACCAGGTGGGCGACGTGCACCTGGTTCACGGACGGGGCCGCAAGGACCTCGTCGCGCAGCCGCAACAGCCGCTGGGCGTCCACGGCCTCGCCGGGCGGAAGATGACCGGAATGCATGCCCTCTGCTCCTGTGAGCCGCGAGCGGGTCCCGGACCCGGTCACTGCCATCCCGAGTCACCGGCAGGGATCAGCACGTGCGCGGTGCCGCCGTTCGCCGTCACCGCACCGCCGGTCGGCGCCTCGGGGCCCTGAGCGGCGAGACCGAAGAGAAGCGCGGCAGCGATGCCCGCGAGTGATGCGGCGAGCGCGTTGACGAAGCGCATGGTGTTCCTCCTTGACGCCGTTCCTTGATCCATCGCCGACGATTCTGAACGGCCTCACAGCCTTCGCAGAAGAGGAATTCCGCGGGCAGAGTGGCCATGGCCGAACTGGCCACAAGGGTTCACCGCAGGCGGTCGCGGCCGCTGTTCAGAAGGGGCGCGCGTCCTCCGCGGCAAGTCCGATCCGGTAGGTGCGGATGCTGACGATGGTCCAGTTCTCCCACCTCTCCCGCGCCACCGCGGCCTGCCATGCGCGTGTCGCCACGACGGCGGCGTCGGTGGCCGACCGGGCGCGCGTGTACAGCGCGAGGACGGGACAAGGCCCGGTGTCGGGGTGAACAGTGGCGTGCTCGACGCCGTCCGCCTGAGCGACGGCGTGTGCCACCGCGGCCGTCAGTGGAGCGCCACTGGAATGGTTCAACTCGGTATGCACCAAATACATAAGAGCCTGGGCCTTGGGTTGTGTAGAGGGCGTTTCCTACGCAGATAACGCTCCGCAGCCGCCTTCCTTCCCGCAGGTCAGGGGGCTTGTGACCCGTCGTTAGACTGACGTGAGGCTCACCGGCTCAGCGGATATCGACCACTATTCCGCTGAACCGACCTGCCGGGAAACTGCTCAATGGGGGAGGGGTCTTCTATGTCAGGCCACCTGGGTCTCGATCCCGCCGTGGAGGCTGTTTACCGCGCCATGCTGGCGCATCCGGACGACAGCGTCGTGGAAACGGCCGAGCGGCTTTCGATGCCGGTCGAAACGGTGCGTGGGGCACTGGACACCCTGTCAGAACTGACCCTGGTGCGCGTCAGCGAGGACAGCGGTTCGTCACCGCGCGCCGTCAGCCCACCGCTCGCCATGCAGATACTGCTGGCGCGTCAGGAAGCGGAGATCGCCGCACAGCGCCAGCGTCTGGAGGCGACCCGAGCAGCCGCCGCCGAACTCATCGCCGACTACGCGTATCTCCAAGACCTGGCACCTGGGCTGGGCCTCCAGTACATCGAAAGCGTGGAGGCCATCCGGGATCACCTGGAGATGCTCAACAGCCAGGTCCGGAAGGAGTTCCTTACGTTCGCTCCGGGCGGCCCGCAGACTCCGGCGAACATGAAGGCGTCCCAACCGCTGAACCTGCTCCTGCTCGAGCGCGGAGTGCAGATGAGGACAGTGTATGTCGACAGCATCCGCAAGGATGCCGCGACGATGCATCACGCCCGTTGGCTGGAGGAGCGCGGAGCCCGTGTCCGCACGGTCCCCAGCCTCCCGAACCGCATGATCGTCATTGACCGGCGCGTGGCGCTGGTCGCCGCCGACGCCGAGGACACCGCGGCCGGCGCCTACATCGTCAGCGGTCCCGGTCTGCTCACCATGCTGGTCCGACTGTTCGAGTACGTGTGGGCGGACGCGTCCCCGCTGGGCGAGCCCCCTCGGCCGTCCCCGACCGGGCTGACCCGCACCCAGGAGGAGGCGCTGCGTCTCATGGCCCAGGGCCGCACCGACGAGAGCATCGCCAAGAGCCTGGGCGTGTCCGTGCGTACCGCCCGCCGACTGGTCGGCACCGTGATCACCAGTCTGGACGCGCGCAGCCGCTTCCAGGCCGGGGTACGCGCCGTGCAGCGGGGTTACCTGTCCCAGAACGAGGAGTGAGGCCGCGCAACCGCGCGCGACGAGCACTTGAGCTCGTCGTCCCCCGCCCGGGCCGGGCACTGCTCGCCTCTCTCGCCCCGACTGGGCGGTCCACACCGCCCGAAGAGTGAGACAGCTCACTGTCCGTGAACCACTGAAGATCCACAACCAGGGATTCCGTCTGCCGGGCGGCCCACCAGCCGCCCGGCAGTCATGCGTGTAAGCAACATCACACCCGGTCGATCTGCTCACACACAGCGAAACGGGCTCATCGTGATCACGATGAGCCCGTTTCTTCGGTTCGCAGGAGCACTACGTCGGCGCTCCTAGTGCGCGAGGGGGGAGTTGAACCCCCACGCCCTTGCGGGCACTGGAACCTGAATCCAGCGCGTCTGCCTATTCCGCCACCCGCGCATTGGGTGTGTCTTCCGGCTCCGTTCCTTTCGGCCCGGCGCCTTCCGACACGCAGAACATTAGCACGCTGTCCGGGGTGGATTCACATCCGTTCCCGGCACCCCCCGGCGGCCCCCCCGCGCACCCCGTCTCCGCACCCTGGCCGCGCCGCACTCCGACGACAGGCCGTTGCCGTCACGTATCAACCTCGTACCGGTCCGGGCCGTCTGCCCAGGAGCCGGGCGGAGTCCACACTCCGGTGCGGGACACTTGTTTGCGACCGCCTCTACGATCCTTGGCAGGAGTTCGAAGGGGGGCTCCGAAGGGAACCTCGCAGGCGTCGGCACCCGTTCGACACTCGTCGGCACCCGCCGGTCCCGGCCGGCACCCGCCGGCACCGGATCGGCACAGCCGCCCGCCGGCGCAGGTCGACACCCGTCGACCGCGCTGACAGGGGGAACCAGCCGATTCACGGGCGCGTGGATACGATCAGTAAGCAGTACCGGGTAAGCAGTACAACAGGGCAGTAGACAGAACAGCAGGCACGGCAGCAGGCACGGCGACACGCACGGCAGCAGCACGGCGAACGCACGGCAACACGCACGGCAGTACGCAGACGGCAACGACGGAGGAGGTGCCCCATGGGAGTCCTGAAGCGTTTCGAGCAGCGTCTCGAAGGTCTGGTCAACGGCACCTTCGCCAAGGTCTTCAAGTCCGAGGTGCAGCCCGTGGAGATCGCGGGCGCGCTGCAGCGCGAGTGCGACAACAACGCCACCATCTGGAACCGCGACCGCACCGTCGTCCCCAACGACTTCATCGTCGAGCTGAGCGCCCCCGACTTCGAGCGGCTGAGCCCGTACTCGGGGCAGCTCGGCGACGAGCTGGCCGGCATGGTCCGCGACTACGCCAAGCAGCAGCGCTACACCTTCATGGGCGCGATCAAGGTCCACCTGGAGAAGGCCGACGACCTCGACACCGGCCTGTACCGGGTGCGCAGCCGTACGCTCGCCTCCTCCAGCAGCCAGCAGCAGGCGCCCGCCTCCGCACCGCCCGCCGGCCGCCCCGGCGGCTACGGCTACCCGCCGGCCGCCCCCACGGGCGCGCCCCCCATGCCCGCCGCACCGCCGCCCGGCGCCCGCCCGGGTGGCTACGGCTACCCGCCGGCCGCGGCCGGCCAGCGTCCTCCCGCCACGCCGGTGGCCGACGGACGCACCCGCTACTGGATCGAGATCAACGGCACCCGCCATCAGATCTCCCGCCCGACGCTCGTGCTGGGCCGCAGCACCGAAGCCGACGTGCGGATCGACGACCCCGGCGTGAGCCGCAGGCACTGCGAGATCCGGACCGGAACGCCCTCGACGATCCAGGATCTCGGCTCCACCAACGGCATCGTGGTGGACGGGCAGCACACCACCCGCGCTACGCTCCGCGACGGCTCGCGGATCGTCGTGGGCAGCACCACCGTTATCTATAGGCAAGCCGAAGGGTGATCCGGGGGCAATGTCAGAGCTGACCCTCACGGTCATGCGGCTGGGTTTCCTGGCCGTACTGTGGCTGTTCGTGATCGTGGCCGTGCAGGTCATCCGCAGCGACCTGTTCGGTACGCGCGTCACCCAGCGCGGACCCCGGCGGGAGGCCGCGCGGCCGCAGCAGGCCGCGCGTCAGGCGCCCCCGCAACAGCGCCAGCAGCCCGCGGGCGGCCGGGCGCGCCGTAACGCTCCCACCAAACTGGTCGTGACCGAGGGGACCCTCACCGGTACCACCGTCGCGCTGCAGGGCCAGACCATCACCCTGGGCCGGGCGCACGACAGCACGATCGTGCTGGACGACGACTATGCCTCCAGCAGGCACGCCAGGATCTACCCGGACCGGGACGGCCAGTGGATCGTCGAGGACCTCGGCTCCACCAACGGCACGTACCTCGACCGGACCCGCCTCACGACTCCCACGCCGATCCCGCTGGGTGCGCCGATCCGCATCGGCAAGACCGTCATCGAGCTGCGGAAGTAGTGCCACGTCATGAATGAGCGCGAGCGGAGCGAGCACGCAGCGGCGGTCCACACCCGGGGCCCCGGCGCGCTCCCGACCGGAGGGTGGGCAGTGTGGCTCGACACGATCGGCTGTACCCGGAGCCGACGGGCGAGGTGCGCATGAGTCTGTCACTGCGCTTCGCCGCCGGTTCGCACAAGGGCATGATCCGCGAGGGCAACGAGGACTCGGGTTACGCGGGTCCGCGGCTGCTCGCGATCGCCGACGGCATGGGCGGCGCCGCCGCCGGCGAGGTGGCCTCCTCGGAGGCGATCTCCACGATCGTCGCCCTCGACGACGACATCCCGGGCTCCGACGTGCTCACCTCGCTCGGCGCGGCCGTACAGCGGGCCAACGAGCAGCTGCGGCAGATGGTCGAGGAGGACCCGTCGCTGGAGGGCATGGGCACCACGCTCACCGCCCTGCTGTGGACCGGCCAGCGGCTCGGCCTGGTCCACGTCGGCGACTCGCGCGCCTACCTGCTGCGCGACGGCGTCCTCTCCCAGATCACCCAGGACCACACGTGGGTGCAGCGCCTCGTCGACGAGGGCCGGATCACCGAGGAAGAGGCCACCACCCACCCGCAGCGCTCCCTGCTGATGCGCGCCCTCGGCAGCGGCGACCACGTGGAGCCGGACCTGTCGATCCGCGAGGTGCGGGCCGGCGACCGCTATCTGATCTGCTCCGACGGGCTGTCCGGGGTCGTCTCCCACCAGACGATGGAGGACACCCTCGCCAGCTACCAGGGTCCGCAGGAGACCGTGCAGGAGCTGATCCAGCTCGCGCTGCGCGGCGGCGGCCCCGACAACATCACGGTGATCGTCGCCGACGTCCTGGACCTGGACACCGGCGACACCCTCGCCGGGCAGCTGTCGGACACGCCGGTGGTGGTCGGCGCGGTCGCCGAGAACCAGCACCAGCTGTCCGACAACGGCATCATGCAGACCCCCGCCGGCCGCGCCTCCGGCCTCGGCCGGCAGGCACCCGGACAGGGCGGCGGCGGCGAGTTCGGCCCGCCCGGCTCCGGCGACGTCACCGGGTTCATCCCGACCGGCGGCTTCGGCGAGTACGACGAGAGCGACTTCACCAAGCCCCGCAAGGGCCGCCGGTGGCTCAAACGCTCCTTCTACAGCGTCCTCGCGCTGGCCGTGGTCGGCGGCGGCCTCTACGGCGGCTACCGGTGGACCCAGACCCAGTACTACGTCGGCACCAACGGCGAGCACGTCGCCCTGTACCGCGGCATCAACCAGGACCTGGCCTGGGTGTCGCTGTCCGAGGTGGAGAAGGACCACCCGGAGATCGAACTCAAGTACCTGCCTCCCTACCAGCGGAAGCTGGTCGAGGCGACGATCGCCGAGGGCGACCTGAAGAACGCCCAGGCGAAGATCGACGAGCTGGCCGTGCAGGCCTCCGCGTGCCGCAAGCAGGCGGAGCGGCAGGCCGCGGAAGCCGCGGAACGCGAGAACAACGCGCGGACCGGTGAGGGCGAGGCCGGCGGCGTCACGGGAACCACCCGCACCTCCGTCACGTCCAAGGCGTCGCCGAGCCCCTCGGTGTCCCCGAACCCGTCCGCGTCCGCGAGCCCGACCGCCACTCCCCGGCCCGGCCCCAGCCTCTCGGAGGAAGAGCAGAAGGTCGTCTCGATGTGCGGTAAGCAGTAGGCAAGCCGTGAGAGGCCCTGTCAGATCATGAGCAGTACTACGAACACGCCGACGCACCACACGTCCACGATCGGCTCCATCGGCACCCCGAGCCGCCGCAACACCGAGCTGGCACTGCTGGTGTTCGCGGTGGTCATCCCCGTTTTCGCGTACGCCAACGTCGGGCTCGCGATCAACGAGGAGGTGCCGTCCGGGCTGCTGAGCTACGGACTGGGTCTCGGCCTGCTGGCCGGCATCGCCCATCTCGTCGTACGCAAGTTCGCGCCGTACGCGGATCCGCTGATGCTGCCGCTGGCGACCTTGCTGAACGGGCTCGGGCTGGTCGCCATCTGGCGGCTGGACCAGTCGGAGCTGCTGCGGTCGATCGGGCAGGCGGGCTCCGCCGCGCCCCGGCAGCTGATGTACACGGCGATGGGCATGGCGCTGTTCGTCGTGGTGCTGATCTTCCTCAAGGACCACCGCGTTCTGCAGCGCTACACGTACATCTCCATGGTCGGTGCGCTGGTGCTGCTGCTGCTGCCGCTGGTGCCGGGCCTCGGCAAGAACCTGTACGGCGCGAAGATCTGGATTTCGATCGCCGGGTTCACCATCCAGCCCGGTGAGTTCGCGAAGATCGTGCTCGCGGTGTTCTTCGCCGGCTACCTGATGGTCAAGCGGGACGCGCTGGCACTCGCCAGCCGCCGTTTCATGGGCCTGTACCTGCCGCGCGGCCGTGACCTCGGACCGATCCTCGTCGTCTGGGCGATCTCGATCCTCATCCTGGTCTTCGAGACCGACCTCGGTACGTCGCTGCTGTTCTTCGGCATGTTCGTGATCATGCTGTACGTCGCCACCGAGCGGACCAGCTGGATCGTCTTCGGTCTGCTGATGTCCGCGGTCGGCGCCGTCGGCGTGGCGAGCTTCGAGCACCACATCCAGCAGCGTGTCGACGCCTGGCTCGACCCGATGCGCGAGTACATGCTCTCCCGCCAGGGCGTCGAGGGTCACTCCGAGCAGGCCATGCAGGCCCTGTGGGCGTTCGGCTCCGGCGGCACCCTCGGCACCGGCTGGGGCCAGGGCCACTCCGAGCTGATCCGCTTCGCCGCCAACTCCGACTTCATCCTCGCCACCTTCGGCGAGGAACTGGGCCTGGCGGGCGTGATGGCGATCCTGCTGGTGTACGCCCTGATCGTGGAGCGCGGGGTGCGCACCGCCCTCGCCGCCCGCGACCCCTTCGGCAAGCTGCTCGCCATCGGCCTGTCCGGCGCCTTCGCGCTGCAGGTGTTCGTCGTCGCGGGCGGCGTCATGGGCCTGATCCCGCTGACCGGTATGACGATGCCCTTCCTGGCGTCCGGCGGGTCGTCCGTCATCGCCAACTGGGCCCTCGTCGGCATCCTCCTGAGGATCAGCGACACCGCCCGCCGACCGGCCCCGTCCCCCGCTCCCAACCCCGACGCCGAGATGACCCAGGTGGTCCGCCCGACATGAACAAGCCCCTGCGACGGATCGCGATCTTCTGCGGGCTGCTCATCCTGACCCTGCTGATCCGCGACAACTGGCTCCAGTACGTCCGAGCGGACGAGCTGGCCACGGACACCGACAACCGCCGGGTCGCCATCGAGCGCTACGCCACGCCGCGCGGCGACATCATCGTCGACGGCAAGGCCATCACCGGCTCGAAGAAGGCCTCCAGCGGGGACTTCGAGTACGTCCGCACCTACAAGAACGGCCCCATGTGGGCGCCCGTCACCGGCTACGCCTCCCAGGCCTTCGGCACCAACCAGCTGGAGAACCTGGAGGACGGCATCCTCACGGGCAACGACGACCGGCTCTTCTTCCGCAACACCCTGGACATGCTCACGGGTGAGAAGAAGGAGGGCGGCAACGTCGTCACCACCCTCAACGCCGCCGCGCAGAAGGCCGCCTACGAGGGCCTGAAGGAGCGCGGCAAGGGTGCCGTCGCCGCGATCGAGCCGTCCACCGGGAAGATCCTGGCGCTGGCGTCGTACCCGTCGTACGACCCGTCGACGATCGCCGGCTACTCGGCCGACGACGAGCGGGCCTGGAACAAGCTCCAGAAGAAGAACAACCCCGACGACCCGATGCTGAACCGGGCCCTGCGCGAGACCTACCCGCCGGGCTCCACCTTCAAGGTCGTCACCGCCGCCGCCGCGCTGGAGAACGGGCTGTACCCGGACCCGGACCAGCCGACCAAGACGCCGCTGCCGTGGACCATGCCCGGCACCACCACCGTGCTGAAGAACGACGGCAACCACCCCTGCGAGAACGCCAGTCTGCGCGTCGCCCTCCAGTGGTCCTGCAACACCGTCTTCGGCAAGATCGGCTCCGACCTCGGCAACGACAAGATGCTGGAGAAGGCCAAGGACTTCGGCTTCACCTCCGAGCACTTCACCCCGGTCCGCGCCAACGCCTCGGTCTTCTCCGAGGACATGGCGCCCTCCGAGGTCGCGCTGTCGTCCATCGGCCAGTTCAACACCGCCGCGACGCCGCTGCAGATGGCCATGGTCGCCTCGGCGGTCGCCAACGACGGCTCGCTGATGAAGCCGTACATGGTGGACAAGCTCCAGGCGCCCAGCCTCGACACCGTCGAGCAGACCGAGCCGGAGAAGCTGAGCCAGCCGCTGTCGGAGGAGAACGCGCAGATCCTCCAGTCGATGATGGAGACCGTCGTCGAGGAGGGCACCGGCACCACCGCGCGGATCCCCGGCGTCAAGGTGGGCGGCAAGACCGGTACCGCCCAGCACGGTGTCGACAACAGCGAGAAGCCGTACGCCTGGTTCATCTCCTACGCCAAGCTCAGCGACGGCAGCTCGCCGGTCGCCGTCGCCGTGGTGGTGGAGGACGAGGACGCCGACCGCGGTGACATCTCCGGTGGCGGCCTCGCGGCGCCGATCGCCAAGAACGTGATGGAGGCGGTCATCGGCAACCGGAAGTGACCCCGCTCACGTCCCCTTCACATCGGTGCACGTTGCGATACCGGTCCTGTATCGGGTGACGGGCTTGGCCAGGTCACAGAAAGCGAGCCGGGTACGGTAGGCCCGGACGGCAGCCTCCGGTCGTACGAGTGGCGACCGGGACCGACGGAGAGGGCTGGTAGGAAGCTATGGAAGAGCCGCGTCGCCTCGGCGGCCGGTACGAGCTGGGCCAGGTGCTCGGCCGCGGTGGCATGGCAGAGGTGTATCTCGCCCATGACACCCGCCTCGGCCGCACCGTGGCGGTGAAGACGCTGCGCGCGGACCTCGCGCGCGACCCGTCCTTCCAGGCCCGGTTCCGCCGGGAGGCCCAGTCGGCCGCCTCGCTCAACCATCCCGCGATCGTCGCGGTCTACGACACGGGCGAGGACTACATCGACGGGGTCTCGATCCCGTACATCGTGATGGAGTACGTCGACGGCTCCACGCTCCGCGAACTGCTGCACTCCGGCCGCAAGCTGCTGCCGGAGCGCGCCATGGAGATGACGATCGGCATCCTCCAGGGCCTGGAGTACGCCCACCGCAACGGCATCGTCCACCGCGACATCAAGCCCGCGAACGTCATGCTGACGCGCAACGGGCAGGTCAAGGTGATGGACTTCGGCATCGCCCGCGCCATGGGCGACTCCGGCATGACGATGACGCAGACCGCGGCCGTCATCGGCACCGCCCAGTACCTCTCCCCGGAGCAGGCCAAGGGCGAGCAGGTGGACGCCCGCTCCGACCTGTACTCCACCGGCTGCCTGCTGTACGAGCTGCTGACGGTCCGCCCGCCGTTCGTCGGCGACTCCCCGGTCGCCGTCGCCTACCAGCACGTACGGGAAGAGGCCCAGCCGCCGTCCGTCTTCGACCCCGAGATCACGCCCGAGATGGACGCGATCGTGCTGAAGGCGCTGGTCAAGGACCCGAACTACCGCTACCAGTCGGCCGACGAGATGCGCGCCGACATCGAGGCGTGCCTCGACGGCGCCCCCGTGGCGGCCACCGCCGCGATGGGATCGGTCGGCTACGGCGGCTACCCGGACGACCAGCCGACCACGGCCTTGCGCTCCACGGACGCCGGCGCGACGTCGATGATGCCGCCGATGAGTCCGGACGACGGCTACGACGACCGACCCGACCGGCGCCGTCAGAGCCAGAAGAAGTCCAGCACCTCCACGGTCCTGCTGGTCGTGGCGGCGGTCCTGGTGCTCGTCGGCGCGATCCTGATCGGCAAGTTCGCCTTCGGCAACGGGGGTGTGGGCAACGACAACGTGTCCGTGCCGAACTTCGTCGGACTGACGGAGGACGACGCGCGGAAACGGGCGGTCAACTCGGACCTGGAGCTGGCCATCGAGTCCAAGCCCTGCGAGGAGCAGCCGAAGGGCAAGGTCTGCGACCAGAACCCGGACCCGCAGACCGAGGTCAAGAAGGGCGAGACGATCACGCTGACCGTCTCCACCGGCGCCCCCAAGGTCGCCGTGCCCAGCGTGATCGGCGACAGCCTGGAAGAGGCCAAGTCGAAGCTGGAGGACGACAAGTACGGCTTCAAGGTGGAGACGGAGGCCAAGGAGTCCCCGGAGGAGCCCGGCACCGTCCTGGAGCAGAACCCGGTCACCGGCCAGGAGGTCCAGAAGGGCTCCACGATCACCCTGACCATCGCCAAGGAAGAGGCGAAGGCCATCGTCCCGTCGGTCACGGGCCAGACCTGTGACGCCGCCCAGCGGCAGATGACGGCCAACAACCTCACCGGCACCTGCTCCGAGGTCCCGACCACCGACCCGAACCAGGACGGCAAGGTCATCGAGACCACGCCGGCGGGGGGCACCTCGGTCGACCCCGGCTCCACGGTGACGATCAAGGTCGGCAAGCTCCAGAAGCAGAAGACCAAGGTCCCGGACGTCCGCAACAAGACGGTCGCCCAGGCCAAGCAGGAACTGGCCGCGGCCGGCTTCACCAACATCCAGTTCGCCGGCGGCAGCGACCAGAGCGACACCGCCCTGGTCATCGACCAGGACCCGGACGGCGGCAACGAGACCGACGACCCGGCCCAGACCACGATCACCCTGACGACCGTGGGCTTCGGCGGAGGCAACAACAACGGCGGCAACGGCAACGGCGGCGGCGGTGGCGGTGGCTTCTTCGGAGGCGGCGACGGCGACTGACCGCGGCGCGACATGAGAAAAAGGCCCGGCAGCCTGTGGCTGCCGGGCCTTCTCCGTCTCGGTCGCTGCCGCCGGTGTCGGCGGGTGTCAGCGGATCTCCTCCGGCGGAGTGCGCTGCGCGTCCACCTTCTCCACCCGGTCCAGTTCGCCCCAGACGATGTAGCGGTAGCGGCTGGTGTAGATCGGGGTGCAGGTGGTGAGGGTGATGTACTTGCCGGCCTTCTTGCGGCCCGACTCCTTGGGGACGGCTTCGAGGACCTTGACGTTGTACTTCGAGGTCTCGGGGAGAGTGGCGTAGACCTTGTAGACGTACCACTTGTCCTTCGTCTCGAAGACGATCGGGTCGCCCTTCTTCAGCTCGTGGATGTTGTGGAACTCGGCGCCGTGCCCGTCGCGGTGGGCGGCGACGCTGAAGTTGCCGTTCTTGCCGCTCATCGGGAGGGTCGCCTTGACGGGGTCGGTGTAGTAGCCGGCGACTCCGTTGTTGAGGATCTCGGCCGAGGTGCCCTTCTTGACCAGGATCTCGTCCTTGTTCATGTCCGGGACGTGCAGGAAGCCGATGCCGTCCTTGGTGTCCAGGGCGCCGGGGCCGCCGCTGCCCTCGTGGGCCCAGGTGTCGCGGACCCTGTCGCTCTCGTGGTCCGCCTTGCGGTCGGCGAGGACGTTCGTCCACCACAGCGAGTAGACGACGAACAGGCCGAGAACCAGACCCGCCGTGATGAGGAGTTCGCCGAAGACGCTGACCGCCATGGCGATCCGGCCGGGGCGACGGCGCCGGGGCGCGGGCTGTGCGGGCTCGGGGGCCGTGGTGTGCTCTTCGGTGTCGTCGGTGGTCGCTGCCACGTTTCATCTGCCCTTAACTGACGAGCGCATCCGGCTTGCCCTTGCTGCGCGGCCGTTCCTCGACCATCTTGCCCCAGACGATCAACCGGTACTTGCTGGTGAACTCCGGCGTGCATGTCGTGAGGGTGATGTACCGGCCGGGGGCCGTGAATCCCGAGTCCTTCGGGACGGGATCGAGCACACTCACGTTGCTCGGCGGGGTCACCGGGAGCATGGACGCCATCTTGTAGACGTAGTAGGTGTCCTGCGTCTCCACGACGATCGGGTCGCCGGGTTCCAGCCGGTTGATGTACCGGAAGGGCTCGCCGTGGGTGTTCCGGTGGCCCGCGAGGCCGAAGTTTCCGGTCTTCGCGTCGGGCATCGGCGTCTTCAGGGCGCCCTCGGCGTAGTGGCCGACCATGCCGCGGTCCAGCACCTTCTTGTTGCTGATGCCCTCGGCGATGGGGACCTTGACGTCCAGCTTGGGGATGTGGAGGAGGGCGAAGCCCTGGCCGGGCTCGAAGGTGCCGGGGTTGCGCCTGCCGCTCGCCCAGTCGTCCTCGAGCTGGCTCGCCTCGCTGCCGGCCTGGGCGTGGGCGCGGACGTTGGTCCACCACAGCTGGTAGGTGACGAACAGCAGCATCAGCACGCCGGTGGTGATGAACAGCTCGCCGATCACGCGGCTGGCGATCACTCCGGGGCCGGGCTTGCGGGCCTTGGCCAGCCGGCGGGCCTCGACCCGGGAGAGGGGGGCCCGCGGCTCGTCGTCGGCCGGGGCAGGCGGCGGCGCCGTCCTGCGGCGGCGCCCGTGGCGGGCCTTGGCGGCCTTCCTGCGGGCCGCACGGCCGCCGGGCGCCGCTCCGGTGGCACCGGCCCCGGACGCGGCCGCCGAGGCCGGTATGGGCTCATCGAGGGGCTCGGGTATGCGCAGCGCCACCGTCTCGTCGTCGAGCGGCGGTTCGGCGGAGAGGGGCGGGTACGGGTCCTCTTCCGTCGGCGGCTGTGACGGGTACGTCGTCTCCGGCGACGATGGCGGTGGCGTCCGTGACGGGTACGACGGCCGGTCGTACCCGTCCCCGAGCGTGCCGGAGCCCTCGTACGGCTGCTGCCCGTACGAGGTGCTCTCGCGCTCGGGGCGCAGTGCGGTCACGCCGTGGCCCTGCCCACCACCGGGGCCAGCCCCGCGGATCTGGCCACCGCGCCCTGGTCGCCGCACTCGGCCAGCCAGTTGGCCAGCATGCGGTGGCCGTGCTCGGTGAGCACCGACTCCGGGTGGAACTGGACGCCCTCGACGGGCAGCTCCCGGTGGCGCAGGCCCATGATGATGCCGTCGTGGGTGCGCGCGGTGACCTCCAGCTCGGCCGGCACGGTCGCCGGCTCGGCCGCCAGGGAGTGGTAGCGGGTCGCCGTGAAGGGGGAGGGCAGGCCGGCGAAGACGCCCTTGCCCTCGTGCTCGACCAGCGAGGTCTTGCCGTGGAGCAACTGGGGCGCGCGGTCGACGACGCCGCCGTACGCCACCTGCATCGACTGCATGCCCAGGCAGACCCCGAAGACGGGGACGCCGGTCGCCGCACAGTGGCGGACCATGTCGACACAGACGCCGGCCTGCTCGGGGGCGCCCGGTCCGGGCGACAGCAGGACGCCGTCGAAGCCGTCCTGGGCGTGCGCGGTCGACACCTCGTCGTTGCGCAGCACCTCGCACCGGGCGCCCAGCTGGTACAGGTACTGGACCAGGTTGAAGACGAAGCTGTCGTAGTTGTCGACGACGAGGATGCGCGCGCTCACTGGTTGTCCACCGTCACATCGTTGAAGGGAAGCAGCGGTTCGGCCCACGGGAAGACGTACTGGAACAGGACGTAGACCACGGCCAGGATCAGGGCCAGGGAGATCAGCGCCTTCACCCACGCGTTGCCCGGCAGATGCCGCCAGATCCAGCCGTACATGCCGTCCCTTCCGTCGTACCACGGCACCAGACTCACGCCGTACGGCACCAGACTAACGGCGCGGGGCCCCGGCCCTTCGAGGATCGGCTTGGTTCCACGTGAAACCGTGGGCGCGGCGGGGTGCCGGTCCGGCGGTCGCAGGCCGGGGCCTACTCCACGGGCTTCGCGTAGTGCAGGTCGACCGTGCCGGAATAGCCGGGGAGGGTGACCCTTCCGTTCTCCTCCACCTTCCAGCCGAGGCCGTAGACGTTGACGTACACCATGTAGTTCTGGATCGCGGGGCTCGCGGAGAGCGCCTTCTGGAGCTTCTCCGGGTCGCCGACCGCCTGGATCTTGTACGGCGGCGAGTAGACGCGGCCCTGGAGGATCAGGGTGTTGCCGACGCAGCGGACGGCGCTGGTGGAGATCAGCCGCTGGTCCATGACCTTGATGCCCTTGGCGCCGCCCTGCCACAGGGCGTTCACCACGGCCTGCAGGTCCTGCTGGTGGATGACCAGGTAGTCCGGCTGCGGCTCGGGGTAGCCCGGGAGCTTGGCGGTGGCGTCCGGCGGGGCGTCGTTGAGGGTGACGGTGATGGCCTCGCCGGTGACCTTCTGGGTGCCGGCGCTCTTCTCCAGGGCGGCCAGTTTCTCGTCCTCGGCCCGGGTGCTGTTGTCGTCGCGTTCGGCGAGGGCTTCGACCTGATCGCGCAGGGCCGCGTTGGACTCGTCCAGTTCGCCGTTCTTGCGGCTGCGTTCCTGAATGAGGTCGGAAAGCTTCAGCAAGGACGCATCCGTACGGATATTTGTGCCTTTGGCCGTGTGGAAACTGGTGAAGAAAAGGAGTCCCGCGAGAGCGAAGACGGCCACCGTGAGCAGTCGGACGGGACGGAAAGATCCACTGCGGGCAGCGCTGGATCCCGGCTGGGGAGAGTCGGCAGAATTGCTCAACGTACCCTTATCTCCTTCGGCGCCACGGAAGCACTACGCTAACGGACGCCCGGGGGAGCACTCAGTGTCCCCTTGTACGCTGCCCCGAGCCCGACCCAGTTCCCTGCGCGGCCACGCAGCGCATCGACAGGAGAGACCCTCGTGCCGAAGTCACGTATCCGCAAGAAGGCCGACTACACGCCGCCTCCGGCGAAGCAGGCGACGAACATCAAACTGACCACCAGCGCCTGGGTCGCGCCCGTCATGCTCGCCATGTTCCTCATCGGTCTGGCCTGGATCGTCGTCTTCTATGTGACCGACGGTTCGCTGCCGATCGACGCGCTCGGCAACTGGAACATCGTGGTGGGCTTCGGGTTCATCGCCGCCGGATTCGGTGTCTCCACGCAGTGGAAGTAGGCCCTGCCGGGCAGTGAACGCAGTTCTGCCCAGGGCTATCCACTGAGTTATCCACAGCGGTTTTCCACAGTGGGGAAAAAGAACGACGATCTGTGGATAACTCATCGAGGGTTGACGCCGGTGTGACGGAACGACCGGCGTCCGAATGCATGTTCGCCCCCTGTCTGACCTGCGGAAACACGGGCCGGCGACAGGGGGCACAGCTGTTCCCGCACCGTATGCACAAGATCGGCCACACGCTGTGGACAACCGCTGCTCAGGGGGCACGCAAGGCGCTCAGGTGAGCTGCGCCGTCCGCAGGAGGGTCATGCCGACGACCACCGCCAGCACCAGTACGCAGGCCCCCGCCTGCACCGGCGTCCGGCGCTCCCGCGGAGCGTTCAGCAGGGCGTGACCGACGGCCACTCCGCCGGCCAGGCCGCCGATGTGCGCCTGCCAGGAGATGTTGAAGCCGGGGTTGAAGGTGAACAGCAGATTGATCGCCAGGAGGACGAGCACCGGGCGCATGTCCAGGTTGCGGCGGCGCATCAGGACGGCGGTGGCGCCGAAGAGGCCGAAGATCGCACCGGAGGCGCCGAGCGAGGCGGTGTGCGGGGGCTGGAGGAGATAGGCGAGGGCGCTGCCGGTGAGCCCGGAGATCAGATAGAGGGAGAGATAGCGCAGCCGGCCGAGCGCTTCCTCCAGCGGACCGCCGAGGAACCACAGGCTGAGCATGTTGAAGGCGATGTGCCAGATCGCCTCGTGCGTGAACATCGCCGTGACCAGCCGGTACCACTCGCCCTCGGCGACGCCCTGGGTGGGCGTCCAGGGGGCCGGCGGCCACTGGGCGATCAGCATCATCTCCCCGAGCAGGGCCGACGACGCCTGGACGGCGACGAACACCACGAGGTTGAGCAGGACGAGGATCTTGGTGACCAGGTGGGGATCGCCGCTGACGGCGAGGGGCGCCCCGGCGAGATTGCGGGGCCGGGAGGCGCCCGGGTGGTGACCGGTGCCGGAGCCGCCGCGGACGCAGTCGGGGCACTGGAAGCCGACCGAGGCGCTGACCATGCACTCCGGGCAGATCGGGCGCTCGCAGCGGGTGCAGCGCACCCCGGTCTCACGGTCGGGGTGACGGTAGCAACCGGGCAGACTGTGCGCTTCCTGCGGACTTTCCGACACCTGGTCCATCGAGGTCCCCTACGTCGTCGTAAGCGAGAAACGCCCCTTCCATCCTTACGGACGGAAGGGGCGTTTGGTTCCCTATGGGCGATTTAGGACCTTGGTGGTCAGCCCTCGCGGGTCTCGATGACGACCGTCTCGATGACGACGTCGTTCACCGGCCGGTCGGTGCGCGGGTTGGTCGGCGTCTCGGCGATGGCGTCGACGACCTTCTGGCTGGCCTGGTCGGTGACCTGGCCGAAGATGGTGTGCTTGCGGTTCAGCCAGGCCGTCGGGGAGACGGTGATGAAGAACTGCGAGCCGTTGGTGCCCGGGCCGGCGTTGGCCATGGCCAGCAGGTACGGCTTGTCGAAGCGCAGGTCGGGGTGGAACTCGTCCTTGAACTGGTACCCCGGGTCACCGGTGCCGTTGCCCAGCGGGTCACCGCCCTGGATCATGAAGCCGCTGATCACCCGGTGGAAGACCGTGCCGTCGTACAGCTTCGCCGTGGACTTCTCGCCGGTGGCGGGGTGGGTCCACTCGCGCTCGCCCCGCGCGAGCTCGACGAAGTTCCTGACCGTCTCGGGCGCGTGGTCCGGGAAGAGCTGGATCTCGATGTCGCCCTGGTTGGTCTTGAGAGTGGCGTAGAGCTTCTCAGCCACGATGTGCCTTCCGTTGTCTTCCTGTGTCATCCGATCCTCGCACGGCCCGCGCGCGCCTCGCCCGAGCACCCGGGTTCGCCAGCGCGCGGCGCCGATCCGTGGCATTGTCGACGACAAGCTCCCGTTGCCCCGAATTCATCCCTTATCGATCCCCCCGGCGCACTCCCCGTACGGCCGAGTGACCCGGATGCCCGCCCGCACATGCCTCAGCGCGTTCCGGCAGGCATGATCCGTAAAAGGGTGGAAAGTCGAATTACCGTACGCCACCGAGGAGGAGGAACCCGTGACCCGCATCGACAGCGTGCGCGCCGCGACCGGCTCGGCGAAGGACAGCGTGCTGCACGCCGCGGAAGTGGTGGCGCCCTACGCCGACACGGCCAAGGACCGGGCCGCGCACTACGCGCAGGAGGCGCGCACCCGCCTCGCCCCGAAGATGTCACAGGCCGCCGGGCAGGCCCGCGTCCAGTACGCGGCGCGCGTCGCGCCGTATCTGGAACAGGCCCGGTCTCATGTGCCGCCGAAGGTCGACCACGCCGCCCATGAGGCGGCCTACCGCACGCGCATGGCCGCGCGGCAGGCCGCCGTCTACTCCCGGCCGAAGATCGAACAGGCGGTCGCCGCGGCCGGGCCCGTCAAGAGCGAGGCGACCGCGCGAGGTGCCGCCGCCCTGGCCGCGCTGCGCGGTCAGATCTCGCCCCAGGAGATCCAGAAGCTGGTCCGCAAGCACGAGCGCCGTGCCAAGGCGGGCCGCGCGTTCAAGGTCGTGGCGATTCTGGGCGTCATCGGCGGCACAGCCTTCGCCGCCTGGAAGTGGTGGGACAAGCAGGCCAACCCGGACTGGCTGGTCGAGCCGCCCGCCGCGACGGAGGTACCCGAGTCCGGCCGGCTGACCTCGGTGGACGGCAGCGGTCCGTCCGCCCTGGACCCCGAGGTCGAGGCCAAGGAAGCCGAGGAGGAGGCCGCCGACCGCGACGAGCGCGGCTGAGCACCGCGTTTGATCCGTAAGACCGTTGTGGGGCAGGGGAGTTGCGACTCTCCCGCCCCACAGCCGTGTTTCACGTGGAACGGGCAGGCCGCCGCCCTCTCCATGAGCGTTCGCGAAAGCCAAGACCGGGGCCACCGCGAGGTACTTCCCGGCCCGCCCGGTCGCACCTGGCAAACGTAACCCGGTTGCATCTGCGAGCCGGGGCCGCAGGCCGAATCCGGTGCGCCGAACGGTCGGACCCACCCTTGGTCGCGACGACCATGACCTGCACGGACTTACCCGGTGTGCAGCCTGCTCAGGAGAGCGGGAACGAGGCCGGACGGCACGTGCAGCGCCGCAGGGGGCTTCGCGGGAGGCCGCACTCCGTCCTCAGGCCGGGCTCCCTTGCACCCTTCGCCGTCGAACACACGTGCGCATGCGGCGACGGTCCGTCCCGGTGCGCGAAAAGCCCCTCCGTCTCGCGCTGCCGCAAGTCGGAGGGGCTTTCTCGAGTGGAGCCTAGGGGAGTCGAACCCCTGACATCCGCCATGCAAAGACGGCGCTCTACCAACTGAGCTAAGGCCCCGTGAGGGAGACGTCCGGCCCGGAGGAACCACACACCGGCGGGCGCCGCAGACCAGAGTAGCGGGTCGCCCCGGGTATCTCGCAAAAAGATTGGGGGGTCCCCCCGAACGACCACGCTCCGTAAGATGCTCGGCGTGGTTCGCTACAGCGAACCACGGTTTTTGGGGAAGCGATGGGGAGACGCAATGGACGCCGCACAGCAGGAAGCCACCGCAAGAGCGCGGGAACTGCAGCGGAACTGGTACGGGGAGCCGTTGGGGGCGCTCTTCCGTAAGCTCATCGACGATCTTGGCCTCAACCAGGCTCGTCTCGCGGGGGTACTGGGACTGTCCGCGCCGATGCTGTCGCAGCTGATGAGCGGTCAGCGGGCCAAGATCGGCAATCCGGCCGTGGTCCAGCGGGTGCAGCTGCTCCAGGAGCTGGCGGCGCAGGTCGCGGACGGCAGCGTGAGCGCGGCCGAGGCCACCGAGCGCATGGAAGAGATCAAGAAGTCGCAGGGGGGCTCGGTGCTCAGCAACACGACGCAGACGACCAGCAGTTCGGGGGCGCCCACCGTCAAGCGGGTGGTCCGCGAGATCCAGTCGCTGCTGCGCTCGGTCGCGGCCGCCGGCGACATCATCGACGCCGCGGATTCTCTCGCCCCGACCCACCCGGAGCTGGCAGAGTTCCTCCGGGTCTACGGCGCGGGCCGCACCTCCGACGCGGTCGCGCACTACCAGTCCCACCAGAACTGAACCGCCGGCCCGGTCACCGAAGGGGTGCGGCAACCGGGCCGACGCCGTGAACGAACGCGAGGGGGAGGCGCGACGGGGGCGCGCCGAACGGGGGAGCGTGCCGGAGCACGGGGGAATCCGCGAGGGGAACGCACGGGGCCGAGGGGGAGGAGCGGCGTACAGCGATGGGTGAGGTCTTCGCCGGCCGGTACGAACTGGTCGACCCGATCGGGCGCGGCGGGACCGGCGCCGTCTGGCGCGCCTGGGACCACCGGCGCCGCCGCTATGTCGCCGCCAAGGTCCTCCAGCAGAGCGACGCGCACTCGCTGCTGCGCTTCGTCCGTGAGCAGGCGCTGCGGATCGACCACCCACATGTACTGGCCCCCGCCAGCTGGGCGGCGGACGACGACAAGGTGCTGTTCACCATGGACCTGGTCGCCGGCGGCTCGCTGGTCCACCTCGTCGGTGACTACGGCCCGCTGCCGCCGGCCTTCGTCTGCACCCTGCTGGACCAGCTGCTGTCCGGGCTGTCCGCGGTGCACGCCGAGGGCGTGGTGCACCGCGACATCAAGCCCGCCAACGTGCTGCTGGAGGCCACCGGGACGGGGCGGCCGAGGCTGCGGCTGTCCGACTTCGGCATCGCCATGCGGTTCGGCGAGCCGCGGCTGACCGAGACCAACCTGGTGGTGGGAACGCCCGGCTACCTCGCGCCGGAGCAGATGATGGGAGCCGATCCCGACTTTCCCGCGGATCTCTTCGCCGTGGGGCTGGTCGCGCTCTATCTGCTGGAGGGCGCCAAACCGGACGCCAAGGCACTGGTGCAGTACTTCGCGGAGCATGGCACGCCTGCGGCGCCGAAGAACATTCCCGAGCCGCTGTGGCAGGTCGTGGCGGCGCTGCTGCAACCCGACCCACAGGCCCGCTTCCGCACGGCCACCGGGGCGCGCAAGGCGCTCGCCGCGGCGGCGGAGCTCCTGCCGGAGCCGGGGCCCGACGACGAGCTGATCGAGATTTTCGACCAACTCGGTCCGCTCCCGGACGGGTTCGGGCCGGACGGTCCCCGGCCGGCGCCCGGAGTGCGGACGGACTTCCGCTCGGCCACCGCGCGGTCCGGGGGCGACGTGGACTCCCTGTCCGGCACGGGCATGGGCGCGGGCACGGGCTCCGGCTCCGGCTTCGACTCCGGCTCCGCGTGGCCGGGCACGGTGTCCGTGACGTCCGCAACCGATCCGGGGCGTCAGCCCGCGCATCCTCGCCAAGACCCCACCCACAGCCCCCAGCAGGGCTTCCAGCAGGACAAACGCCCGGACCAAGGCCCGTACTCCCCCAACGGCCCCCGGCCCACCCATCCCCCGCAGACTCCGCAGACTCCGCACACCCCGCCGACCTCGCCCGTCCCGGCCGCTCCCCCACAGCCCTCCACCATGTCGGACACCGGCAGCTTCCACCTGCCGCCTCCGCAGGCCCACACCTCGCACCCCCCACAGGCCGAGGCCTCGCGCCCCCCACACCACCCGCACGAACCCCACCACGTCGTCTCCCCCCGCTCGCAAGCCCCGCTGTCGTTCCCGGCGGCCCCGCCGCTGCCACCGCCACAGCAGCAGCACCCCACCGGCACCTCTACTGCTTCGTACACCGCTCGCGACCCGCAGGTTCCACTCCCCGAGCAGAAAACCTCCGGACGCCGCTCGCACGCCGCCGCACGCCGGCCCGGCCCGCCCGCCCAAGCGGTGATCCCTCTGCTGCTGCTGGCCCTCGCCTGCTACGCCGTGGGGTTCTGGGCGCTCACCCAGATCTAAGGGCTCCCCCCGCTCCAAGCCGCCGCGCACGCACCGCCCACACCGCCAGCCCCACCAGAATCAGCGTCCCCGCGCCGAATCCGCCCACCGCGACCGCCGCCATCGCGGCGCCGCCTCCCCCGGATTCGCCCGACGCGGCCTCCCGCTCCCCTCCGGTCACGTCGAAAAGCCCCTGGGGCACGGACCGTCCCGCGTAGAGAGGGCCGTCCTGCGCGTCGCCCTGCACCCGGACGCGCAGCGTGAGCCCGAACGGCCCGGGACCGACCTTCTCGGCGACCTGGGCGGCGAGATGCACGACGAGGTAGTAGGAGCCGGCGAACCGCATACCGCTCACCCGGTCGGCCGAGGCGTACCGGTTGGCGAAGTCGACCGGCGGCAACGGTGCGAGCGTGGCCGACTGCTGTCTGCCGTCGTAGCCGGTGCCGTCGTCGTCGACGAGGGCCCGCACGGGGTTGTGGAGGGACAGCCGCAGGGCGGCGACGGCGTAGGAGTGGTCGGTGCCGCCCGCGCTGCCCAGTTCGGCGGTGGCGTACGGCCGTTGGCCCCAGTCGACGGGGATCTCGTAGAACAGAGTCTGTCCGGGTGTGATGCCGGCGGTCCAGACGCCCTGTCCCAGGGGTGCCGCCGTGTCGAAGCCGGCGCCGCCGGGCCGGCGCCTGGGCTCGTCCGTGGGCGGAGCGGGGGAGGCGGAGTCCCAGGCCTCCGGCGCGCGGCTGGCCGCCGCCTGCGCGAGGCGCGGCTCGGTGGAGACGCCGATTTCCAGCTCCCAGGGCGTCCCACCGGAGCGTCCGGGCCCGACCCGCTCGACGACCACGTAGTACGTCCCGGCGCCCTCGCACAGCGGCCCGTCCGCCTCGCGTGCCCCCGTCGCGGTGAGCGGCCGCGGGCTGCGGGAGCCGCCGATGGTCGCGGTGTCGTAGGAGCAGGATCGGCTGTCGGTGTTCTGGACGGAGACCTTGATGCCGTCGGAGGCGGCGAGGGGAGCGGCCGGGTCGGGTACGGCGGTGGCGGAGACGTACGCGTTCGACGTGGCGTCGAGGTCGAGGCGGTAGTGGGCGGCGGTCCCGTCGGCCGGGAGGGTGCTCCGGTAGGTGGAGCCGGGCCGAAGGAGGGCGGCGTCGGTGGTGCCCGTCGCCGCGCGCACCGGCCGGGCGTCCGCGGCGAAGGCGTACCCGCGCGGGTCGTCGTCCGCCGCTGCGGCAGGACCGGCCGCTCCGGCGAAGTCGGCTGCCGCGGCGGCGTCCCCCGCCTCGAAGTCCCCAGCCACGAGGCCCCCAGCCACGAGATCCCCAGCCACGAGATCCCCAGCCACGAGATCCCCCGATAAAAGATCCGCTGACGCGCGCCCCGCCGATGCGGTGACACCCGCCGCCGCGGGGACGGTCGTCGGCGCGGCCGGCACGGCCAGCGCCCCCACTATCACCGCGGTGACGGCCACGCGCGCGCGTACCGCCGATGAACGACACCACCTCACGCGGGCCCCCTTACCCAGGCGTCCTCGCCGTGCACACACGAAACCCCGACCGCGAGGCGGCCGGGGTCTGTTCAGACTGTTCCGGTTCCGATTGCTCGGACGGGTATGTCGGTGGTCACGAACCCGTGGGCACGGAGTCAGTCGCCTCCGTCCACAGATCCTGCTCGGCGCGATCCGCCTGGATCTGGCGGTACACGAGGAGCCCGCCGATGGCGGCCAGTGCGACCAGGAGAAGCTTCTTCACCGCGCGACCTCGTCTTTCCTTGACGTAGGGGACCTCTGGCGCCCGACTATACACACCGACCGATATCGATCGGTGACCTGCGCCCTGGGCCCAACTCCCGCCCGCGAAGCCGCCGTAGAAGCGGAAACCGCCTTTCCGATCACACGGTGATCAGACCATCACGGATGGTGACACAACGGGCCATTTCGCGCCACCGCAAAGGTCCTCCGGCCCTCTTGCGTCCATACGGGTGGTGTTCATCTGAACATCGACGCGCCACGGGCGTCGGTCCACCACTTCGCGACCCGCATACACATCATGAGGAAAGTACGCAAATCGCCCAACCCGAAAGTGAGGGGCCATGGCCCGCACCACGGTCATGAAGCTGTGGACCGCCTTCGTCACCGCCTTCCTCGCGCTGTTCACGGCGCTCGGACTCGTCACCACGACCGCCGCCGCGGCCGTACCCCAGACCGACTCGGCCAGCAACAGCGGCAAGGGCGCCACCGCCCCGGTCACGACACCGGCGACACCGGCGATGTCCCCCTGGGCCTGGGCCGGCGCCCGGTCCCTGCCCCCCACGATGAAACAGCGGATCCGGGCCGAGGCCCACGGCACCTCCCCGAGCTGCCGGCACCGGCCGCTCGCGGACGCGGCCCCGGCGAACACCGACTGCGCTCCCCTGACCGACGAGTCCGACGCCTCCGACGCCTCCTCGGCCGTTCCGGAAGAAGCCGTCGTCACGCCCCTCCAGCGCTGAGCGCCAGCGGCCATACCCGCAGGAGCCCTCCCCCACCCCACGGCGGGAGTCCTCCGCCCCCCTGATCCTCCTTCTCCACCCTGTCAGCACGGCGAACCGCGTACCGCCCTCACGAAGCGGCCCGGTCACCCCTCGGTGGCCGGGCCTTCGTGCGCGCAGGGGGACGTCACCCCGCGGGACGTACGGACGCCCGCCCCCTCCACAGCGCCCTGACGACCAGGGCGACGACGGCGGCGATCGCCAGCATGCGGGTGACCTGCCATGTGGTCACCACCAGCTGGTCCTGCAGCGGCGCCGGATGAGCCAGGCGCATGGTCGTCTCGACCATGACCACGGCGGGCAGCAGGAGCTGGGACAGAAGAGGCCAGGGACCGCTGAGCGAAGCCTTCCCGGCGATCGCGCAGACGGGCCCCAGGAGGCAGGCGAACACGGCCCACAGCCCGATCATGGACAGCAGCTCGCCCCAGGCGAAGTACTCGGTCTTCCCGGTGGGATCGCTGAGGTCCGCCTTGAGGTAGTCGCCCTGGGCGGCCTTCGTCAGGTAGTAGACCGTGACGCACCCCCAGAGGGAGACGACGCCGAGAACCGCGGCTCCTCTTTTCGAACGGCTCGCCATTCCGGCCGCATAGGCGACCGCGGCATACGCCCACCCGGCACTCAACGTGGCGGAAGCGATCTGGCTCACCGATCCGCTCACCGGGCCGAGCAGGGGCCCGAGAATTCCTACGGCGACGGAAATACCGAGAACCAGCGTCAGTCTCGGCAAAGAAGAACGGAAAGAGGAGCGCACGCGTACAACCTCGCTGTGGGGGGACGGGCAGAAAAACGACCCATGTCCTGGCCGGCACCGCCGAGGCGGCCGCCGGCCAGGACATGGATCAGTACGTCGTGTCTGGCACCGTGCCAGGCAGGGTTCCAGAGACCTGCCGGGCCCGGTGCCGGGCGCCGTGCCTAGTAGACACCCCAGTACGCGCTGCAGGTGTGGGCGGTCCCCGCCTTGGCGTACGCCTTGGCCCAGATGTCCTTCTCGCGGACGTCCTTGTCGGTGGCGTTCGCGATGGAGACGCTGGCCGAGTGCTTCTTCGTCGGGTGGATGTAGTTGGAGTAGCAGCCCTTGTAGACGCCGTCCAGGTTGGTGCCGTAGTTCCAGGTGCCGCCGCCCTTGCTCACGCGGGGGGTCTTCAGGCCCTTGGCACCGGCGGGGTAGCTCACCACGCCCCACTCACTCGGCTTCTCGCCGTTCGGCCCGATGAGCTGGGCCGGCGGCTTCACACCGCTGTCCGCGGTGAACGTGCGGACCTGTACCGGAGCCGGCGCCGGGCCGGCCGCGGTCGCGGGCGCCGCAGCGGTGAGCGCCCCGATGAAAGCCGTCGCGGAGGCGGCGACGGCTATCTTCGTCACAGACTTCTTCATTAATGAAATATCTCCCCGTCAACAAAAAGGGCTGCTGGTCCGTGCGGAAATCGCACACAGCCCTCGGTGATCTCGATGATCAAGATCCACTGTAAACGATCTTGGCGAGAAATTCCCCCATGATTTAAAGCGCCTAATACGGACACATTTCACCTTCAGGGCGAACGCCGACTGCCGGCTCACTGGAGGCGGCGGCGACGAGGAGGAGGCGATGAAGACGGAAGGCGACGACGACGAAAACGACGAAGACCCCCGGTCCATCCGGACCGGGGGTCTTCGTGCTGGTGGGGC
This sequence comes from Streptomyces sp. NPDC052687, assembly GCF_040678395.1. NCBI lineage: Bacteria > Bacillati > Actinomycetota > Actinomycetes > Kitasatosporales > Streptomycetaceae > Streptomyces > Streptomyces sp. NPDC052687. The sequence continues at coordinate 190,665 of NZ_JBFATR010000005.1, read as the reverse complement.
TAACAGGATTTGAACCTGTGGCCTCATCCTTATCAGGGATGCGCTCTAACCAACTGAGCTATAGCCCCGCCGCGCTCTGCGGTGTGTGTCCCGCGCGCTGACTCCTGAAGATTAGCGCACGACCGGGCCAGTCCCAAAATCGATGGCCGGGGAGGGGCCGGGACCCCGTCCGGGCCCCACGTCCGGCCCACCAGGGAACCGCCTCACTCGTCCTCGGCGAGCGTCAGCTCCACACCGCCCACGAAGCCCGCGGAGAGGTTGTAAATGAACGCGCCCAGGGTCGCCAGGGCGGTCGCCAGGACCACGTCGATCACCGCGATGATCGAGGTGAAGAGCAGCACGTTGGGCAGGGACAGGAAGGCCTGGAGGTCGAAGCCGTTCGACTCGTTGGAGCCCGTGGCCTCCGAGATGGTGCCGCCCACGGTCGAGAAGACGCCCATCGCGTCCATGACCATCCACAGCACGGCCGCCGCCACGATCGTGCAGATGCCCAGCGCGATCGACAGCAGGAAGCTGACCTTCATCACCGACCACGGATCGGCCTTCGCCACCCTGAGGCGCGCCTTGCGGACGCGCGGGGTGGTGCGCGCCCCGGTGCGCGGCCGGCGTACGGCGCCGCCCGCCGCGCTCGGCGCCGCCTGCCCCGCGGGGTAGGCCTGCGGCGGGTGGTACGGCCCGGTGGGCTGCTGCGGCTGCCGTTCCCCGGGCAGCGGCGAGGCCCCCGGCTGCTGGGTCTGCGGGCCTCGGGTGTCCGTCACAGTTCCCCCCTGGGATCCATGCGTGTCAGGCGAGGGCGAGGTCTTCGCGTTGCGCGCGTTCTTGGCGGATTTGCCGCTCCTGCCGCTCCTGCCGCGCTTGGCGGTGCCGGCGGCATCGGCGACGGGACCGGCGGCATCGGCGCCGGCGTTACCGGCGACGGCGGCGCTGTCGGCGCCGGTGCTTCCGGCACCGGGGTCACCTGCACCGGCGTTCTTCGCAGGCGACGTGACGGCCTTCAGGTTCGTCGTCTGCGGATCCGCCGCCTGCGCGGCGGAGCCACGGCCACCGCCGTCCGCTTCCTGACCGGTCGTTGTACGACCCGTCGAGGTACCGGCCGGTCCGGCGCCCGTGGCTCCGCTCACGCTGTCTCACTCCTCGTGCTACTCGGCCGAGGGCGCCTCACCCTCGTCCGTGCCGGTCGTCGCGGCATCCTCGGCGGTCTCGTCGACGGCCACGTCGCCGTCGACCTCCTCCGCCTCGCGTCCCGCCTCGGCGTTACGTGCGATGCCGACCACGGCATCGCGCTTGCCCAGATTGATCAGTTGGACGCCCATGGTGTCACGGCCCGTCTCCCTGACCTCGTTGACTCGCGTGCGAATCACACCGCCGGAGAGCGTGATGGCGAGGATCTCGTCGGTCTCCTCGACCACCAGCGCACCGACGAGCGAACCGCGGTCCTCGACGATCTTGGCGGCCTTGATGCCGAGGCCGCCGCGTCCCTGGACGCGATACTCGTCGACAGCGGTCCGCTTCGCGTATCCGCCGTCGGTAGCAGTGAACACGAACGTACCGGGTCGAACAACATTCATCGAGAGCAGTTCGTCTCCCTCACGGAAACTCATGCCCTTGACACCCGAGGTGGCGCGGCCCATCGGGCGCAGCGCCTCGTCCGTCGCCGTGAACCGGATCGACTGCGCCTTCTTGCTGATGAGCAGCAGATCGTCGTCCGGCGAGACCAGCTCGGCACCGATCAGTTCGTCGTCCGAACCGTCCTCGCGCTCGCGGAGGTTGATGGCGATGACACCACCCGAACGCGGGGAGTCGTAGTCCTTCAGCGGGGTCTTCTTCACCAGGCCGGCCTTGGTGGCCAGGACCAGGTAGGGCGCCGCCTCGTAGTCGCGGATCGCGAGGATCTCGGCGATCGTCTCGTCCGGCTGGAAGGCCAGCAGGTTGGCGACGTGCTGCCCGCGCGCGTCGCGGCCGGCGTCCGGCAGCTCGTAGGCCTTCGCGCGGTAGACCCGGCCCTTGTTGGTGAAGAACAGCAGCCAGTGGTGCGTGGTGGAGACGAAGAAGTGGTCGACGATGTCGTCTTCCTTCAGCTTCGCGCCGCGGACGCCCTTGCCGCCGCGCTTCTGGGCGCGGTAGTCGTCCGTCTTGGTGCGCTTGACGTAGCCGCCGCGCGTGACGGTGACGACGATGTCCTCCTCGGCGATCAGGTCCTCGATGGACATGTCACCGTCGTAGGGCACCAGCTGGGTCTTGCGGTCGTCGCCGTACTTCTCGACGATCGCCGCCAGCTCCTCGCTGACGATGCCGCGCTGGCGGACCGGCGAGGCGAGGATCTCGTTGTACTCGTTGATCTTCGCCTGGAGCTCGTCGTGCTCCTGGACGATCTTCTGCCGCTCCAGGGCCGCGAGGCGGCGCAGCTGCATCTCGAGGATCGCGTTGGCCTGGATCTCGTCGATCTCCAGGAGCTCCATCAGGCCCGTACGCGCGACGTCGACGGTGTCGCTGCGCCGGATCAGCGCGATGACCTCGTCGATCGCGTCCAGGGCTTTGAGCAGGCCGCGCAGGATGTGGGCGCGCTCCTCGGCCTTGCGCAGCCGGAACTTCGTACGGCGGACGATGACCTCGATCTGGTGCGTCACCCAGTGGCGGATGAACGCGTCGAGGGACAGCGTGCGCGGCACGCCGTCGACCAGCGCCAGCATGTTGGCGCCGAAGTTCGTCTGCAGGTCGGTGTGCTTGTACAGGTTGTTCAGGACGACCTTGGCGACCGCGTCCCGCTTGAGGACGATCACCAGGCGCTGGCCCGTACGGGACGACGTCTCGTCGCGGACGTCGGCGATGCCGCCGATCCGGCCGTCCTTCACCAGGTCGGCGATCTTCTGCGCGAGGTTGTCGGGGTTGACCTGGTACGGCAGCTCCGTGACCACCAGGCACTGGCGGTTCTGGATCTCCTCGACCTCGACGACCGCGCGCATGGTGATGGAGCCGCGGCCGGTGCGGTACGCCTCCTCGATGCCCTTGCGGCCGACGACGAGCGCGCCGGTCGGGAAGTCGGGGCCCTTGATGCGCTCGATGAGCGCGTCCAGCAGCTCCTCGTGGGAGGCCTCGGGGTGCTCCAGGTACCACTGGGCGCCGGCGGCGACCTCGCGCAGGTTGTGCGGCGGGATGTTGGTCGCCATGCCGACCGCGATGCCGGCCGAGCCGTTGATCAGCAGGTTCGGGAAACGGGAGGGCAGGACGGTCGGCTCCTGGGAGCGGCCGTCGTAGTTGTCCGTGAAGTCGACGGTCTCCTCGTCGATGTCGCGGACCATCTCCATCGACAGCGGCGCCATCTTGCACTCGGTGTAGCGCATGGCCGCCGCCGGGTCGTTGCCCGGCGAGCCGAAGTTGCCGTTGGAGTCGACGAGCGGCATGCGCATCGCCCAGGGCTGGGCGAGACGGACCAGCGCGTCGTAGATCGAGGAGTCGCCGTGGGGGTGGTAGTTGCCCATGACGTCGCCGACCACGCGGGCGCACTTGTAGAAGCCGCGCTCGGGGCGGTAGCCGCCGTCGTACATGGCGTACAGCACGCGGCGGTGGACGGGCTTGAGGCCGTCGCGGACGTCGGGCAGCGCACGCGAGACGATGACGGACATCGCGTAGTCGAGGTACGAGCGCTGCATCTCCGTCTCGAGCCCGACGGGCTCGATGCGCATGGCGACCTCGCCGCCCTGCTCCGGGGTGACGGGAGTGTTCTCGTCGGTCATTGCTGGTGGGGATCCTTCCTGGTGCGGTCAGCTGAGACCGACTCAGATGTCGAGGAAGCGGACGTCCTTGGCGTTGCGCTGGATGAACTGGCGGCGGGCCTCGACGTCCTCGCCCATGAGGACCGAGAACAGCTCGTCGGCCTGGGCGGCGTCGTCGAGGGTGACCTGGCCGAGGACGCGGTGCTCCTGGTCCATGGTCGTCACGCGCAGCTCCTCGGCGTTCATCTCGCCGAGGCCCTTGAAGCGCTGGATGGAGTCCTCGCGGATGCGCTTGCCGCGCTGGCGGCCCATCTCGATCAGCGCGTCGCGCTCGCGGTCGGAGTACGCGTACTCGACGTCCTCCCGGCCCCACTTGATCTTGTAGAGCGGGGGGCGGGAGAGGAACACGTGGCCCGCCTCGACCAGCGGCCGCATGAAGCGGAACAGGAAGGTCAGCAGCAGGGTGTTGATGTGCTGGCCGTCGACGTCGGCGTCCGCCATCAGGATGATCTTGTGATAGCGCAGCTTCTCGATGTCGAAGTCCTCGTGGACTCCGGTGCCGAAGGCGGAGATGAGCGCCTGGATCTCCTGGTTCTGCAGGATCTTGTCGATCCGCGCCTTCTCGACGTTGAGGATCTTGCCCCGGATCGGGAGGATCGCCTGGTACTCGGGGTTGCGGCCGGACTTGGCGGAGCCGCCGGCGGAGTCACCCTCGACGATGAAGATCTCGCACTTGGCCGGGTCGTTGGACTGGCAGTCGGCCAGCTTGCCCGGCAGCGACGCGGTCTCCAGCAGGCCCTTGCGGCGGGTCAGGTCGCGCGCCTTGCGGGCCGCCACGCGCGCGGTGGCCGCCTGGATGCCCTTGCGGACGATGTCCGCCGCCTCGTTCGGGTTGCGGTCCAGCCAGTCGCTGAGGTGCTCGTAGACCGCCTTCTGGACGAAGGTCTTCGCCTCGGTGTTGCCCAGCTTGGTCTTGGTCTGGCCCTCGAACTGGGGCTCGCTGAGCTTGACGGAGATGATCGCGGTCAGACCCTCGCGGATGTCGTCGCCCGTGAGGTTGTCGTCCTTCTCGCGGAGCAGCTTCTTGTCGCGGGCGTACTTGTTGATCAGGTTCGTCAGCGCCGCGCGGAAGCCCTCTTCGTGGGTGCCGCCCTCGTGGGTGTGGATGATGTTGGCGAAGGAGTAGACGCCCTCGCTGTAGCCGCTGTTCCACTGCATCGCGACCTCGAGGGACAGGGACTTCTCCTTGTCCTCCGCCTCCAGGTCGATGACGGTGGGGTGCACCACGTCTCCCTTGCGGGAGTTGAGGTACTTCACGAAGTCGACGATGCCGCCCTCGTAGTGGTACGTGACGGTCTTCGGCTCGTGCTTCTCGTCCGCGCCCGCCTCGTCCGCGCCGGCCGTGGCCTTCGCCGACTCGCGCTCGTCGGTGAGCTTGATGGTCAGTCCCTTGTTCAGGAACGCCATCTCCTGGAAGCGCCGCGAGAGCGTCTCGAACGAGTACTCGGTGGTCTCGAAGATGTCGCCGTCGGCCCAGAAGGTGACCGAGGTGCCGGTCTCGTCGGTGGCCTCGTGCTTGGCCAGCGGGGCGGTCGGGACGCCCATCTTGTAGTCCTGGGTCCAGCGGTGGCCGTCCGTCTTGACCTCGACGGAGACCTTGCTCGACAGCGCGTTCACGACCGAGACGCCGACGCCGTGCAGACCACCGGAGACCGCGTAGCCGCCGCCGCCGAACTTGCCGCCCGCGTGGAGCACGGTCAGCACGACCTCGACGGCCGGCTTGCCCTCGGACGGGACGATGCCCACCGGGATGCCGCGGCCGTTGTCGACGACGCGGACGCCGCCGTCGGGGAGGATCGTCACCTCGATCGTGTCCGCGTACCCGGCCAGCGCCTCGTCGACGGAGTTGTCGACGACCTCGTACACGAGGTGGTGCAGGCCGCGCTCGCCGGTGGAACCGATGTACATACCGGGTCGCTTGCGGACCGCGTCCAGACCCTCGAGGACGGTGATGGCACTGGCGTCGTACGAGGTCGAGACGGAGGCCTCGGTGCCTTCGGCCGCGGCCTCGGTGGACGGGATGTTCTCGTTGGGGTTGCCGGAATCGGCCACGAAGCGCCCTTTCTGGCACAGCACGAGCCGGGCTCGTCGGCGGGTTGCCGGAGCGGCTGCGGCATGTTGCGTTGGTAAGCCTTGATCAGCGTTGCTCAGCGTTTCCCGGGCGGTCCCCACGGTCGGGGCGGGATTGTCTTCCAGTCTACCGGTAGCACTGACAGTGATGGGGGTTTGCCGGTACCTGAGTCCTCATGTGCCGCCCTGAACCGTCCTCGATCGGGTCCCGATATACGGAAGGGGGCTCCAAGAGGCTCACAGAGGCACCCAGCGCTTCGGCGCGTCAACCGAAAGCTACTCCCCGGTCAGGTCGGAAATCGCATGTGCTTGCGGTTGCACGACAAGACAGTGACTGCTGTGGAAATGGGGACGAGTGGGGCGCGGCGGCGTGATGTCGGTCACGTGAGGCTGATGGAGGCCGAGAGGGGGACGCCGAGGGCTGTGGGAGGGGGGTCGCTAGCGCCTGGACTCGGTGAAGGCCGAGTAGGCAAGGGCCAGTGAGGGCCGGGAGCCGGCGACCAGTGAGGGCCGGGAGCCGGCGAAGGGGGAGCCGGTGAAGGGCGGAAACCGGTGAGGGGCGGGACTCAGCCGTAGGTGTCGCCGGGGCCGGTGCTGCCCGGGGCGCGCAGCGGGCCGTAGCGGCGGGCCGGGCCGCCGGGGCCGAGCACCTTGATCATCCGGACCGTGCCATGGCCCAGGTCCTCGTTCAGACGGGCCACCAGCTGCGGGGCCAGCAGCCGCAGGTTCGTCGCCCAGGCCGTGGAGTCGCAGCGCACCACCAGCACCCGCTCGTCCTCGTCGTACTTCTCCGGGACGCAGTGCTTGGCCAGGTTCTCGCCGACGATCTCCGGCCAGCGGCCCATCACACCGCCCACCGCGGCCGGCGCCTCCCAGCCCCGCTCGGTGATCAGCCGGTTGATCGCCGCGCCCAGCGCCATCGGATCGCGGCCATCGGCGCGCGCGCCGGAGCGCAGACCACCGCCGCGGCGGGCCTGCTTCTTCTGCTGGGCCGCGTCCCCACGCGCGCGTGCCGCCTCTTTCGCCGCCCGCAGCGCCACGCGCGCGAGGTCGACGCCGGAGGGTTCGGGCGCCCGCTTCGGTGCCTGGTCGGTCATACCCGTTCCACCGCCCCGCCGGACACGGCGTACCGGGCCCCGGCCAGGACGTGCGGTACGTCGTCGTCGACCGCCGCCGTCACCAGGACCTGCTCGCCGGGCGCGACCAGCTCGGCCAGCCGCTCGCGGCGACGGGCGTCCAGCTCGGCGAAGACGTCGTCCAGGATCAGCACCGGCTCGTTGCCCTCGGCGCGCAGCAGGTCGTAGGAGGCCAGGCGCAGCGCCAGCGCGTAGGACCAGGACTCGCCGTGCGAGGCGTAGCCCTTGGCGGGCAGTTCGCCGAGCTTGAGCAGCAGATCGTCGCGGTGCGGCCCGACGAGGGTGACGCCGCGTTCGATCTCCTGCTTGCGGACGTCGGCGAGCGCGGCCATCAGCTGCTCGAACAGGGTCTCGCGGGTGTGGGCCTCGCCGGGCGCGGACGGCTTGTACTCCAGGGCGACCGGGCCGCCGCCGGGGGCCAGCTGCTCGTACGCCTTGTCGGCGAGCGGCTGGATGGCGTTGATCAGGTCCAGGCGCTGGGCGAGGAGTTCGGCGCCCGCGCGGGCGAGGTGCTGGTCCCAGACGTCCAGGGTGGACAGGTCCATGGAGCGGCCGCCGTGGCGGCGGGCCAGCGCGGCCGTCTTCAGCAGGGTGTTGCGCTGCTTGAGGACCCGGTCGTAGTCCGAGCGCACGCCGGCCATGCGCGGGGAGCGGGCGGTGATCAGCTCGTCGAGGAAGCGGCGGCGCTCGCCGGGGTCGCCCTTCACCAGCGCCAGGTCCTCCGGCGCGAACAGCACCGTGCGCAGGATGCCCAGGATGTCGCGGGGCCTGACCTGCGAGGAGCGGTTGACGCGGGCGCGGTTGGCCTTGCCGGGGTTCAGCTCCAGCTCGATCAGCTGCTGCCGGTCGCCCTGCCGGACCTGGGCGCGGACCACCGCCCGCTCGGCGCCCATGCGGACCAGGGGGGCGTCGGAGGAGACGCGGTGGCTGCCGAGGGTGGCGAGATAGCCGACGGCCTCGACGAGGTTCGTCTTGCCCTGCCCGTTGGGGCCGACGAACGCGGTGACGCCCGGGTCGAGCGGGACCTCGGCCCGGGCGTACGAGCGGAAGTCGGCCAGCGACAGATGCGTGACGTGCATGGCGGTCGCCGACCTCCTCCGGCGGGTGGAACGTGTCCCCGGGCTTCCCCAGGGAGTTCCCCCGGGTTTCCCCAGGGTGTGGACTACTTCTTCTCGACCGCGTGGCCACCGAACTGGTTGCGCAGCGCGGCGATCATCTTCATCTGCGGCGAGTCGTCCTGACGCGAGGCGAACCGCGCGAACAGGGAGGCCGTGATCGCGGGCAGCGGCACGGCGTTGTCGATGGCGGCCTCCACGGTCCAGCGGCCCTCGCCGGAGTCCTGCGCGTAGCCGCGCAGCTGGTCCAGGTGCTCGTCCTCGTCGAGGGCGTTGACCGCCAGGTCCAGCAGCCAGGACCGGATGACCGTGCCCTCCTGCCAGGAGCGGAAGACCTCGCGGACGTTCTCCACGGAGTCGACCTTCTCCAGCAGCTCCCAGCCCTCGGCGTAGGCCTGCATCATGGCGTACTCGATGCCGTTGTGGACCATCTTCGCGAAGTGGCCCGCGCCGACCTTGCCGGCGTGCACCGAGCCGAAGTCGCCCTCCGGCTTGAGCGCGTCGAAGATCGGCTGCACCCTGGCGACGTGTTCGGCGTCGCCGCCGTACATCAGCGCGTAGCCGTTCTCCAGGCCCCAGACGCCGCCGGAGACACCGCAGTCCACGAAGCCGATGCCCTTGGCGGCCAGCTGGGCGGCGTGCTTCTCGTCGTCGGTCCAGCGGGAGTTGCCGCCGTCGACGACGATGTCGCCGGGCTGCAGCAGCTCGGCGAGCCGGTCGATGGTCGACTGGGTGGCCTCGCCGGCCGGGACCATGACCCAGACCACGCGCGGGCCGCTGAGCTTGCCCACCAGCTCTTCCAGGCTGTGGACATCGGCGAGGTCCGGGTTGCGGTCGTATCCGACGACGGTGTGGCCCGCGCGGCGGATGCGCTCGCGCATGTTGCCGCCCATCTTGCCGAGGCCGATGAGACCGAGCTCCATCAGTTGTGTTCCTTAGGTGTCCGAGGTGGCGTGGCGGCACGGCGTGCCGGGCGGTTCTCCACCGCGGCACGGCCGTACCTGTGTCCGAGCCTAAACCCGGACACCCGCGCACACCTGTGGGCCTGAGCGCTCATTCGGACACAGGCCCTGACCTGCGGTTTCTCCGCTGTGGAGGGGCTGTGGACGAAGGGTCGACCGGAACTGTGGACGAACGGTCAGCCGCTGAGCCGGACCGGCATGATCAGGTACTTGTACGCCTCGTCCGCCTCCGCGTCCAGTGCCGGCTTGCCGCTGAGCAGCGCGGGCTTGGTGGACGTGGTGAACGACAGCTGGGCCACCGGGGAGTCGATCGCGCTGAGACCGTCCAGCAGGAAGGTCGGGTTGAAGGCGATCGAGATGTCGTCGCCCTCCAGCTGGGCGTCGACCCTTTCCACAGCCTGTGCGTCGTCGCTGGAGCCGGCCTCCAGGATGAGCACGCCCTGCTCGAAGCTGAGCCGCACCGGGGTGTTCCGCTCGGCGACCAGGGCCACGCGCTTGACGGCCTCCACGAAGGGGGCGGTCTCGATCACGGCGACGGAGTTGAACTCCGTCGGGAACAGCGTCCGGTACTTCGGGAGGTCGCCCTCCAGCAGACGCGTGGTCGTCCGGCGGCCCGCGCCCTCGAAACCGATCAGGCCCTCGCCCGCGCCCGAGCCGGACAGCGCCAGCGTGACGCTGTCACCGGCACCCAGGGACTTCGCGGTGTCCAGGAGCGTCTTGGCGGGCACCAGGGCGACCGCGGAGGCGTCCGGGTTCTCCGGCTTCCACAGGAACTCGCGGACCGCGAAGCGGTAGCGGTCGGTGGAGGCCAGGGTGACGGTGTCGCCCTCGATCTCGATGCGCACACCGGTGAGGACGGGCAGCGTGTCGTCCCGGCCCGCGGCGATGGCGACCTGCTGCACGGCGGAGGCGAAGACCTCGCCGGGGACGGTGCCCGTGGCGTTCGGCATCTGCGGCAGCGCCGGGTACTCCTCCACCGGCAGGGTGTGGAGGGTGAAGCGGGAGGAGCCGCACACCACCGTCGCCCGTACACCGTCTGTGGAAATCTCCACCGGGCGGTTGGGGAGCGCCCGGGAGATGTCGGCGAGCAGGCGGCCGGAGACCAGGACCGTGCCCTCCTCCTCGACCTCGGCCTCGACGCTGACCCGCGCGGAGACCTCGTAGTCGAAGCTGGACAGGCTCAGCTGGCCGTCCTCGGCCTTCAGGAGCAGGCCGGCGAGGACAGGCGCCGGCGGACGGGCCGGGAGGCTGCGCGCCGCCCAGGCCACTGCCTCCGCGAGTACGTCGCGTTCCACCCGGATCTTCACCGTAAGCCGCCTCCTGCTGTTGCCGGCGCTTCTCGCCCTGCTTCGCCTTCGTCGTCTGTCTCGGTGTCGCCGGCCCCGGGGAGGGGAAGGACACCGGGGACCAGTCTGACGCACCGCACTGACAGTAGGTGCCTCTCGGGGTCAAGTCGTGCCGAGGGGCAGCCGGGCAACCGGGAGCGAGTTGTGCACAGGGCCCACTTCGAAACGGATTCCGGGCTCTCTCTAGTCGTTCGTAGTAGTAGGGCCTGTGGATACCGTGGATAACCGCGTTTGCCCAGCTCAGCGCGGGAATTTTGTCCACGGGGCCTGTGGGCGGCGCCGGTGGACAACCGGGGGTCTCTGTGGAGAACGGAAAGTTCTGCACACCCCATGCACAGGTGAGGGCGAGTTCTCCCCAGCCTCGTCCCCAGCTTTACCCGTCTTTCCCACAGCCCAACCCGGCACCTTTGTGTGACGCCTTTCACTCGACGCGGTGAGGAGGTGCGCCGGGTTGCCGAACAGTGGACAGCCATGTGGAGAAGCTGGGGATCGCTGGGGACAACCGCCCCCAGGCTGTGGGTTGCCGGTGGACAACTCCGTGCACAGGGTGTGGACCGCCGTGTTGTCCACACCCTGTGGAGATCGTTCGTCCACGAATCCACAACCCACTGACCTGGTCTGATCGTCCTTCAACAGGCTCGCCTGTGGATGCGATCTGGACAACTCGGCAGTCCCCAGCGTGTGGACGGAAAAAAGTCGCCGAATCTGTGGAGGGCGGCCGTAACCCGGCAGGAAATCGAACACGGGGTGGCCGGCGGGGGTGGGGGCGGAGGGGCTGCGAGCGCCTTCGCGGGCGCGGAGGGGGGTGTCCGGGGGGTGCTCCGGAAGCCTTCGCGGGCGCGGACGGGGTCCCCAGGGGGTGCTCCGGGAGCTCATGCAGGTGCGGTGGGAGCCTCGGCAGGTGGCACGGTGGCCGTCTCCGCGGGCCTGGCTGAAGCTCCTCGCCCGCCGGCCGGGCCCCGCGCGCAGGGCGGCACGACGAAGGGCGCCCCCGGATCTCCTCCGGAGGCGCCCTCACCGCCGTACGCCCGCCGTACGCGGCGTGTGTCAGCCGTTCTTGATGCGGTTCGTCAGCTCGGTCACCTGGTTGTAGATCGAGCGCCGCTCGGCCATCAGATTGCGGATCTTGCGGTCGGCGTGCATCACCGTGGTGTGGTCGCGGCCGCCGAACAACGCGCCGATCTTCGGCAGCGACAGATCCGTCAGCTCACGGCACAGATACATGGCGATCTGCCGGGCGGTGACCAGCGCGCGCCCGCGCGAGGTCCCGCACAGGTCCTCGACGGTCAGCCCGAAGTAGTCCGCCGTGGCACCCATGATCGCTGTCGAGGTGATCTCGGGCGCCGAGTCCTCGCCGCCGGGGATCAGGTCCTTGAGGACGATCTCCGTCAGACCCAGGTCGACCGGCTGCCGGTTGAGCGACGCGAACGCCGTCACCCGGATCAGCGCGCCCTCCAGCTCGCGGATGTTGCGCGAGATCCGCGAGGCGATGAACTCCAGCACTTCCGGCGGCGCGTTCAGCTGCTCCTGCACCGCCTTCTTGCGCAGGATCGCGATCCGCGTCTCCAGCTCCGGGGGCTGGACATCGGTGATCAGGCCCCACTCGAACCGGTTCCGCAGCCGGTCCTCCAGCGTGACCAGCTGCTTCGGCGGCCGGTCGGAGGACAGCACGATCTGCTTGTTCGCGTTGTGCAGCGTGTTGAAGGTGTGGAAGAACTCCTCCTGCGTCGACTCCTTGTCCGCGAGGAACTGGATGTCGTCGACGAGCAGGATGTCCATCTCGCGGTAGCGCTTGCGGAAGCTGTCGCCCTTGCCGTCACGGATGGAGTTGATGAACTCGTTGGTGAACTCCTCCGAGCTCACGTACCGCACGCGCGTGCCCGGGTACAGGCTCCGCGCGTAGTGTCCGATCGCGTGCAGCAGGTGCGTCTTGCCGAGCCCGGACTCGCCGTAGATGAACAGCGGGTTGTACGCCTTCGCCGGCGCCTCGGCGACGGCCACCGCGGCCGCGTGCGCGAAGCGGTTCGAGGCGCCGATGACGAAGGTGTCGAAGAGGTACTTCGGGTTCAGCCGCGCGGTCGGCTCGCCGGGGCCGGTCGCCGGCGCGGGCTGCGCGGCCAGCGGACCGGGGGCGCCGCTCGCGGAGGGCAGCGCGGTACCGGCCGGGCCGCGGTGCACGGGAGGGCCGTCCGGCGGCTCGGGCAGCTCGCGGCGGGCACCCTGCTGGTCGTAGTCACCGCGCGACGACTCGTAGTCGGAGCGCCGCTGGTCGTACGGCGGACGCTCCACACCCTGTGGACGGTACTCCGGGGACGGCGCACCGTACCCCTCGCCCGACTTGCCGCCGTAGCCGTCGGAGACCTGGGACCCGTAGGTGTCGTTCCCGGAGGACCCGTACGACTCCTGGCCGGACGGCCCGTAGGAGTCCTGGGCGCGCGAGCGGTACGCGTCCTGTGGCGGCGTCGCGTACGGGTCGCGCTCGGGGAAGCCGAGGCGCTGCTGCTGCCAGCCGTACTCGTCCTGCGCCGGCCGCGGCCACGCGCCCGGCTCGGGACGCTGGTACTCCGCCGGGTAGGCGGGGCGCGCGGTGGGCAGCTGGTCGTCGCCGGTGCCGGGCAGCGGCTCCGCGCGGTGGCGGCCGTAGCCGCCCTCGTACGGGCTCGACGGAAGCTCGGGCTCCTCGTAGCGCGGCTGGGCCGGAGGCGCCGGCGGGGCCGGGGGCTCGCCCGCGGAGTCGTCGACGGTGATCGCGATCCGGATCGGGCGGCCGCACTCACGGCTCAGCGTCTCGCTCACGACCGGCGCCAGGCGGCCCTCCAGCACACCCTTCGCGAACTCGTTCGGTACGGCGAGCAGCGCCGTGTCGGCGACCAGCGCCAGCGGCTGGCAGCGCCGGATCCAGTGCTCGTCCTTGGCCTCGACACCCTGTCCGCGGCCCTCACCGAGGAGCTGCTCGAGTACACGTGGCCACACTGCGGCAAGATCGGCAGGTACGTCAGCCACAGGGCACGCTCTCTCACAGGTCCCACGAACGTGTGGTTGTGGGACGGGTCGGGATGAAAAACCGGGTCGGTAGGGATAAGGGAACGAATCGGAGTCCAGCCACGGTAGTCAGGGCGACCCTTGCGGTTCAAGTTGTTGTCCCCAGCCTGTGGATAGTGTCCCTCACCCGCCGCCGGTTTGACCGGATGGCGTAGCCCCGCGTACCGTAACCAGGTCGAGTTGTCGATGGCTGCTGCCGCCTGCCTCCGATGGGCACAGATCACGTCCCCGCCACCGTGGGGGTAGTCCGGTGATCGGAAAGCGGTGCACTCGGGCGTAACGCGAGCTACTCGTGGGCGCACGGTGACAGCCAGGACGGCACCCCGCCACCACCGATTTCTTTCTGGAGCCCCCGAGTGAGCAAGCGCACCTTCCAGCCGAACAACCGTCGTCGCGCGAAGACCCACGGCTTCCGGCTGCGTATGCGCACCCGTGCCGGCCGCGCGATTCTCGCGTCCCGCCGTAGCAAGGGTCGCGCCCGTCTGTCCGCCTGATCCCGGTCAGGTCATGACATCGTGCTGCCCACCGAGAACCGGCTGAGGCGGCGCGAGGACTTCGCGACCGCGGTACGACGAGGACGCCGGGCAGGACGCCCACTCCTCGTCGTCCACCTTCGAAGCGGTGCCACGGACCCGCACGCGCCTGGGGAGAGCGCTCCCCCGACGCGTGCGGGTTTCGTCGTGAGCAAGGCTGTGGGCGGTGCGGTCGTCCGCAACAAGGTGAAGCGCAGACTTCGCCACCTGATGCGCGATCGAGTCGCTCAGCTGCCCCCCGGTAGCCTGGTAGTCGTACGCGCGTTGCCCGGAGCGGGTGACGCCGACCACGCACAACTGGCCCGAGACCTGGACGCCGCTCTGCAGCGGCTGCTGGGAGGGGGCGCGCGATGAAGTACCCGCTGCTGGCGCTGATCAAGCTCTACCAGTGGACTATCAGCCCGCTGCTCGGGCCGGTGTGCAAGTACTACCCGTCGTGTTCCCACTACGGCTACACGGCCATCGACCGGCACGGCGCTCTCAAGGGCACCGCACTCACGGCCTGGCGCATCCTGCGTTGCAATCCGTGGTCGCTGGGCGGCGTGGACCATGTCCCGCCGCGCAAGCGTCCACGGTGGCACGAGATGCTGCGCGACGCCTGGCGCGCACGGAAGGGCGGGCCCTCCGCCGCCGAAACGGCCACCGACGACAATGTCTCGAGCCCGGCCGCAGAGACCTCGTCCCATGCCCAAGGAGCATGATTAGTGGACACGATTGCCAGCCTCTTCAGCTTCATCACCACGCCCGTCTCGTGGGTCATCGTCCAGTTCCACAAGCTGTACGGTGCGCTCTTCGGCCCGGACACGGGCTGGGCCTGGGGCCTGTCCATCGTGTCCCTGGTGATTCTGATCCGTATCTGCCTGATCCCGCTCTTCGTGAAGCAGATCAAGGCGACGCGGGCCATGCAGACGCTCCAGCCGGAGATGAAGAAGATCCAGGAGCGCTACAAGAACGACCGGCAGCGCCAGTCCGAAGAGATGATGAAGCTGTACAAGGAGACGGGCACCAACCCGCTCTCCTCGTGCCTTCCCATCCTGGCGCAGTCACCGTTCTTCTTCGCCCTGTACCACGTGCTCAACAGCATCGCGTCGAACGACACCATCGGCGTGATCAACGAACGGCTGCTGGAGAGCGCGCAGAAGGCCCACATCTTCGGTGCCCCGCTCGCCGCGAAGTTCACCGACAGCTCCAGCAAGGTCGAAGCGCTCGGCTCCTCGATCACCGATGTGCGGGTCGTCACCGCCATCATGATCATCCTGATGTCGCTGTCGCAGTTCTACACGCAGCGCCAGCTGATGACGAAGAACGTCGACACCACGGTGAAGACGCCGTTCATGCAGCAGCAGAAGATGCTGATGTACGTCTTCCCGGTCATCTTCGCCGTCTTCGGCATCAACTTCCCGGTCGGTGTCCTCGTCTACTGGCTGACCACCAACGTGTGGACCATGGGCCAGCAGATGTACGTCATCCACAACAACCCGACCCCGGGTTCCAAGGCCCAGTCCGCCTACCTGGAGCGCCTGTACAAGCACGTCACGCACCGCGGCAAGGTCAGCCGACGCCGGGACAAGGCCATCGTGAAGGCCATCGTCGCCAAGGGCCGTGACCGCAACGAGTACGAGCGCAAGTTCATCAACGGTCTGTCCAAGGCCGGGCTCGCCGCTCAGGCCGACGGCACCGTGGTGAAGAGCGAGAGCACCGTCGTCGCGGAGAACGAGGACGGTACGACGACCGCCACCACCGCTGCCAAGCGGCAGCAGCCCAAGCGGCAGCCCAAGTCCAAGCGCCAGGCGACCCCGCCCAAGCCTGCGGGCGGCGGTGAGAAGACGTCGCTGATCAAGTCCGACGAGCCCCAGGACGACACCCCCGCGGGTTCCACCGGGAAGGCGGCGTCCAAGTCCGGCGGCTCCCGCAGCCGGGCCCAGTCCGGCCAGCGCAAGGGTCCGCAGCGGCCCAAGTCCCCGTCCAAGAAGTAAGAAGGAGTCCATCCCGTGACGGAAGGCACCACCTCCGCCGCTGCCGAGGGTGCAGACACCCTGACCCGCCTGGAGCAGGAGGGTGAGATCGCCGCGGACTACCTCGAGGGTCTGCTGGACATCGCCGACCTCGACGGCGACATCGACATGGACGTCGAGGGCGACCGCGCCTCTGTCTCCATCGTCAGCGACACGGGCAGCCGTGACCTGCAGAAGCTGGTCGGCCGCGACGGCGAGGTCCTGGAGGCCCTTCAGGAGCTGACCCGGCTGGCCGTGCACCGGGAGACCGGGGACCGCAGCCGCCTGATGCTCGACATCGCCGGCTACCGCGCCAAGAAGCGCTCCGAGCTGTCCGAGCTGGGCGCCAAGGCCGCCGCCGAGGCCAAGAGCAGCGGCGAGCCCGTGAAGATGAAGCCGATGACTCCGTTCGAGCGCAAGGTCGTCCACGACGCGGTCAAGGCCGCCGGACTGCGCAGCGAGTCCGAGGGCGAGGAGCCGCAGCGCTTCGTCGTCGTGTTGCCCAACTGATTCGGTACGCACGTTCCTCCGGCCCCGTCTGTTGCGCAGGCGGGGCCGAACTTTGTCAGCCTGGTAGTTCTGGAGGTCGGCGCTCAGCGCGCCGATGCGGTACGGAAGGACGGTCCCCGTGACGGAGGCAGCTGAGCTCCCCCCTGCTCCCGAGCAGGCTCGTGACGTATTCGGCGATCGCTTCGCGGATGCGGTCCGATACGCCGAGCTTCTCGCCGAGGCAGGAGTGCGGCGGGGGCTCATCGGCCCGCGTGAGGTGCCCCGCCTCTGGGAGAGGCACCTGCTGAACTGTGCGGTGCTCTCGGAGGTCGTGCCCGAGGGGGTGACGGTGTGCGACGTCGGCTCGGGTGCCGGCCTGCCCGGCATCCCGCTGGCGCTGGTCCGGGAGGACCTGAAGATCACGCTGCTGGAGCCGCTGCTGCGGCGGACCAACTTCCTGACCGAGGTCGTGGAACTGCTGGGCCTGGATCATGTGACCGTGGTTCGTGGGCGGGCCGAGGAGGTCATGGGCAAGCTGCCTCCCGTCCATGTGGTGACGGCCCGCGCCGTGGCTCCGCTGGACCGGCTGGCCGCCTGGGGCATCCCGCTGCTGCGGCCCTACGGCGAGATGCTCGCGCTCAAGGGTGACACCGCCGAGGAGGAGCTGAAGGCAGCCGCCACGGCGCTGAGCAAGCTCGGCGCGGTCGAGACCTCGATCCTGCATGTGGGTGAGGGGGTCGTCGATCCGATGTCCACCGTCGTGCGGGTGGAGGTCGGCGAGAGCCCCGGCGGCGTCCGCTTCGCGGCCAAGCGTGCCAAGGCGGCCCGGACCGGCCGCGCACGCCGACGCCGCTGATCGCCCCGGTCGACCAGGCGTATTCCACACAAGCTGCCAAACCCACGCATCACGGAGTGTCGCGGCAGTTCGGCCGCAGCCGCTGTGCATCGTGTTTCACGTGAAACGTCGCTCACTGCTGCACGGCATCATCAGCCGCGGCCGCGCCGCGGCCGAACCCCGCGACCGTAAGCCTCTCGGGTCCCTCGACGAGGCTCCCGTTTCCTCCGATGCCCCTGTTCCCTCCGACGCCCCATCCCTCTCCGGGGGCACAGAGTTGTCCACAGAGGTGGATTTCTCCACAGAAGACCAGGCCTCACTGGTTCACCACCCCGAAGGCATGGGAGGCTCTGTTCATCGCGAGCCTGAAGTCGAGGAGAGTGAATCCTTGCGGTCCGACGCCAACATCGCGGGACCGATGACCGATCCGGTCCCCGGTCCCCGTACCGAGTCGACGGGAGCGGATGTTTCACGTGAAACACCGCCTCCGATGGACGACACTCCCATCGGTCGTGCTGCCCAACTGGCGGTCGAGGCTCTGGGCCGCGCCGGCGAGGGCCTGCCACGGCCCGAGCAGACCCGCGTCATCGTGGTCGCCAACCAGAAGGGCGGCGTGGGCAAGACCACGACGACCGTCAACCTCGCTGCTTCGCTGGCTCTGCACGGCAGCCGGGTCCTGGTGATCGACCTGGATCCGCAGGGCAACGCGTCCACTGCTCTGGGGATCGACCATCACGCCGAGGTTCCGTCCATCTATGACGTGCTGGTCGAGAGCAGGCCGCTCTCCGAGGTCGTCCAGCCAGTCGTCGACGTCGAGGGTCTCTTCTGTGCCCCCGCCACGATCGATCTCGCCGGTGCGGAGATCGAGCTGGTGTCCCTGGTGGCACGGGAGAGCCGTCTTCAGCGAGCCATCCAGGCGTACGAGCAGCCGCTGGACTACATCCTCATCGACTGCCCGCCCTCGCTCGGCCTGCTGACGGTCAACGCGATGGTCGCCGGCCAGGAGGTCCTGATCCCGATCCAGTGCGAGTACTACGCGCTGGAGGGCTTGGGGCAGCTGCTGCGCAATGTCGACCTGGTGCGGGGGCACCTCAACCCTGCCCTGCATGTGTCGACGATCCTGCTCACCATGTACGACGGCCGGACGCGCCTCGCGTCCCAGGTCGCGGAAGAGGTGCGCAATCACTTCGGCGACGAGGTGCTGCGGACGAGCATTCCCCGCTCGGTCCGCATCTCCGAGGCGCCGAGCTATGGGCAGACGGTACTGACTTACGATCCCGGATCGAGCGGTGCCCTCTCCTATCTTGAGGCGGCACGGGAAATCGCGCTGAGGGGCGCGGGCATCAGCGTCGGCTATGACGGGACGCACGCGCACATCGGCGCTCAGAACGATCAGAGCATGGTGGAGGGGATCCAGTGAGCGAGCGACGGAGGGGGCTGGGCCGTGGACTCGGGGCACTGATCCCTGCGGCCCCGACCGAGAAGACACCGGCGCAGACCGCGGTGGGTGCCGTAGGGGGTGCCGGGGGGAGCGTCGGTTCGGCCTCTCCCGCGGCCGTCCCGGTGCTGACGAGTGACCGCGGGGTGGCCGCCGCGAAGGTGGCCACACTGCCGCCTGTTTCACGTGAAACAGAGGAGCCGTCGGCCAACGGCGCTGCGGACTCGCCCGCTCCTCCCGTGGGCGCCCACTTCGCCGAGATCCCGCTCGACGCCATCACGCCCAACCCGCGGCAGCCGCGTGAGGTCTTCGACGAAGACGCGCTCGCCGAGCTGGTCACCTCCATCAGGGAGGTCGGCCTGCTCCAGCCGGTCGTCGTACGGCAGCTGGGCCCCGGGCGCTATGAGCTGATCATGGGCGAGCGGCGCTGGCGGGCCTGCCGGGAGGCGGGCCTGGAGGCCATCCCGGCGATTGTGCGGGCGACGGAGGACGAGAAGCTTCTCCTCGACGCTCTCCTGGAGAACCTGCACCGCGCGCAGCTGAACCCGCTGGAAGAGGCCGCTGCCTACGATCAGCTGCTGAAGGACTTCAACTGCACGCACGACCAGCTGGCGGACCGCATCGGTCGGTCCCGCCCGCAGGTCTCCAACACGCTGCGTCTGCTGAAGCTCTCCCCGGCGGTCCAGCGCCGGGTGGCCGCCGGAGTGCTCTCCGCCGGGCACGCCAGGGCCCTGCTCTCCGTGGAGGACTCGGAGGAGCAGGACAAGCTGGCTCACCGGATCGTGGCCGAGGGGCTGTCCGTGCGGGCCGTCGAGGAGATCGTGACCCTGATGGGGTCGCGGCCCAAGGCGACTCAGCGGGCCAAGGGCCCCCGGGCCGGCTCCCTGGTCTCGCCGGCGCTCAACGAGCTGGCCACCCGGCTCTCCGATCGCTTCGAGACGCGGGTGAAGGTCGACCTGGGCCAGAAGAAGGGCAAGATCACCGTCGAGTTCGCCTCGGTGGAGGATCTTGAACGCATCCTCAGCACGCTGGCCCCGGGCGAGGGCCCGGTACTCCAGAAGAGCCTGCTGGAGGGCGACGGCGAGGAGACCGAGGGCTGAGCCTTCTCCTCTGTACCGCTCCCCGGAGCTGTGCGGGTCGTGTCCGGTGTGTACCGGAACACGGCCCGCACTTTGCTTTTTGCCGGTATCGATGGAATCGCTTCGTGGATACCATGCGTGTGGGTAGGGAGCGGACAAGGAAGCGAGGAACAGCCTTCATGGGGCGTCGGCTCGTACCGCTCACACTGGACAACCTCCAAGATCTTCCACAGCGCTGCCGTTCCTGTGTCTTCTGGGAGCTGGACCCGGTCAGCGGCGAGACGGCGGTGAAGACGGGTACCGCCGCGTTGGAGAAGGAATCCTGGATCTCCGCCGTGCTGCTGGACTGGGGCTCCTGCGGACGGGTCGTCTACGTCGACGACGTACCGGCGGGATTCGTGCTCTACGCGCCCCCGGCCTACGTGCCCCGCTCGGCGGCGTTCCCCACGAGCCCGGTGTCGCCTGACGCGGTTCAGCTGATCACCGCGTTCATCCTGCCGGGCTTCCAGGGGCAGGGCCTGGGCCGGGTGATGGTGCAGACGGTGGCCAAGGACTTGCTGCGTCGCGGTTTCAAGGCGATCGAGGCGTTCGGTGACGCCCGCTGGAAGGAACCCGCCTGTCTCCTGCCTGCCGACCACCTCCTGGCCGTGGGCTTCAAGACCGTCCGGCAGCATCCCGCGCATCCGCGACTGCGACTGGAACTGAGAACGACGCTCTCTTGGAAGGAAGACGTAGAGATGGCCCTGGACCGGCTGCTCGGCGCGGTGCAGAAGGAGCCGGCGCTGCGACCGCTCTAGCGATTGCCTGTCCCGGCTTTCTCACACGAATGGGCCGGCCCTCACGGGCCGGCCCATTCGTGTTTCACGTGAAACGTCGATCGTTTCCCGTGGACGTCACTCGGCGATGAAGTCCTCGAGGTCGCGGATGATCGCGGCCTTCGGCTTGGCGCCGACGATGGTCTTCGCGACCTCGCCGCCCTGGTAGACGTTCAGGGTGGGGATCGACATGACGCCGTACTTGGCGGCCGTACCCGGGTTCTCGTCGATGTTCAGCTTGACGACCTCGATCTTGTCGCCGTACTCGGCGGCGATCGCCTCCAGGGACGGCGCGATCTGGCGGCACGGACCGCACCAGGCGGCCCAGAAGTCCACCAGGACGGGCTTGTCGCTCTTGAGGACGTCCTGCTCGAAGGTGTCGTCGGTCACGTTCTTGAGGGTGCCGGCCACGGCGGGCTCCTTAACTGATGATGCGTGGGGCGGATGGGTCAGACAGTGGTCTTCTCGGGCTCGGCCTTCTGCTCGTTGTCCGCGAGGGCAGCGAGGAAGCGCTCGGCGTCGAGAGCGGCGGAGCAGCCGGTACCGGCTGCGGTGATCGCCTGACGGTAGGTGTGGTCCACCACGTCACCGGCGCCGAAGACACCGGTCACGTTGGTCCGGGTGGAGGGCGCGTCCACCTTCAGGTAGCCCTCCTCGTCCAGGTCGAGCTGGCCCTTGAAGAGCTCGGTGCGCGGGTCGTGGCCGATCGCGATGAAGAGACCGGTGACCGGCAGGTCGGAGAACTCGCCGGTCTTGAGGTTGCGCAGCTTCAGACCGGACAGCTTCTGATCACCCTGGATCTCCGCGACCTCGCTGTCCCAGACGAACTTGATCTTCGGGTCGGCGAAGGCGCGCTCCTGCATCGCCTTGGAGGCGCGCAGGGTGTCCCGGCGGTGGACGACCGTCACGGACTTGGCGAAGCGCGAGAGGAAGGTGGCCTCCTCCATCGCGGTGTCACCGCCACCGATCACGGCGATGTCGTGGTCCCTGAAGAAGAAGCCGTCGCAGGTGGCACACCAGGAGACACCGCGGCCGGACAGGGCGTCCTCGTTGGGCAGGCCGAGCTTGCGGTGCTGGGAGCCGGTGGCGACGATGACGGCCTTCGCCCGGTGGACGGTGCCGGCGGTGTCCGTGACGGTCTTGATCTCACCGGTCAGGTCGACGGAGACGATGTCGTCCGGGACGAGCTCGGCACCGAAGCGCTCGGCCTGAGCGCGCATGTTCTCCATGAGCTCGGGACCCATGATGCCGTCGCGGAAGCCCGGGAAGTTCTCCACGTCGGTGGTGTTCATCAGGGCACCACCCGCGGTGACGGCGCCCTCGAACACCAGCGGCTTCAGCGACGCGCGCGCGGTGTACAGCGCCGCGGTGTAGCCGGCGGGCCCGGAGCCGATGATGATCACGTTACGGACGTCGCTCACGGCTTGTTTCCTCGTCTCTGGACGGCGTCGTTTGACCGGTGGAGCTCCTTTCAGAACTCTCACCCCACCCAACGGATCCTAAGGGGCGCGCATTCCCGCTGTGGCCGGGCACACGGGCGGGTGACCGCTATACGAGACGCGGTCCCGAGGACGAGCAACGCACGAGGCGGTGCCTCAGCGTGCGTAGGACTTCTTCAGCAGCACCTTCGCCGCGCCCGCCGTGGGCTCCTTCACACACGTCGACTCGACGATGTAGGCGGTCACCCGTGCGGGGTCGGAGCCGTCGGCGAGGACGACGAGCAGCGCGTCCGTCCCCTTGTAGACGCCTTCCTCGGTGGCGAGGGCTTCGCCACGCTGTCCGATGCCCTGCTGGACGCAGTCGGGGACGTCGGCGGTGGGCTGCTGGAAGACGCGGGGCTGACCGGAGCCGGGGGTGGTCTCGATGCGCCGGTCCGGGCTTCGTGTGCCCTTCCGGGTGCCGTCCTGCTCGGCCAGGAGATCCGCGACCTGTGTCTCGAGTCGTCCCTCGGCGAAGGTGTCCGCGGCGGTGGTCTGGCGCTCGTGGGCCGAGGTGCCCGGCTCGGTGCCGCTCAGAGACGTCCACAGGACGGAACCGAGCCCCAGCGCGGCAGCCGAGAGGGCGGCGCCCAGGACGGCCGCCCGGCGGCGGCCACCGAGCCTGCGGGTCCCGTGGTCTCTGCGGTCGCCACGGTTCTTGCGGCCCGGACCGGTGGAGGACACATGGGCGCGTCCGGCAGGGCGGTCCGTCGCGGTCGATGTTTCACGTGAAACACGGGCGCCGTCGTCGCTGCGGGTGCCGGACGCGGCAGTGGTGTCGGGCGCGGCAGCGGTGTCTGGGCCGCTGTTCCTGTCGGACGCGTCGGACATGAGGCTGCCGGCGCCCACCGGCTTGCCGGTGCCGTCCTCCGTCGCCGGCTCGGGCGCCGAGGCGTTCAGCAGGGCCTCAGCGGCGAGGGCGGCGTCGATCCGGCCCGCGACATCGGCGGGCATCCGCGGAGGGCCCGGCAGGGTGCCCAGCAGGCCCCGGATCTCCTCCAGCGAGGCGTGGACGTCGGCGCACAGCTCGCACGCGTCCAGATGCCGTCGTATGTCCGTGGTGCGAGAGGGAGGAAGCAGGCCCTCGGTGAAGTCGGAGATCTCGGTGACGTCCGGGTGCCCGGCCGTGTCCGTCGAGGAAGTCACGCTCGCCCACCTCCGCCCTTCACAGCAGCTGAATCGCTCGACCCGGTGTCTCGCGGGCTTCCGTCGCGCGGGCCCGCTGCCGGTGGGACGGATGTCCCCTGAGTCCGGTTCCGCTCCCCACCCGGTGGTGTGCCGGCAGCGGTGTTCTCCGGCCGCAGATGGGTGAGCAGGGGCAGCAGTTTCGCTCTGCCGCGGGCGCAGCGGCTCTTGACCGTCCCGGTCGGTACGTCCAGCACGCGGGCGGCCTCGGCGACCGGGTAGCCCTGCATGTCGACCAGGACGAGCGCGGCGCGCTGGTCGGGCGGGAGCGTGCCGAGCGCCTCCAGGAGTTGCCGGTGCAGATCGTTGCGTTCGGCGGGCGCCGAGGCCGACTCGTGCGGCTCCAGCAGCTGTTCCAGGCGCTCGGTGTCGTCGACGGGTGCCGTCTTGCGGGAGGCGGCCTTGCGGGCGCGGTCCAGGCAGGCGTTCACCGTGATCCTGTGCAGCCAGGTCGTGACGGCCGACTTGCCCTGGAAGGTGTGGGCGGCACGAAAGGCTGAGACGAGAGCGTCCTGCACCGCGTCGGCCGCCTCCTCGCGATCACCGAGGGTGCGCAGGGCGACGGCCCACAGCCGGTCCCGGTGACGCCGCACCAGCTCCCCGAAGGCCTGGGGGTCGCCGGCGACGTGGCGCGCCAGAAGGACCTCGTCAGGTGCATCGTGATGGTCGCTCCGCACGCCCCCGCCCCCGCCCTTTCAGCTGGTCACCTTGATGTCGACGACCCTGCCGCGGTACTGGCCGCTGTCCGCCTGGAGCGGCAGTTCGGTCAGCCACACCAGCAGGTAGCGGGCCTTGAGTTCCTTGCCGGGCTTCAGCTGCACCGTGGTGCCCGCGCCGCCCGCGACCCTGGCGTAGGCGTCGAAGCTCTGCGGCTCCGCGTCCCCCTCGGCGGCCCGCAGCTCGACCGAGGTGCTGCCCACGAAGGTGACCGAGACGTTCCCGACCTCCTGGACCTTGCCGAGGTCGAGGATGACGCCGACGCCGCTCTTGAGATTGCCGAACTTGGCGCCCAGGTAGTAGTCCGTCTGCCAGTACGTGCCGGGAGTGCCGTCGTAGACCTTGCTTATGTCGCCGGGCTTCTCGGATCCGTCCTTGCCGAACGGGTCGAAGTCGCGGGCCTGCTGGATGGCGATCGGCTGCGGCTTCTTCGGCTTCTCGGTGTTCTTGTCCTCGCTGTCGGTCGTCTGCGTCTGGTTCGGGTCGTCGGCCTTGCCGCCCTGGTCCATCAGGGCGTCCGCGAGCTGCCAGCTGCCCAGCCCGAGGGCGGCGATCAACAGGGCGGAGACGGCCCACTTGAGGGCCTTGCCGGTGCGGCTCTGCAACGGGGGCGGCGGGGTGGTTACCGGCTGGGTGACGCCGGGATGCGGTGCGGTGCGGCCGTACGTGCCCTGCTGGTAGGTGGTGCGCTGGTACTCCGGCGGGGCGGTGAACGCCGGCTCCGGCGGGCGGATGCGGGGCATCTCCCCGATCGCCTTGACCAGTTCCTCCGGCGTGGTGCAGGGGGACTCGTGACGGGAGGCGGTGGCGCCGTCGTTGGCGAGCGCACGCATGGCGAGCTCCGACAGGCCGCGGTGGACACCGGCGCGTACCTGGTCAGGAGCGATCAGGCCGACGTCCTTGGGCAGCCCGGACAGGCCGTAGGCGTCGTTCTCGTAGGGCCAGCGCTGGGTGAGCGCGGCGTACAGCAGGGCGCCGATGGCTTCCGTGTCGGCTTGCTGCGGGGTGTCGGAGCTGATGCCGCGCAGCGCGGCGTTGACGGCGAGGCCGCGGATCCGCCACTGGCCGGTGGAGGTGCGCAGCACGGCGTTGGGGTTGAGGCGCAGATGGGCCAGGCCCTCGCGGTGTGCGGCGGCCATGGCGGAGGCGAGCTGGCTGACCATCTGGTAGGCGTCGTGCGGCTCCAGCGGCCCGGCGGAGAGCAGCGTGGTCAGCTCGGTGGCGTCGGGCAGCCATTCGTGGACCACGTACACGAGGTCGTTCTCCTCGACGGCGTCGAGGACCTGGACGAACCGGGGGTCGCCCAGCAGCGCGGAGGAGCGGGCCGCGGCCAGCACGGCGCGGGCACGGGTGTGGTCCGCGGGCAGCACATGGACGCCGACGGCACGGCGCAGTTTCTCGTCGACCGCGCGCCAACTGCTGAAACCGTCCAGACGGGTGACGCACTCCTCGAGCCGGTAGCGTCTGGCGAGCTTGTGGCCGCTGTGCAGCTCGGGCGGCGAGGCCTTCTTCACGGGACCTTCGATCCCGTCACTCCCCTGTGCCTCGTTCCGTTCCGTGTCCCGCTCCCGCTTCTGGGCCACCCCGTCGGCCGTGGACTGGTCCGCCTGATCCGCCTTGGCGGTCAGCGGCTCCTCGCCGCTGTTGTCTGCCACGTCGACGGCAGCCGTGCTCCGTTCCGCCACCGTCGTTCCTGCCTCCCCATCCATTGCGCGCCGTACGACCCCGTGCGCGCCGTCCGACGCCGAAACCAATTGTGCCCACAGTCCGCCGCTATGCACGACACACGGTGGCGGTCGAAGGTTGTGCCCCTGCCCCCCGTCTCAGCGGCCGAGGCGGCCGCGCACCATGCCGACCAGCGAGTTCAGCTCCTCGATGCGCATCCTCCGGGCGGCCACGAAGAAGGTGCCCAGCAGTGCCGCCCCACCGGCCAGCAGCGCGGCGAAGGAGCCGAGGGCGCCCTGGCCGAGGGCCTGGGTGATGCCGTAGCAGGCCGCCCCGCTCAGCAGGGCCGCCGGCACCGAGGCGATGCTCAGCCGGGCGTACGTCCGCAGCACGCGCGAGCCGTCGAGGTCGCCGCCCAGCCGCTTGCGCAGCCTGCGCCAGGCGACACCGACACCGGTGACGTAGGCCAGGCCGTACGAGGCGGCCATGCCGACCACGGCCCAGCGGGCGGGCAGCAGCAGGTAACAGAGCACGGACGCGCCCGCGTTTACCGCGGCGA
Organism: Streptomyces sp. NPDC052687; assembly: GCF_040678395.1. Taxonomy (NCBI): domain Bacteria; kingdom Bacillati; phylum Actinomycetota; class Actinomycetes; order Kitasatosporales; family Streptomycetaceae; genus Streptomyces; species Streptomyces sp. NPDC052687. Next base: position 164,434 of record NZ_JBFATR010000005.1, on the reverse strand, counting down.
CGATGACCGTGTTGTAGAAGGGGGTCCGGGTGTCCTCGTAGGCGTAGAAGGCGCGCAGCACGACGTACTGCACGGAGTACGGGATCAGGCCGAGGCCGAAGGCCATCAGCATGTAGCCCATGTTCGTGGCCTCGTCGGTGCCGGAGGAGCCGAACATCAGGGTGCACATGGGGATGCCGAGGGCGAGGAAGCCGAAGGCGATCGGCACGATCGCCACGGCCGTCGTCCGCAGGCCCTGGGAGATGTCGTCGCGGACGGCGCCCGCGTCCTCCTCGGCTGCGGAGCGCGAGAGCCGTGGCAGCAGGGCCGCCATCAGGGAGACCGTGATGATGGCCTGCGGCAGACCCCAGATGAGCTGCGCGTTGGCGTAGGCGGCGAAGCCGGTGCCGTCGACGGGCGAGTCCTTGCCCGCCGCGGTGGACAGCTGGGACACGACGATGGCGCCCGCCTGGTTGGCGAGGACGAACAGGACGGTCCACTTGGCCAGGGTCACGGCCTTGCCCAGACCGTGTCCCTTCCAGTCGAACCGCAGTCGGAGCCGGAACCCCGTCTCGCGCAGGTACGGGATCATGGCCAGCGCCTGGACGACCAGGCCGAGCAGGACGCCGAGGCCGAGGAGCCGCTGGCCCTCCGGCGGGATGTTCGTGACGGTCATGCCTGAGTGCTCGGCGGTGCCGTACACCCAGAGGAACATGCCGAGCGTCACGATGATGACGATGTTGTTGAGGACCGGCGTCCACATCATCGCGCCGAAGCGGCCACGGGCGTTGAGGATCTGGCCCATCACCACGTGGATGCCCATGAAGAAGATCGAGGGCAGGAAGTAGCTGACGAACGTGACGCCGACCTCGTTGGCCGCGGGATCGCTGGCGACCGCGTCGGACAGCAGCCGGATCAGCAGCGGCGCGGCGAAGACGGAGAGCACGGTGAGGGCGCCCAGGGCGACCATGACCAGGGTCAGCAGCCGGTTGGCGTAGGCCTCGCCGCCGTCCTCGTCCTCCTTCATCGCCCGGACCAGCTGCGGGACGAAGACGGAGTTGAGGCCGCCGCCCACGGTCAGGATGTAGATCATGGTCGGCAGCTGGTAGGCGACCTGGAAGGTGTCGCCGAGCAGGCCGACGCCCAGCGCCGAGACGATCATCGCGGAGCGGATGAACCCGGTCAGGCGCGAGACCATCGTGCCCGCCGCCATCACGGCGCTCGACTTCAGCAGACCGGCCGCGCGGCCGCCCTTCTTCGGGGCGGCGGCCGCAGCCGCGGGCGCCGGAGCCGGGTCCTGGGGCTCCTGCTGTTCGGGTACGGGGTACTGGCCCTCCTGCGCCTGGTACTGCCCGGGCGAGGGGTACTGCGGCGCCGGTCCCTGTCCGTGTCCCTGCTCGTGTCCGGTGCCCGGTGCGGCGGCCGGTCCGGGCACGCCCGGGTGGTCCGTCGCCGGGCGCGCGGTGCCCTGCTGCTGGTCGCGGAAGAGGTGGGCGAAGGCGTCGTGCTCGTGGCGCTGCCCGCCGGCCTCGGTGACCAGGTCGTCGACGCCGACGTACTGGGTGGTGCGGGGGTCGTCGCCGTACGGCAGGTACTGGGTGGCGCCGTCCGGCTCGGGTGCCGGGGTCTGCGCCCACACGTTCGGGTCGGGGGCGTACGGCGACTGCGGAGGCTGGGCGTACAGCTGCTGCGGCGGCGGGTACGTGCCCGGGGGCGGCGGGGGGTGCGCGGCGCGGTCGTACAGCGCCTCGGCGACCGGGTCCTGGGCGGTGAGGTCCTGCGCCCGGTACGGGTCCTGCTCGTAGGCGTCCTGGAGGTACATGTCCGCCGGGTGCTGCGGCGGCACCTGGCCGTGCTCGGGCGGTGGGCCCTCGGGGAAGCCCGAGCTGCCCACGGCCTGGCCGCGGTCACCGTCGTACGGCGCGTTCATGCTTACCCCACCTCATCGTCCCGGGCCCACCGGCCACGACATCCTCAACGGTCCACTCTCTCACCCGCGCCGGACGGGTCGGCGCTTTCCGCTGGGGTGTCCGGTGCCGGGTCACTCGGCTGCTCCGGGTCGCCTGCCCCGGGCCGGGTGCCCGACTCCTCCGTGTGACGGTCCTCGGGGTCTTCCGGGTTCTCGGGCGTGCCCGCGGAGTGCCGCGCGTCCGCCGTGCCGCCCGTCACCGCGTCCGCCGATGCGTCAGCCGACGTGTCCTTCGTCGCCCCCGCCGCCGCGTCCGCCGGGTCCTGACCGTCCTCCTCGGCCTGCCGGGCGGCCGCCCGCTTGCGCTGGGTGTACATCCGGAAGCCGGCGAGGACCAGCAGCAGCACGCCGCCGCCGATGACGAGCATCACGGTGGCCGTGATCTCGGTGACCTTCACGTCGAACTGGACGGCCTCGCCGTACGGCTGCCCGTCCTCGGTGAACAGCTGGGCGATCACCGTCACCCGGCCGTTGGCGTTGGCGGAGGTGTCGAACTTCACCGACTGGCTGTGCCCCCCGGAGACGGAGACGCGCTGCTCGGCGTAGGCCTTGCCGCCGATCTCCAGGCGCGTGGGGCTGGTAGAGGTGAGCCGCAGCACCAGGTTGTCGACGCCCTGCACCAGGTTGTTCTGCACGGTCACCGGGATGGTGGCGCTGCGGCCGGAGAGCTTGGTCTCCGACTTGTCGATCAGCTTGACCTGCTTGGCGAGGTCGTCGAGGTAGTCCTCGACGCCGTCGCGGTAGCTCTGCGCCTCGGCGGCACGGCCGTGCCACGACGTGGACATCTCCCGGTTTATGGCCCGCCCGAACGGCGTCGCCACGCGCAGCGGGAAGGAGAGGATCACCCGGAAGTCGTCGAGCTTGTCCTGTGTGGTCGCGATCTGCTCGAACGCCTCACGGGGCAGTTCCCGCTTGCGCAGCGCCGACGGGTACGCCGAGGCGGGCGGCACCTTCCTGGTGGCCCGGGCGTCCGGCTTGGCCTCGGCGGCGGCGCTCAGCTCCTGCGTCTCGGTCCAGGTGCCGCCCTGGAGAGCCGTGATGGCCTGTGCCATCGCCCGTGCCTGGCTCGCGCTCGGCATGCGCTGCGGGGCGACGACGATGCTGCGCTGCTTGTCCGTCTGCTGGTTCACGGCGAGGCTCTGCGCGAGGAACCGCTGCACGGCGAGTGTGCCCGCGGACGCCTTCGTCAGATCCGCCTCGAAGGCGGTGGACAGCCGGGCGTCCGCGACGACCGCGGTGGTGCCGCCGCCGATGGGGCGGGCCGCGGACGGCGTGTACGGCAGCGCGCCGCTCTCCTCGAGGCTGTCGCTGCGCGTGATGACCCGGTCGGCACCTGCGGAGGTGGCGACCTTGACGATCGACGGGTCGATCGCACCGTCGACGGGCCAGGCGAAGTCGGTGCTCGGCTGCACGTGGAGGATCGACTCGACGGTGGTGGCGGCGACATCCGTGGCCGCCTTGTACTGGCTCAGCGAGCCGGTGACGTCCGTGCCGTGGTGGGCGAGGGAGGCGAGATCCGGATCGGCGTAGGGCAGCGCAACGACCTCCTTGCCGGCCACCGCCTTCTGCAGCTCGGCGAGCCACTGGTTGGCGACCGCCTGCCGGTTGCCCGGGACGGTGTCGTCGCCGGCCCGCACCTCGTAGCTGCGCGTCATCGCGTCGACGGAGGCCAGCAGGTCCGGGTCGATCACCCAGGTGACGTCCAGGTCCTTGCCGAGCGCCACCATCTGCGCCAGCCGGCCGCCGGGGGAGATCTCAGCGGCGAGGTCCTCGTTGAGGAAGACCGGCGTTTGCTGCTCGTTGGAGCCGGTCTCGGCCGTCATGTGCGCCGTGGAGACCAGCGGCCACAGGAACGTCGTTCTGGTCCTCGGCTCCGCCTCGTCGGGCTGCCAGGGCAGGAAGGTCCGCTGGAAGCCCAGCACCTCGTCCCAGGGCCGCGAGGCGGTCTCGCCGGTCAGCGAGACACCGAACGAGTAGACGCCCTCGTCACCGAGGTCCAGCTCGTCGACCGGCACCGAGATGCTGAAGTGCTCGGAGACGCCCGGGGTGAGCTTGTCGAACTCCTGGGTGTAGTCCCCGCCGACTTCCCTGCCGTCGGATCCCGGAACGTAAGCGCCGTTCTTGGCGGCGGTGTCGATCCCCGAGCGGGTGGTCAGCTCCTCGCCCACCCGCAGGTCCACATGGGCGTCGGTAATCGTCTCCTTGCCCTTGTTGGTCACCGTGCCGGAGACGGTGAGCGTGTCACCGTCCGTGGGGGCGGCCGGGCTGAACGAGTCGAGGGCGACGGCCACCGTGCGTGAGCCGGAGGCGGCCTTCGCGGTGGTCCGGGCGGCGGCGTCCGCGGTCGGCGCGGCGGACAGCTGGCAGAAGCCGGCCAGCAGGGGTGCCCCCGCCAGCAGTGCTCCGGCGCGCAGCAGCCGCCGGCGGGCAGGTGAGGGACACGTCCCCTGGATGTCTGCCGCCTCGGCCACGCGCTCGCCCGTCCCTCGTCGTCGTCAGTGGTCGTCGGAATGTGCGTCCACGCATGGTAACGATGCGCGCTGAGGGGAAGTGCCGCGGACCGTGCCACAAGATCGGGGAACTGGGGCCGCCGCCCCTAATGTGTACGTATCGAGGGGAGCGCTGGAGTACGTCGCAAGGGCTTGCTTTGGGCGGGTATCGGCGGCCAGGTCCGGGCGGGAACAATCGGCGCGCCCGCGGTGCCCCAGGCCACGTACCCTCTTCTGTTGTGCCGAACGCCAAGGAAGAAACCACCAGCGCCGTGACCCAGGAGCAGGACCGTGCGGTGACCGAGCCGCTGCAGGTCGCCCCGGTCGCCGATGACCTCGCTCGCCGTTTCCAGGAGGCCGGGTTCTCTCTCGCCCTGGTCGGCGGCTCGGTCCGGGACGCGCTGCTCGGCCGGCTCGGCAACGACCTGGACTTCACGACCGACGCCCGCCCCGAGGACGTTTTGAAGATCGTGCGGCCCTGGGCGGACGCCGTCTGGGACGTCGGCATCGCCTTCGGCACGGTCGGGGCGCAGAAGGACGGTTACCAGATCGAGGTGACCACCTACCGGTCGGAGGCCTACGACCGGACGTCCCGCAAGCCGGAGGTCTCGTACGGAGACTCCATCGAGGAGGACCTCGTCCGGCGTGACTTCACCGTCAACGCGATGGCGGTGGCCCTGCCGGAGAAGACGTTCATCGACCCGCACGGCGGACTCGACGATCTCGCGGCGCGGGTGCTGCGCACCCCGGGGACGCCCGAGGAGTCCTTCTCGGATGATCCGCTGCGGATGATGCGGGCCGCGCGTTTCGCCGCGCAGCTCGACTTCGAGGTGGCTCCCGAGGTCGTCACGGCGATGACGGAGATGGCCGGGCGGATCGAGATCGTCTCGGCCGAGCGGGTGCGGGACGAGCTGAACAAGCTCATCCTCTCCGCACACCCGCGCAAGGGACTCACGCTGCTCGTGGACACCGGCCTGGCCGGGTATGTGCTGCCCGAGCTGCCGGCCCTGCGTCTGGAGAGCGACGAGCACCACCGGCACAAGGACGTCTACGAGCACACGCTGATCGTCCTGGAGCAGGCGATCGCGCTGGAGGAGAACGGTCCGGACCTGACGCTCCGGCTGGCGGCGCTGCTGCACGACATCGGCAAGCCGCGCACCCGCCGCTTCGAGAAGGACGGCCGCGTCTCGTTCCACCACCACGAGGTGGTCGGGGCGAAGATGACCAAGAAGCGCATGACCGCGCTGAAGTACTCCAACGAGTTGATCAAGGACGTCTCCCGGCTGGTGGAGCTGCACCTGCGCTTCCACGGCTACGGCACGGGAGAGTGGACCGACTCGGCGGTACGCCGCTACGTCCGGGACGCGGGCCATCTCCTGGAGCGGCTGCACAAGCTGACCCGCTCGGACTGCACGACGCGGAACAAGCGCAAGGCCGCCGCGCTGTCCAGGGCGTACGACGGTCTGGAGGAGCGCATCGCCCAGCTCCAGGAGCAGGAGGAGCTGGACGCGATCCGGCCCGACCTCGACGGCAACCAGATCATGGAGATCCTGGGCATCAAGCCGGGCCCCGAGGTCGGCCAGGCCTACAAGCACATGCTGGAGCTGCGCCTGGAGAACGGGCCGATGGGGCACGACGAGGCGGTCGCGGCGCTCAAGGAGTGGTGGGCCGAGCGAAGCTGAGGGTGTGAAAAGAGGTCGTGTTTCACGTGAAACACGACCTCCGCAGAGCACTCACCGGGACTCCCGGATGTGAAGAGGGGCGATGTTCCACGTGAAACATCGCCCCTCTCGCTGCCCGCCTTACTTCTTGTAATCCTTCAGGCAGAGCAGGAAGTCGCTGCCGTCACCGGACTCGGTGTACGAGTACTGGAAGTCCTTGGCCTCTTTGGAACACGCGGACTCGGCGGTGAGCGCGGAGTACGAGCCCTCGACCTTCGCCAGCACGACGAACTCGGCCTTGGCGTCCTTGCAGTCGACAACCTCAAGGTCCGGGTTGTTGTCGTCGGTGCTGCCGCGGTGCATGCAGTCACCGACGGCTGCGGTGTTGGCGTCGTCCCGGCTGGCTATGAAGCCGCCGATGGCCACGGAGGCGACCGCGATCACGATGACGATGTTCTTGATCGTCTTGAAGGTGAGCTTGCGGCGGGGCTGCTCCGGAACGGGGGCGTAGGGCGCGGCGCCCTGCTGCGGGAAGCCGGGCTGCTGGCCGTACGGGTTCTGCCCCTGGGGCTGGCCCTGCGCGAACGGGTTGCCCTGGGGCGGCGAAGTGGTCACTTGGGGATCCCCCTGGAAACTGGGTGCGTGACGCGGAAGAACGACGCGCATAAAGATCGAATAAGACCCACGTAAGGTATCGGCCACCACTGACATCGCCATACCAAGGAGCGGGTCTGTGGCCTTGATGTGACACTTAGCGGCGCTCAAAGCGGGCCATAGCCACCGCAACCGTCGCGTAGGTCAGAGCGACCAGGACCACCAGTGCCGTGGAGCGGCCGTCCGGGGGCAGCATCAGGGCGGCCACGCCGGCCGCTCCGACGAAGGCGACGTTGAACAGGACGTCGTAGACGGAGAAGGTCCGGCCGCGGAAGCCGTCCTCGACCGAGGACTGGACGACGGTGTCCGTCGCGATCTTCGCGCCCTGGGTGGTCAGCCCGAGCACGAAGGCCGCCACGAGGAGCGGGCCGGTGGCGAAGGGCAGTCCCAGGGCCGGCTCCAGGACGGCGGCCGCAGCCGCGCAGACGACGATCCAGCGGCCGGGGCCGAGCCGTCCGGCGGCCCAGGGCGTCAGCACGGCGGCGACGAAGAACCCGGCACCGGACACGCCGAGCGCCAGCCCCAGCAGGGCGAGTCCGTCGTCGGTGTCCGACGTCAGCGCGTACCGGCAGAGCATCAGCAGCATGACCGTGAGCGCGCCGTAGCAGAAGCGCATCAGCGTCATCGACGCCAGTGCCCAGGCGGCCTCCCGGCGGGCGGGGCCGGCGAGATGCCGCACGCCCGCCCGGAGGTCGCGCAGGGTGCCGGACAGAGCCGCCCCCAGGCGGGGACGGACCTGCTCGGGATCCGGCCCCAGCAGGTCACGGTGCATGCGGAGGGAGGCGGCGGCGCCGCACAGGTACAGCGCGGCGCCCAGCAGCACCACCGCCGCGTCGGAGTCGGACCCGGCCAGCCGTACGACGAAGGCGAGGCCGCCGCCCGCGGTCGCGGCCAGGGTACCGGCGGTCGGGGAGAGGGAGTTGGCCATCACCAGTCGCTCGGCGTCGACCACGCGCGGCAGCGCGGCGGACAGGCCGGAGAGCACGAAGCGGTTGACGGCGGTGACACAGAGGGCGGAGACGTAGAAGAGCCAGTCCGGGACGTGGCTGGTCATCAGCAGCGCGGTGCCCGTGGCCAGCAAGGCGCGCAGCACATTGCCGTAGAGGAAGACCTGGCGGCGGCGCCAGCGGTCGAGGAGCACGCCCGCGAACGGGCCCACCAGGGAGTACGGGAGCAGCAGCACCGCCATGGCGGAGGCGATCGCGGCGGGTGAGGCCTGTTTCTCCGGGGAGAAGACGACGTACGTGGCGAGGCCGACCTGGTAGACGCCGTCGGCGCCTTGGGAGAGCAGTCGTACGGCGAGCAGGCGCCGGAAGTTCCGGAAGCGGAGCAGGACGCGCAGATCACGTACGACGGCCATGGGGTCAGCCTCACATATGGGGAGGGTCCCCGGGCGCAGTGCCTCGGGGACCCTTCACCACCCACAGGGTCGCGTGCGTCAGCGCGGAGCCGCTGGGTCTCGCTAGCGCTCGACCTCGCCCTTGATGAACTTCTCGACGTTCTCGCGGGCCTCGTCGTCGAAGTACTGGACCGGCGGGGACTTCATGAAGTACGAGGACGCCGACAGGATCGGGCCGCCGATGCCGCGGTCCTTGGCGATCTTCGCGGCGCGCAGGGCGTCGATGATGACACCGGCGGAGTTCGGGGAGTCCCAGACCTCGAGCTTGTACTCCAGGTTCAGCGGGACGTCACCGAAGGCGCGGCCCTCGAGGCGGACGTAGGCCCACTTGCGGTCGTCGAGCCAGGCGACGTAGTCGGACGGGCCGATGTGGACGTTCTTCTCGCCGAGGTCCCGGTCGGGGATCTGCGAGGTGACGGCCTGCGTCTTGGAGATCTTCTTGGACTCCAGGCGCTCGCGCTCGAGCATGTTCTTGAAGTCCATGTTGCCGCCGACGTTCAGCTGCATGGTGCGGTCCAGGATGACACCGCGGTCCTCGAACAGCTTCGCCATGACGCGGTGCGTGATGGTGGCGCCGACCTGGGACTTGATGTCGTCACCGACGATCGGGACGCCCGCCTCGGTGAACTTGTCCGCCCACTCCTTGGTGCCGGCGATGAAGACCGGGAGGGCGTTGACGAAGGCCACCTTGGCGTCGATGGCGCACTGGGCGTAGAACTTCGCCGCGTCCTCGGAGCCGACCGGCAGGTAGCAGACGAGGACGTCGACCTGCTTGTCCTTGAGGACCTGGACGACGTCGACCGGCTCCTCGGCGGACTCCTCGATGGTCTGGCGGTAGTACTTGCCGAGGCCGTCGAGGGTGTGGCCGCGCTGGACGGTCACGCCGGTGCGGGGCACGTCGCAGATCTTGATGGTGTTGTTCTCGGAGGCGCCGATGGCGTCCGCGAGGTCGAGGCCGACCTTCTTCGCGTCGACATCGAACGCGGCGACGAACTCCACGTCACGGACGTGGTAGTCGCCGAACTGCACGTGCATCAGGCCGGGGACCTTGGACGCCGGGTCGGCGTCCTTGTAGTACTCGACTCCCTGCACCAGCGACGCGGCGCAGTTGCCCACGCCGACGATGGCTACGCGAACCGAACCCATTCCGGTTGCTCCCTGTGTGTACTCGGTGAGGCCCTGACGGGGGTCTCACGTGGCGGTGTCGTCGGGCGTATCCGGCCGGGTGTCGTCCCCGGGCCGGGGCAGGCCGCCCGGCGCTCCAGATGTGGTGTCCTGCTGAGCGGGCTCCCCGGAGGGGGAACCCCGAAGGTCCCGCCCTGCCCGCTCGCTCTCGATGAGCTCGTTCAGCCAGCGCACTTCGCGCTCCACGGACTCCATGCCGTGGCGCTGGAGCTCAAGGGTGTAGTCGTCGAGGCGCTCGCGGGTGCGCGCCAGGGAGGCGCGCATCTTCTCCAGGCGCTCCTCCAGCCGGCTGCGGCGGCCCTCCAGCACGCGCATGCGTACATCGCGCGACGTCTGCCCGAAGAAGGCGAACCGCGCGGCGAAGTGCTCGTCCTCGTACGCGTCGGGGCCGGTCTGCGAGAGCAGCTGTTCGAAGTGCTCTTTGCCCTCCGCCGTCAACCGGTAGACGATCTTGGCGCGCCGGCCCGTGAGCGGGGCGGCCGGCGCCTCCTCGGCGTCCTGGCTCGGTTCTTCGATCAACCAGCCGTTTGCGACCAGCGTCTTGAGGCAGGGGTAGAGCGTCCCGTAGCTGAACGCGCGGAACACACCCAGTGACGTATTGAGTCGTTTGCGCAGCTCATAGCCGTGCATCGGAGATTCGCGGAGCAGGCCGAGTACGGCGAACTCGAGGATCCCGGAACGCCGGCTCATGATCGCCTCCTCTCTTCCGCGGTCGCACCGTCACGGTCTTTATGTCGTGCTGATGTATCGACTCGATACATCAGCACGATAGAACGACCCCTCCCGTGCGACAAGAGGGGGAATCGTGAGCGGCGTCACATCACCGTTTCGTTGGAGCCGAGTTGCCTGTTTTGGGGTGAACTTCGGGGCTCGGCGGGTTTTGCCGCTGCGTAGTCTGTGCGGCATGCACACCACCGGGAACCGAGTTGCGTCCGGGGGCGTCCCCGTCCCTGGTGCAGTACGGGTGAATGCGGAACCGGCCACATCCGTACTTCGGGGGGACCGGAAACCAGCCGCCGTTTCCAGGCGCGCAAGGGTGCGCCTGCCCGAGGAGTAATCGTTCGATGAGCGAGCACCGTCGCAAACCGCCGCAGCCGCAGGGAGGCGGACGTGCCGCGGCCCGACGCGGCCAGTCCGGCTCGTCCTCCGGCCGCCGAGCGGCACCGCGAGGCGCCACCGGATCTCCATCCGACACCTATGGGTCGGGTTCTCACGCGCCGGGAGGCGAGGAACGGTCGTACAGTAGCCGCGCCGAGGCCCGGCGGGCAGCGCAGAGGGGTTCCGGCAGCCGCCGCAGAGCTCCCGAGAACGGGCGACGCGGACCCGGCGGACCGAACGGGCCCGGACGCGGGCGGGGGCGGGCCGCCGCCTCCGACCGGAAGCGGTTCATCGACTACCCGCGCTCCGGCAAGTACGGCTGGGAGCGCTGGGTGCCCTCCTGGAAGCTGATCTCCGGTCTCTGCCTGGCCTTCTTCGGCAGCCTGGTCGCCGTCGCCGGCATCGGTTACGCGATGGTGGGCATCCCCACCGAGGAGAACGCCGCCGCGCTGTCCCAGAACAACGTCTACTACTGGGCCGACGGCAAGCAGATGGTCGCGACCGGCTCCGGCGAGAACCGGCAGAACATCTCCTTCGACCAGATCCCGAAGGACATGCAGTGGGCGGTCATCTCCGCCGAGAACAAGACGTTCTACGAGGACTCCGGCGTCGATCCGATGGGTATCGCCCGCGCCCTGGCCAACATGGCCACGGGCGGTGACACCCAGGGCGGATCCACGATCACCCAGCAGTTCGTCAAGAACACCTACCTGAGCCAGGAACAGACCGTCTCCCGGAAGTTCAAGGAGATGTTCATCTCGATCAAGGTGGGGACGAAGCTCGACAAGCGCGACATCCTTCAGGGCTACCTGAACACCTCGTACTACGGGCGGGGCGCGTACGGCATCCAGGCCGCCGCGCAGACGTACTACGGCAAGGACGCCACGGACCTCAGCGCCAGCGAGTGCGCCTTCCTCGCGGCCCTGCTGAAGGGACCGACGTACTACGACCCGGCCGGCAACGAGGGGCTCGACTCGTCGGCGACCCCGGACGCGAACCGGGAGCGGTCCGAGAAGCGGTGGCGCTGGATCCTCGGGGAGATGAACAAGGACGGCCACCTCTCGGACGCCAGGTACCAGGAGGCCGTCAGCGAGTACCCCGAGCCCCAGGGCCGCAAGGCGATCAAGGGCATGACCGGCCAGATCAGCTACCTGGTCGACACCGCCAAGAAGTACGTGCTGGCCCACAGCGACATCACCGAGGCCCAGTTCGATCAGGGCGGTTACCAGATCTACACGACATTCGAGCGGGGCAAGGTCGAGGCGCTGGCCAAGGCCGTCAAGAAGATCGAGAAGGAGCGCCTGGACCCGAAGCGGAAGCTGGACCAGCACGTCCAGTTCGGTGCCGCGTCGGTGAAGCCCAACGACGGGGCGATCGTCGCCCTCTACGGCGGCGCCGGCTACGAGAAGGGCCACTTCAACAACAACGCGGACACCTCGGGTGTCCCCGTCGGTTCGACGTGGAAGCCGTTCGTACTCGCCGCGGCCATGCAGTACGGCACGTACAAGAGCGACGGTGTCGGCATCTCGCCCATGAGCAAGTACAACGGCAACGACCACCTCAAGGTGCAGAAGCCGGACGGCAGCTACTACCTCAAGGAAGACAACTCGCTCTTCTACCAGGAGAACGAGAGCGACCATCCCTGGGGCTACATCACCCTGCACAAGGCGATGGAGCAGTCCGTGAACACCCCGTTCGTGCAGCTCGGCGTCGACGTCGGCATGGAGAATGTGCGGGACGTTGCTCAGCAGGCGGGCATCCTGAAGCAGAGCTTCTCCGAGACCAACCCGTCGTTCGCGCTCGGCACCTCCACCCCCAGCGCGATCCGCATGGCAGACGCGTACGCGACGTTCGCGGCCTCCGGCAAGCAGGTCGATCCGTACTCGGTGAAGCAGGTCAAGCGGGGCGGCCAGCCGCTTCCGGGCTTCGACAAGCCCGCGGTCAAGGAAGCGATCCCCGCGAACGTGGCGAACAACGTCACGAAGGTCCTCGAGAACGTCATCGAAAATGGCACGGCCCAGAACGCCAAGGCCCTGGGGCGTACGGCGGCCGGCAAGACCGGTACCACCGACGAGAACAAGTCCGCCTGGTTCGTCGGCTACACCCAGCAGCTGTCGACCGCGGTGGCGATGTTCCGTGAGAACCCCAAGAGCCACGCGCTGCTCTCCATGAACGGCACGGCCGGCAAGGACTCCATCCACGGCGGTGACATCCCCACCGAGGTGTGGACCGAATACATGAAGGTGGCGCTGAAGGGCGAGTCGGATCCCGGCTTCCCCGAGCCCTCACCGATCGGAGAGGTCATCGACCAGGTCGGTGCCCCGTCCCCGACGCCGTCGGTCACCGCGACGCCGAGCGAGACCGTGACCGAGGAGCCCAGCCCCTCGCCCAGCACGTCCGAGCCCGAGCCGACTCCGAGCGCGTCGCCGAGCGAGAGCTGCGCCTTCGGCTGGTGCAACGACAACGGCGGCCCCGGCGATCCCGGCGGTGGTGAGGGCGATGTCTCGCCCGCGCCCAGCGTCAGTCAGACATCCGGCACCGGTGGCAATGGCAACGGCGGCAACGGCAACGGAGGGTTCTTCGGAGGCACAGAGACCGAGTGACGCCGGCCGTCACGGCTCTCCCTGAGCGCGGCTTGTGCCCCTGTTTCACGTGAAACACTTCGTTTCACGTGAAACAGGGGCACTTTTCTCTCCCTGGCCCTCTCAGCGGCCGACGTCACCGTGGATCCTCAGCCGCGTACGGCAGGATGTGCCCCATGCCCAGTGCAGAAACGACGCAGACGAGCGCGCAGGAGCCGGACCCGGTACGGCCGACGAAGGCCGACGAGGTCGCTGCGGCCGGCAGCGAGCTGATCGGCGGCCCCATCGGGCGGCGCGCCCTGCTCGGGACGTCCTGGTGGACTCCCGTGCGGGTGATCGCGCTCGTGGCGATCGGCGTGTTCGCCCTCGGACTGGTCCAGAAGGCGCCCTGCTACAACGGGGCCTGGTTCTTCGGCGCCAGCTCGCAGTACACGCACGCGTGCTACTCGGACATCCCGCACCTCTACCAGGGGCGTGGATTCGCCGACGGTCTCGTGCCGTACTTCGACCGGCTCCCCGGCGACATGGAGTACCTGGAGTACCCGGTGCTCACCGGTGTCTTCATGGAGGTCGCCGCCTGGCTCACGCCGGGTGACGGCAGCATCCAGCACCAGGAGCAGTGGTACTGGATGGTCAACGCCGGGATGCTGATGGTCTGCGCTGCCGTCATCGCCGTCTGCGTGACCCGTACGCATGCCCGGCGCCCCTGGGACGGTCTGCTGGTCGCCCTGGCGCCCGCCTACGCGCTGACCGCCACCATCAACTGGGACCTGCTGGCCGTCGCCCTGACGGCCGCCGCGATGCTGATGTGGGCGCGGGGCCGCTCGCTCGCCTTCGGTGTCCTCCTGGGGCTCGCCACGGCCGCCAAGCTCTATCCCGTCTTCCTGCTCGGTCCGCTGTTCGTGCTGTGCTGGCGGGCGGGCCGGTGGCGGGACTTCGGGAAGGCACTGGGGGGCGCGGTCCTCGCCTGGGTGGTGGTGAACGGACCGGTCATGCTCTTCGCCTTCGAGGGCTGGTCGAAGTTCTACCGGTTCAGCCAGGAACGCGGCGTGGACTTCGGCTCCTTCTGGCTGATCCTCGCGCAGAACTCCAGTGACCCGCTCAGCACCGAGACCGTCAACACCCTCGCCACGCTGCTGATGCTGCTGTGCTGCGTGGGCATCGCGGCGCTCACCCTCACCGCCCCGCGCCGGCCTCGCTTCGCCCAGCTGGCGTTCCTGATCGTGGCGGCCTTCATCCTCACCAACAAGGTCTACTCGCCGCAGTACGTGCTGTGGCTGGTGCCGCTCGCCGCGCTGGCCCGGCCCAAGTGGCGGGACTTCCTCATCTGGCAGGCCTGCGAGGTCATGTACTTCCTGGGCATCTGGATGTACCTCGCGTACACGACCAGCGGCGACGCCCACAAGGGACTGCCGACCGACGGCTACCACTGGGCGATCGGCGTGCATCTGCTCGGCACGCTGTATCTGTGCGCCGTCGTGGTCCGCGACATCCTCATGCCCGAACGGGACGTGGTGCGCCGTGACGGTGACGACGATCCCTCCGGAGGCGTGCTCGACGGCGCGGAGGACGTCTTCGTGCTCGGTGCCGCGGCCCATCCGCCCCGCCACGCGGCGCACTTCGAGGGCGCGTCGGGTGCGCAGGTGGAGTGGGGCGCTTCCAAGGAGGCCGGCGGTTCGCCCTGAGCGAACAGGACGGCGCAGAAGCGGCGCGCAGAGGCGCCAGACAGGGGCGGGCACGCAGAGGCGGGCACGCAGAGGCGGGCACGCAGAAGGCCGTACGCGGGATTCCTGCGCGTACGGCCTTCATGCGGTCTGCGGGGGCGCGCCCCCGGGTGCTCGGTTGCTCCGGTGCTCAGCGGTCCACGAGCCGGTCGAACTGGGTGGTGGTATGCCGCAGATGGGCCACCAGCTCGTCCCCGACCTTCGGCTCCGGGGCGTCGGCCGGCACGAACAGGATGGACACCTGCATGTGCGGCGGCTCGGCGAACCAGCGCTGCTTGCCGCCCCAGACGAACGGAGAAAGGTTCCGGTTCACCGTGGCGAGACCCGCGCGGGCCACGCCCTTGGCGCGCGGCATGACGCCGTGCAGCGCCTTCGGGGCCTCCAGACCCACCCCGTGCGACGTTCCGCCCGCCACGACGACCAGGAAGCCGTCGGAGGCGGCCTTCTGCTGCCGGTAGCCGAAGCGGTCGCCCTTGGAGACGCGGGTGACGTCGAGGACGGCACCGCGGTACTCCGTGGCCTCGTGGTCGCCCAGCCACAGGCGCGTGCCGATGCGCGCGCGGAACCGCGTCTGCGGGAACTGCTGCTGGAGGCGGGCGAGTTCATCGGCCTTGAGGTGGCTGACGAACATCGTGTGCAGCGGCAGCCGGGCGGCGCGCAGCCGGTCCATCCAGCCGATGACCTCCTCGACGGCGTCCGAGCCGTCGGTGCGGTCCAGCGGCAGGTGGATCGCGAAGCCCTCCAGGCGGACGTTCTCGATCGCGGCGTGCAGCTGCGGCAGGTCCTGCTCGTTGATGCCGTGCCGCTTCATCGAGGACATCACCTCGATGACGACGCGGGCACCCACCAGGCCGTACACGCCGTCGACCGACGACACCGACCGCACGACCCGGTCGGGCAGCGGCACCGGCTCCTCGCCGCGCCGGTACGGCGTCAGCACCAGCAGGTCGCCGCTGAACCAGTCTTTGATCCGCGCGGCCTCGTACGTGGTGCCGACGGCGAGCATGTCGGCGCCCAGCCGTGTGGCCTCCTCCGCCAGCCGCTCGTGCCCGAAGCCGTAGCCGTTGCCCTTGCAGACCGGGACCAGCCCCGGGAACTGCTCCTGCACGTGCTTGTGGTGCGCCCGCCAGCGCGCGGTGTCGACGTAGAGCGTGAGCGCCATGGCCGGACCTGGAACCTTTCTCGTGGCTGCGGTGTATCAGAGGTATGGAAGCTGTCGGAGCTATGGAAGCAAACGCCCCGCGCTCAGCGGCGCGACATGTAGATGTCGAGCGCCTTGTGGAGCAGCTTGTTCAGCGGGAAGTCCCACTCGCCGAGGTACTCGGCGGCCTGGCCGCCGGTGCCCACCTTGAACTGGATGAGGCCGAAGAGGTGGTCGGACTCGTCCAGCGAGTCGGAGATGCCCCGCAGGTCGTAGACGGTGGCGCCGAGCGCGTAGGCGTCGCGCAGCATCCGCCACTGCATCGCGTTCGAGGGCCGGACCTCACGGCCGATGTTGTCGGAGGCGCCGTAGGAGTACCAGACGTGGCCGCCGACGATCAGCATCGTCGCCGCCGACAGGTTCACCCCGTTGTGCCGCGCGAAGTACAGCCGCATGCGGTTGGGGTCCTCGCTGTTGAGGGCCGTCCACATGCGCTGGAAGTACGACAGCGGGCGGGGCCGGAACTTGTCGCGCACCGCCGTGATCTCGTACAGCCGCTGCCACTCCTCCAGGTCGTGGTAGCCGCCCTGGACGACCTCGACCCCGGCCTTCTCAGCCTTCTTGATGTTGCGGCGCCACAGCTGGTTGAAGTTCTTGTGCACCTCTTCCAGGGACCGGTTGGCCAGCGGCACCTGGAAGACGTAGCGGGGCTGCACGTCACCGAAGCCGGCGCCGCCGTCCTCGCCCTGCTGCCAGCCCATCCGGCGCAGCTTGTCGGCCACCTCGAAGGCGCGCGGCTCGATGAAGTCCGCCTCGATGTCCCGCAGGCGCTTCACGTCCGGGTTCTGGATGCCCTGCTTGATGGAAGCGGCCTCCCAGCGCCGGATGATCACCGGCGGGCCCATCTTCACGGAGAAGGCGCCCTGCTGCTTCAGGTGCGCCAGCATCGGCTGCATCCAGTCCTCGAGGTTCGGCGCGAACCAGTTGATGACCGGGCCCTCGGGGAGATAGGCCAGGTAGCGCTTGATCTTCGGCAGCTGACGGTAGAGGACAAGGCCCACGCCGACCAGCTCGCCGGTGCGCTCGTCGAACCAGCCGAGATTCTCCGAACGCCACTCCGCCTTGACGTCTGCCCAGGCCGGGACCTGCATGTGGCTCGCCGCCGGCAGGCTCTGGATGTAGGCCAGATGCTGCTCGCGACTGATGGTCCTCAGGGTCAGGCTCATTCGGGGCGCTCCTCGGGCTGGTGTGTCCCCATGGGTACAGGGGCTCCGGCTCTAGCGCCGAAGCCTACTGCGCCCGGGAAGCGGCCCGATTGGGCGTACGGCACCTTCGCCCCGGCCAGACGGCTGCCGGGGCGGGGACGAGGTGCCGGTGCGGCCGGGGCCTCAGCCGAAGAGGCCGCCGTGCGCCATGCCGAGGAAGAAGCCGAGCCCGGAGGCACCGAGGCCCAGGATCAGCCCGAAGCGTTCGCGGGTCGTTTCCGAGATCCACTGGCCGTACGCGCCGGTGAAGATCCCCACCAGACCGGTCCAGGAGCTCAGCAGATGCAGGCTGGGGAACTGCGCCGTGACGAACGAGACCACGCCCAGTACCAGGGTCACCGCCATCAGGGCGTCCTGGACGGGGTGGGGCCTGTCGTCGGTGGCGAAGAGGGAACCGGCGGTGTTGGGTCGCAATGCCTGTGCCATGTGGGCACCTCCTTGCGGAAAACGGCGCACTGTAGCGCCATACACACCCGATGTGTACAGACTGACCGCCTCCGCGACCGGATTTCAACCGGAAGCCGGTGTGCGGGTAGTCTGTACCGTCTGCACCGGTGTCTGCCCAGGCTCGCCAGGAGCTAACACCCGGCCCACCTGGGATGCCGCTCACCGACCCCTGATTGTCAGTGGCGGCCGATACCGTTGCGTACGCATCACAACCCTCCTGCCACGGAACGACCGTGGCCGCTGAGTCCAAAGGAGGTGGGTTCCACATGCGTCACTACGAGGTGATGGTCATCCTCGACCCCGATCTCGAGGAGCGCGCTGTCTCCCCGCTGATCGAGAACTTCCTTTCTGTCGTCCGTGACGGTGGCGGAAAGGTCGAGAAGGTCGACACCTGGGGCCGTCGTCGTCTCGCGTACGAGATCAAGAAGAAGCCCGAGGGCATCTACTCGGTCATCGACCTGCAGGCCGAGCCTGCGGTCGTCAAGGAGCTCGACCGCCAGATGAACCTGAACGAGTCGGTCCTCCGGACCAAGGTCCTCCGCCCCGAGACCCACTGAGCTCTCCCGCTCAGCTGATCTCGGGACTCGAGTAGCACCACCAGCAGCCAGCAGCAGCAAACCCGCCGAGAGGTTCCCCCATGGCAGGCGAGACCGTCATCACGGTCATCGGCAATCTTGTCGACGACCCCGAGCTGCGCTTCACCCCCTCCGGTGCGGCGGTCGCGAAGTTCCGTGTCGCGTCCACTCCCCGCACCTTCGACCGTCAGACCAACGAGTGGAAGGACGGCGAGAGCCTCTTCCTGACCTGCTCGGTCTGGCGCCAGGCGGCCGAGAACGTCGCCGAGTCCCTTCAGCGGGGCATGCGCGTCATCGTGCAGGGCCGGCTGAAGCAGCGGTCGTACGAGGACCGTGAGGGTGTCAAGCGCACGGTCTTCGAGCTGGACGTCGAGGAAGTCGGCCCCAGCCTGCGCAACGCCACGGCCAAGGTCACCAAGACCAGCGGCCGGGGTGGCCAGAGCGGCGGTTACGGCGGCGGTGGCGGCGGCCAGCAGGGCGGCGGCTGGGGCGGCGGCCCCGGTGGCGGCCAGCAGGGTGGCGGCGCTCCCGCCGACGACCCGTGGGCGACCGGCGCTCCCGCCGGTGGCAACCAGGGCGGCGGCTGGGGCGGCGGCTCCGGCGGCGGTGGCGGCTACTCGGACGAGCCTCCCTTCTAAGGGCGGGCTCGCACCCCAACTTCTTGATCACACAGGAGAATCACCATGGCGAAGCCGCCTGTGCGCAAGCCTAAGAAGAAGGTCTGCGCGTTCTGCAAGGACAAGGTCACGTACGTGGACTACAAGGACACGAACATGCTGCGGAAGTTCATTTCCGACCGCGGCAAGATCCGTGCCCGCCGCGTGACCGGCAACTGCACGCAGCACCAGCGTGACGTCGCCACGGCCGTCAAGAACAGCCGTGAGATGGCGCTGCTGCCCTACACGTCCACCGCGCGCTAAGGGAAGGGTGACCGACTCATGAAGATCATCCTCACCCACGAGGTCTCCGGCCTCGGTGCCGCCGGCGATGTCGTCGACGTCAAGGACGGCTACGCTCGCAACTACCTGATCCCGCGGAAGTTCGCTATCCGCTGGACCAAGGGTGGCGAGAAGGACGTCGAGCAGATCCGTCGTGCTCGCAAGATCCACGAGATTCAGACCATCGAGCAGGCCAACGCTGTGAAGGCCCAGCTCGAGGGCGTCAAGGTCCGCCTGGCCGTCCGCTCCGGCGACGCCGGTCGTCTCTTCGGCTCCGTCACCCCGGCCGACATCGCTTCGGCGATCAAGGCTGCCGGTGGCCCCGAGGTCGACAAGCGCCGCATCGAGCTCGGCACGCCGATCAAGACCCTGGGCGCCCACGAGACGTCCGTGCGTCTGCACCCCGAGGTTGCCGCCAAGGTCAACATCGAGGTCGTCGCGGCCTGATCGCTGCGCTCGGCTCGAACAGCTGAGAGAGGGGCCGCACCCGTGCTGGGTGCGGCCCCTCTTCGTATGTGTTCGGGTGGTGCTGGGTCGGTACTGCGGCACGGGTGGTTTCACGTGGAACTGCTCGTTTCACGTGAAACGGGCCGTGGAGCAGCCGCCGCCGAGGCGTTGCTCTCGCCATCAGCGCACCCCCAGCCCCGTCGGCGCGTCCCCTGCCGTCAGCGCGTCGCTCCCGTCACGAGCCAGCGGCCCGAGCGCGTGCGGACCCACAGCGTGAGCATCCGGACGGTCATCATCAGGGTCATCGCGAGCCACAGGGCGGTGAGTCCGCCGCCGAGGCTGGGGACGAGCAAAGCCACCGGAGTGAAGACGGCAAGGGTGAGCACCATGGCCCAGGCGAGGTACGGTCCGTCGCCTGCGCCCATGAGGACACCGTCCAGGACGAAGACGACTCCGCTGACCGGCTGGGAGAGGGCTACCACCAGCAGAGCGGGGAGCGCGGCGTCCTTCACGGCGGAGTCGCTGGTGAACAGGGGCAGGAAGAGCGGACCGGACACGATCACGAGCAGGCCCAGCAGAAAGCCGACGGCTATGCCCCACTGCACCATGCGCCGGCAGACGTCACGCGCGCGCTGGGCGTCCCCGGCGCCGAGATAGCGCCCGATGATGGCTTGACCGGCGATGGCGATGGCGTCGAGGGCGAAGGCGAGCAGGCTCCACAGCGACAGGATGATCTGGTGGGCGGCGATGTCGGCGTCGCCGAGCCGGGCCGCCACAGCGGTGGCGATCATCAGGATCGCGCGCAGGGAGAGCGTGCGCACCAGCAGGGGGACGCCCGCCTGGGCGGAGGCCTTGATCCCGGCGGCGTCGGGGCGCAGCGAGGCCCCGTGGCGGCGCGCACCGCGGACGACCACCACGAGATAGGCGGTGGCCATGCCCCACTGGGCGATGACGGTTCCCCAGGCGGAGCCCGCGATGCCGAGGTCGGCGCCGTAGACGAGGCCCGCGTTGAGGGCGCCGTTGGCGACGAAGCCGGCGACGGCGACGTACAGCGGTGTCCTGGTGTCCTGGAGTCCGCGCAGGACGCCGGTCGCCGCGAGGACGACGAGCATCGCGGGGATGCCGAGCGCGGAGATCCGCAGATAGGTGGTCGCGTAGGGGGCCGCTGTGTCGGAGGCGCCGAAGAGGCCGACCAGCGCGGGGGCGGTGGGGAGGACGGTGGCGATGACGCCGGCGCCCAGCAGGAGGGCCAGCCAGATGCCGTCCATGCCCTGACGGATGGCGGCCCGCAGTTCGCCGGCGCCCACGCGGCGGGCGACGGCGGCGGTGGTGGCGTAGGCGAGGAAGACGAAGACGCTCACCGCCGTCGTGAGGAGGGCGGAGGCGACGCCGAGACCGGCGAGCTGGGCCGTTCCGAGATGGCCGACGATCGCGCTGTCGGCCAGGACGAACAAGGGCTCGGCGACCAGTGCGCCGAAGGCGGGGACGGCCAGCGCGACGATCTCCCGATCGTGCTGTCGCCGGACCGTTCTGGGGGTCGCGGGAGCCTGTGTCATGAGCACCAATCTAATCGTCCACAGGTAAGTGATGCAAAGGCTTAGTGACTCTTACTTTGCGTCTCACGGTGTGCGTTCCCGTGCACCGTGCGAAGTGATCTTGGTCCGACCGGGGAAGTTTTTCTTCTGCACAGCCGGTGGATGTGAAAACCCCAGGTCAGAGGCGTTCCGGCGGGTCACGCGAGTTCTTGTTCACAGGGCTGTCCACCGGGTCGTGCACAGGTTTCGGGCAGTTCTCCACAGCATCGGGCCCGTCGTCCACATGGCCTGTGGATAACCAGATTGGCTGACGGTGGCGAGGGGCCTACCGTGGTCCGGCGCCCGCTCCGTCCGGCGGCCGGGAAACCATGACAAAACCGGCGCCCGGCAAGCGGAGTTGGGCTTCTCGATTTGTCAGTGCCGTGCCGTAGAACTGAGGGGCACGGCGAGGTCCGTTCCGCGGACGGGAGGAGGTGGCTCGGTGAGCATTTCCGAGCCCTTGGACGATCCGTGGGCCGACAGCGGTCCCAGCGATCGCCTGCCCTCCCGCCGTCGTCCGGACGGCGGCCGAGGCCGGGACGAGCAGCACGACCGCGGCAGTGAGAACGGCGCGTGGGACGGCGGAGGTCCGGCCTTCGAACGGGTGCCGCCGCAGGACCTTAACGCCGAGCAGTCCGTCCTGGGCGGCATGCTGCTCTCCAAGGACGCCATCGCCGACGTCGTCGAGATCCTCAAGGGCCACGACTTCTACAAGCCCGCCCACGAGACGATCTACCAGGCCATCCTGGACGTCTATGCCAAGGGCGAGCCGGCCGACCCGATCACCATCGCCGCCGAACTGACCAAGCGCGGTGAGATCAACAAGGTGGGCGGCGCCGCATATCTGCACACCCTCGTGCAGACAGTGCCGACCGCGGCCAACGCCGAGTACTACGCGGAGATCGTCCACGAGCGCGCGGTCCTGCGCCGCCTCGTCGAGGCCGGCACCCGGATCACGCAGATGGGATACGCGGCCGACGACGACGTCGACGAGATCGTCAACCGCGCCCAGGCCGAGATCTACGCGGTCACCGAGCAGCGCACCAGCGAGGACTACCTGCCGCTGGGCGACATCATGGAAGGCGCCCTCGACGAGATCGAGGCCATCGGCTCGCGCAGCGGCGAGATGACCGGTGTCCCGACCGGCTTCACCGACTTCGACGCGCTTACCAACGGTCTGCACCCGGGCCAGATGATCGTCATCGCCGCGCGTCCCGCCATGGGTAAGTCGACGCTCGCGCTGGACTTCGCCCGCGCCGCGGCGATCAAGCACAACCTGCCCAGCGTGATCTTCTCCCTCGAAATGGGCCGCAACGAGATCGCGATGCGACTGCTGTCCGCCGAGGCCCGGGTCGCGCTCCACCACATGCGCTCCGGCACGATGACCGACGAGGACTGGACCCGCCTGGCCCGCCGGATGCCGGACGTCTCCGCGGCACCGCTCTACATCGACGACTCCCCGAACCTGTCGATGATGGAGATCCGGGCCAAGTGCCGCCGGCTGAAGCAGCGCAACGACCTGCGGCTGGTCGTCATCGACTACCTCCAGCTGATGCAGTCCGGCGGTTCCAAGCGTGCCGAGAGCCGGCAGCAGGAGGTCTCGGACATGTCCCGTAACCTCAAGCTCCTGGCCAAGGAGCTGGAGATCCCGGTCATCGCGCTCTCCCAGCTGAACCGTGGTCCGGAGCAGCGCACCGACAAGAAGCCGATGGTCTCGGACCTGCGAGAGTCCGGCTCCATCGAGCAGGACGCCGACATGGTCATCCTGCTGCACCGCGAGGACGCCTACGAGAAGGAGTCCCCCCGCGCGGGAGAGGCCGACCTGATCGTCGCCAAGCACCGTAACGGCCCCACGGCGACGATCACCGTCGCCTTCCAGGGCCACTACTCGCGCTTCGTGGACATGGCCCAGACCTGAGCCGCGGGTCGCGTGCGCGGCACGATCGATCCGGCTCCCCTGGTGTCACCCGCGGCGCCCAAAGACCGTGGCTGCCGGACGGGCGGTCAGCGCCTCGTTTCGTACCTGGTCAGGATCACGCCGCAGGGAAACCTCCGCGTCTCCACCAGGTTCAGGTTCACCCAGCTGTCCAGCGCGGTGAAGAACGGCGTGCCGCCGCCCACCAGGACCGGCGCGGTGGCCAGCACGTACTCGTCGATCAGTCCGGCGCGCATGGTCGCCCCGGCGAGCGTCGCGCCGCCGATGTCCATCGGGCCGCCGTCCTGGGCCTTGAGCCGGGTGATCTCGGCGACCGCGTCGCCGGTGACCAGGCGGGTGTTCCAGTCGACCTTGTCGATCGTCGACGAGAACACCACCTTCGGCATGTCCCGCCAGCGGCGCGCGTACTCGATCTCCGCCGGGGTGGCGCCGGGCTGCCGGTCGCCGGTCGGCCAGTAGGAGCTCATCGTCTGCCACAGCTTGCGCCCGTACAGCGCCAGGTCGGTCGCCTCCAACCGGTCGGACCAGAACTGGAACAGCTCGTCGCTCGGCACGCTCCAGCCGATGTCGTCGCCGGGTGCGGCGATGTAGCCGTCCAGGGACAGGTTCATGCCGTAGATCAGTTTCCGCATGGCGCCGGCCTTTCGTGAGTCGGTCTCACGCGTACGGACCGGCCCGGCGCGCAAAACTCATCGGTGCGCGCGACCCGGTTCGCGAGCTCGCAAACAGACATGTCATCGAGATACCGACTCGACGTCCGGGGCCGCTCGGGATGGACTGGGCGCATGATGACATCTCAGGAAGACCTGTTCCCCGGTACGCGGCGGGCGTTGCTGCACCGGATCGCCGTGGCGCAGGCGGAAGGGCGCACACCGTCGCTGGTGGCGGCGGTGGTCAGGGACGGGCGGGCCGTCTGGTACGGGGCGCGGACCTCGGTGGACGGGCATGGGCCGGACGAGAACGTGCAGTACCGGATCGGCTCGATCACCAAGACCTTCACCGCGGTCCTCGTCCTCAGACTGCGTGACGAAGGCATCCTCGATCTCGGGGACCCACTGGAGAAACATCTGCCCGGCACCGGTGCGGGGGAGGCGACCATCGCCGAGCTGCTGGCGCACACCAGCGGGCTGGCCGCCGAGAGCCCGGCGCCCTGGTGGGAGCGCACTCCCGGATCCCTGCGGCCGGAACTGTCGGACGTCCTGGGAGAGCAGCCCTTCCGGCATCCCGTCGGCCGCCGCCATCACTACTCGAACCCCGGCTACACACTGCTCGGCGCACTCGTGGAGGAGCTGCGCGGTGCTCCGTGGGAGGACGTCCTCCGGCGCGAGGTGCTCGAACCGCTGGGCCTCAGCCGGACGAGCGGCCGGCCGTCGTCCCCGCACGCCGGTGGGTGGGCGGTGCATCCCTGGGCCGACGTGATGCTGCCGGAGCCGGCGGAGGACCTGGGCCGGATGGCTCCGGCCGGGCAACTGTGGTCGACCACAGGCGACTTGGCGAAGTTCGCCGCCTTCCTGATGCACGGGGACGACAGGGTGCTGAGCGCGGAGTCCGTAGGGGAGATGCGGACGCCGGCCGCTCCCGCGGAACCGGCGGATCTCGCCGACGGCGTCACGTACGGGCTCGGGCTGCAGATCCGCCACGGGGACGGCCGGCGGCTGGCGGGCCACTCGGGCTCGCTTCCGGGCTTTCTGGCCAACCTCACCTTCAGCGTGGACGACGATGTCGCGGCCGTCGTGCTGACCAACTGCACCTCCGGACTGCTGCCGGCGGCGGTGAGCGCCGACCTCATCCGGATCGTCGCCGAGGCGGAGCCCCGGATCCCCGAGCCATGGCGGCCACTGCCGGAAGTGGAGCCGTCCGTACTGGAGTTGGCGGGACAGTGGTACTGGGGAACGCAGGCGTTCGTGCTGCGGCTGACGGCCGACGGCGGTGTCTCGCTGGAGCCCCTGGGTGCCACCGGCCGCCGTTCACGTTTCCGGGCGAACGGTGACGGGACCTGGACCGGGCTGGAGGGCTACTACGCCGGGGAGGTGCTGAGGACCGTGCGGCGGCCGGACGGGTCCGTGAGCCATCTCGACCTCGGCTCGTTCGTCTTCACGCGTCAGCCGTACGACGAGACGGCCGATGTGCCGGGAGGCGTGGACCCGGAGGGGTGGCGGGGAATCAAGTAGGCGGCCCTGAGGGGAACCGAGGGGGGTCTGTTTCACGTGAAACAGACCCCCCTCGTCGTCTCGTCAGAGCTGCAGCTTGAAGCCGAGATGGGACGCCTCGAAGCCGAGCCGTTCATAGAAGCGGTGGGCGTCCACGCGGGACTTGTCGGTGGTCAGCTGGACCAGATGGCAGCCTTCCCGCCGGGACGTGTCGATCGCCCACTCGATGAGCTGGGTGCCCAGGCCGCCGCCGCGTTCGTCGGCGTGGATGCGGACGGCCTCGATGATCGACCGGGTGGCCCCACGCCGGGAGAGCCCCGGAATGATCGTGAGCTGAAGCGTACCCACGATACGGCCCTCCCGGACGGCTACGACGAGGTGCTGGTTCGGATCGGCCGCGAGCCGCTCGAACGCGGTCAGATAGGGGGCCAGGTCGTCCGGTGACTCCCGCTGGGCGCCCAGCGGGTCGTCCGCGAGCATGGCCACGATCGCGGGGACGTCGTCGGCGATCGCGGCGCGTATCTCAAGATCTCCCATGTCCGCACCTTATGCGGCCACCCGCGCTCGCACGGTTCTGCACGCACCATGTGCGGCGACCCGCGCCCGCACGGCCCCGCGCGCGCCTCAGGCAGGAACGCGCCCTGACTGCACGACCCGCACGAGCGGTGCCAGCTCCGGGACCTTGGCCGCCTCGTCCAGCGCCTCGCGCAGCGCGGCGTCATTGGTCGGGCGCGCCTCCGCCAGGAGCTTCAGGCCGGCCTCGGTGACGTCGGTGTAGATCCCGCGCCGGTCCGTGGGGCACAGGTAGCGCTCCAGCAGCCCGCGGTCCTCGAGCCGGGTGACCAGCCGGGTGGTCGCGCTCTGGCTGAGCACCACCGCGTCGGCGACCTGCTTCATCTGCAGATGCCCCCCTTCGCCGCTGTGCTGCCGGCTGAGTACGTCGAGCAGGGAGTACTCGCGCACGCTCAGCCCGTGCCCGGCCTGCAGCGCCCGCTCGATGTGCGCCTCGATGCGGCCGTGGAGCAGGGAGAGGGCGCACCAGCCCTGGGCGAGGGCGGTGAGCGCGGGGTCCGTCGCTGTCATGGGCGTTTCCTCCGTCCCGGAGCGTCTGGACTCCAGGATAGAGCAGTCGCGCAATAGTCGGCGTTTGCGATTAACCCGCGTCTGCAACTATTGTGGACGCACGCTAAGCGCACCTGCAATCTTCTGGGAAGGTGTACCCCACATGCCTCTCGCGCTTCTGGCCCTCGCGATCGGGGCCTTCGGGATCGGAACGACCGAGTTCGTGATCATGGGCTTGCTGCCCCAGGTCGCGAGCGACTACGGGGTCTCCATCCCCACCGCCGGTTACCTGGTGACCGGCTACGCCTTGGGCGTGGTGCTCGGCGCCCCGCTGATGACCGTGCTCGGCACCAAGGTCTCCCGCAAGCGGATGCTGATGCTGCTGATGGGCCTGTTCGTCGTCGGCAACCTGCTCTCGGCCGTCGCCCCCGTCTTCGGGGTCATGCTGATCGGCCGCGTGGTCGCCTCACTCGCCCACGGCGCGTTCTTCGGCATCGGCTCGGTCGTCGCGGCCGACCTCGTCGCCCTGGACAAGAAGGCCGGAGCCATCGCGATGATGTTCACCGGACTGACCGTCGCCAACGTCGTCGGTGTCCCGCTGGGCACCCTCGTCGGCCAGTCCATCGGCTGGCGCGTCACCTTCGCCATCGTCGCCGTGCTCGGTGTCATCGGCCTGGCGGGCATCGCCAAGCTGGTGCCCGACATGCCCAAGCCGGAGGGCGTGCGGCTGCGTCACGAGCTGGCCGCCTTCAAGAACGTCCAGGTCCTGCTCGCCATGGCGATGACCGTCCTCGGCTTCGGCGGCGTCTTCGCGGCCATCACCTACATCGCGCCGATGATGACCCACGCCGCCGGCTTCGCCGAGGGCTCCGTCACCTGGCTGCTGGTCCTCTTCGGACTCGGCATGGTCGGCGGCAACCTCGTCGGCGGCAGGTTCGCCGACCGCGCGCTGATGCCCATGCTCTACGTCTCCCTGGGCGCCCTCGCCCTGGTTCTGGCGCTGTTCACGCTCACCGCGCACAACAAGATCCTCGCGGCCGTCACGATCACCCTGATCGGCGCCCTGGGCTTCGCCACGGTGCCGCCTCTGCAGAAGCGGGTCCTCGACCAGGCACACGGCGCCCCGACCCTGGCCTCCGCCGTGAACATCGGCGCCTTCAACCTCGGCAACGCGCTCTCCGCCTGGCTCGGCGGTCTGGTGATCGCCGCCGGACTGGGCTACACCGCCCCCAACTGGGTCGGCGCGCTGCTGGCCGCCGCCGCCCTGCTGCTCGCCGTCCTCTCGGCCGCCCTGGAGCGCCGGGAGAAGACCCGCGTACCGGCGTCCGTGCCCCTCACCGAGCAGCCGACGCCCGTCCATCACTGACGTGATCGCCGGCCGCGGGGCCAGGGCCGTCCCCGCGGCCGGCGATCCGGCACCCACCTCGCAAGAACCGAGAACACCCTTCAGGAGAAACCCCTCATGAGCACCACCACCGCCGTCGCTCCCCTGACCATCCAGGACGCCGAGACCCTGGTCGCGGCCGCGTCGCACGCCGCCGAGGCCGCCGGGGTGACCGTCAGCGTCACCGTCCTGGACGCCGGCGGCCACCTGCTGGCCTTCCGGCGCGACGACCGGGCCGTCCTGATCTCCGGTGAGACCAGCACCCGCAAGGCGTACACCGCGCTCCAGCTCAACGCCCCCACCGCGGACCTGGTCGACGCCGTCAAGCCGGACGGGCCCTTCCACAGCCTTCCGACCGCGCTCAGCCAGCCGCTGCTGTTCATCGCCGGTGGCGTGCCGGTGCACCGCGACGGCCGGCTGATCGGCGCCATCGGTGTCGGCGGCGGAGCGCCGGAGCAGGATCACGCCTTCGCGACCGCCGCCGTGGAAGCCCTCGCCTGAGCGCGGCTCTCCTACGGAAGAAGCGCGGCTCTCCGACGAAAAGAAGAAGACGCCGGCCCTCGACGGGGGCCGGCGTCTTCCGCGTTCCGTGGGCTCAGCCCGCGGCGACCGTGAGCGGAGCGAACCGCCGGCTCCAGTCCCCGGGCAGGTCCCCGATGCCGTACGTCATCACCGCGTTGAAGGCGACGGATGCCAGCCCGCGCTCCTTCGCCCAGGCCAGCAGCTCTTCGTGCCGTACGTCGATGTCGGTCCGCAGGGGCCGGTCGGTGTGGGCGGCGAGGGAGGCGATGAGCGCCTGGGCGGTCTCCGTGTCGCGGGCGATCAGCGGGCCCACCACGTGGGTGTCCATGTTGGGCCAGGCGGCCGTGTAGCCGATGATCCGGCCGCGCTCCTCCGCGACGCGCAGCTGGTCGGCGAAGGCGGGCAGCCGGGTGATGATGTGCGTGCGATCGGAGCCGAACACCTCCTCGTCCAGCCGCAGGATCGCCGGCAGATCCTCTGCCGTCGCGGGGCGGGTGGCGATCTTCGGTGCCGGTCCGTCGGGGGTGAAGCGACCCCGCAGCATCTCGGCCCGGCCGGTGACCTTGAACCCGAGCTCTTCGTAGAGCGGGCGGCCGTAGGGCGTCGCGTGCAGCGTGAGCGGGGTGGTGCCCATCGTGGAGACGACATGCCGCATCAGGCGGCGTCCGACGCCCTGCCGGGCGTGCCGCTCGGCCACCAGCACCATGCCGATGGCGGCAAGATCAGGGCGGCCGTGCGGGCCGTACTCGGTGACGGCGCAGGCGCTGACGAGCCCTCCGTCGGGGTCGTCGATGCCGTACCCCTTCCCCGCGGTGAGGAGGAAGCCCCACTTGTGCTCTTCGCGTGGCCACCCCCGGTTCTCGGACAGGTCGGCGCAGGCGGTGAGATCGCGAAGCGTCAGACGGCGGATGGGCAGGGCGGCGACGGAAGGAGTGGGCACGCAGGTCAGGCTGTCCGACGGGTGCCCTCGGCGTCCACCTGTTTCGAGTGAGACGTACGTCCTTTTGGCCATGCCGTGACCATGGGGACCGCACGAGGACGAGGGCGAGGTGTTTCACGTGAAACATCGACGAACGGCGGGCGTCCGCCCGATGCCTGAGCAGGTCTCGCCTTTCTCGCTCGGGCAAGCCCGAAGGCATCGCCGGTAACCTCGACGCCCATGGCGAGACTGCATCTCTTCGACCTCGACGGCACCTTGCTGTACGGGACGTCCGCGCCGGTGGAGATCTCGCGGCAACTCGGTCTGGAGAGGGAGACGGTCGAGCTCGACCGGGCCATGTCGGCCGGCGAGATCGATCCGCCGGAGTACGCGCAGCGGGTCCACACCCTGTGGGCGGAACTGACCGAGGCGCACGTCGTGTCGGCCTTCGAGCGGGCGCCCTGGCTGTCTCGCATCCAGGACGTGTGGGCGGAGATCAGGGAACGGGGTGACTACTGCGCCGTGGTCTCCCTGTCCCCGTCGTTCTTCGTGGAACGCCTGACCGGCTGGGGCGCGCACGCGGCGCACGGGTCGCTCTTCCCCGCCGTACCGTTCACCGAGCCCGTGGACCCGACGGGTGTGCTCAGTGCCGCGGCCAAGGTGATGATCGCGGACCGGCTGTGCCGGCAGTTCGGTGTGACACGGGCCGACTGCGTCGCGTACGGAGACTCGTCGTCGGACACGGATCTGTTCGCAGCCGTACCTGTCTCCGTCGCGGTCAACGCCGACCACCGTCTGACCGGTCTGGCCACCCACACCTATGAGGGGAAGGATCTGTGGGATGCCTACGAATTGGTGCGCGACGTCCGGTAATTGAGAGAACTCATGGTTCGCCCCACGGTCGGATTCGTGACCGGTGAAGGGGGGACTTGTGTGCGACGCGGTGGCCGGTATGGTCGAGTCCGGTTCTCGGTCGGGAAGAGGCGGCACGCCTTCCCGCAGGGGGACGAGGACAGGGGAAAGGCAGCTCGACGGGACGGAGAGATCGAGAACCCGCGTTCCGGGGTATACGGCTGACGCCTGTGCCGAGACGGATGGAACAGGCCGCACCGGGCGCGGAGCACCAGGGGGAGAGCAAGCCGTCCACGGGGGAAGCAGGCACCTTCCGATCGGGGAAGTGCGCAGACCGACCGAGAGATGTTCGAGGCGAGGCACAGCATGGACGCTCCGACCACCACGTCGGCCGACCACGGCACTGCCGACGGCGGGGGCGGCTGGTTCACGCCGCGCAGGAAGCCGGCGACCACGGCACCGGAGAACGAGCCGGAGGCGGCAGCCGCGCCGGAGACGGCCGGACCGCGGATATCCCCGGCACCACCGGCGTCCACGCCCTCGTCGGCGCCTTCTCACGGCGAGGACGCTCTGGCCACCCCGCAACTGCCCACCCGCCCCCTGCCCACGCGCGTCACCGAGACCCCTGCCCACGACCGCGTCCCCCCACCGCCCTCCGCCCACGACCGCGTCCCGCCACAGCGCCCCGCCTTCGCCTCCGCCCCCACCGAGCGGCCGCAGGCACTGTCACCGTCACAGCCGTTCGCCCCGGCCCGGGACGCCTCACCGGACGCCGTGCTCATCCGGCGCACCATGGCCGAGATCGAGCCGGTGGCCGACAAGGTCACCTCCTACTTCTACGCGCTGCTCTTCGTCCGCCACCCCGAGCTGAGGTCGCTCTTCCCGCCCGCGATGGACACCCAGCGGGACCGCCTGCTCAGGGCGCTGCTCACTGCCGCGGAGCACATCGACAACACCCCGGTCCTGGTCGACTACCTCCAGAACCTGGGCCGTGGACACCGCAAGTACGGCACCCGGCCCGAGCACTATCCGGCCGTCGGCGAATGTCTCATCGGCGCGCTGAGCCGGTACGCCGAGGCGATCTGGGACGCGGAGACCGAAGCGGCGTGGGTGCGGACGTACACGACGATCTCCCAGGTCATGATCGACGCGGCGGCCGCGGACGAGCTGCGCGCCCCCGCGTGGTGGCACGCCGAGGTCGTCGCGCACGATCTGCGCACCCCCGACATCGCCGTCCTCACCGTCCGCCCGGACCAGCCGTACCCCTTCCTCGCCGGCCAGTACACGAGCGTGGAGACGCCCTGGTGGCCGCGCGTGTGGCGGCACTACTCCTTCGCCTCGGCCCCGCGCTCGGACGGCCTGCTGACGTTCCACGTGAAAGCGGTCCCCGCGGGCTGGGTCTCCAACGCCCTCGTGCACCGGGCCCGGCCCGGCGACGTCATCCGGCTCGGCCCGCCGGCGGGTTCCATGACCGTCGACCACACCACCGACAGCGGGCTGCTCTGCCTGGGCGGCGGCACCGGGATCGCCCCGATCAAGGCACTCGTCGAGGACGTCGCCGAGCACGGCGAGCGGCGGCCGGTCGAGGTGTTCTACGGCGCCCGCACCGACCAGGACCTGTACGACATCGACACCATGCTCAGGCTGCAGCAGAGCCACTCCTGGCTCTCGGTCCGCGCGATCATCGACCAGCAGGCGCACCTCCGACTGCCCGACGCCATACGCGAGTACGGCCCGTGGAACGAGTACGACGCCTACCTCTCGGGCCCGCCCGGGATGATCCGCAGCGGTGTGCACGCGCTCCGGCACGTCGGCATCCCGGCGAGCCGCATACGGCATGACTCGGTGGAGGAACTGGTCGCGGCGGGCAGCTGACCCGGGGGCGCGCGGGCTCGGGGCGTCAGCCCAGGTCGGGTGCGTGCATGGCGCGTACGCCCTCGATGTTCCCGTCGAGGTAGTGCCGCAGCGACAACGGCACCAGGTGGACGGAGGCGATACCGACCCGGGTGAACGGCACCCGGACGATCTCGTACTCGCCCGCGGGCTGCTCCACCTCGGGGCCGTGGCGCAGCGCCGGGTCCATGGACTCCAGCCGGCAGACGAAGAAGTGCTGGACCTTCACACCGGTCGTGCCGCCGTCCTCGCCGATGTGCTCGACGGTGTCCACGAAACACGGCACGACATCGGTGATCTTGGCGCCCAGCTCCTCGTGGACCTCGCGGTGCAGAGCATCGACGACGGTCGGGTCTTCGGGCTCGACCCCGCCCCCGGGAGTCACCCAGTAGGGATCCACACCGGGCTTGGTGCGCTTGATCAGGATCAGGTCGTCACCGTCCAGCAGGACGGCACGGGCGGTGCGCTTGACCACGGGTCGGACGGTCATGGGTGAAATGTGGCCCCGCTGGTTCCACGTGAAACATCGCGAAACGTGACCGATGGGGCTCATCGTGTGACGGCCGGGCCGTCGCTCGGGTGCCGCGGCTCAGCACCAGTCGGACGCCGCTCGCTGCAGCCACTCGTGGGCCCGGGCGATGTGCGGCATAGCCAGCGTCCCGGTGCGCACCACCAGGAAGTAGGTCCGCAGTGGCGGCACGGCCGGCTCGTGCAGCGTGACCACCTCGCCGCGCTCCAGCGCGCCCGCACACAGATAGCGGGGCAGGACGGCGATGCCGGCGCCGGCGATCGCGCACGCCAGGACGGCCCGCAGGTCCGGGACGATGACGGTTCCGGAGGCGTCGGGGCGGGAGTCGAAGACGGAGGCCCAGTAGCGGGAGACGAAGGGCAGCGATTCGTGGACCTCGACGACAGGCAGGTTCTCCAGGGCGGCCGCGGCCTTGTCGCGCGGCAGTCCCGAGTCGGCGCGCTCGGCCCAGCGCGGGGCGGCGACCAGGACGTGCTCCTCGTCGCACAGCGGTGTGGCGGTGAGCAGGGCGCCGCGCGGCCGGGCCGTGCTGATGGCGAGATCGTGATGCCCGGCGGCCAGCCCCTCCAGAACCTCCTCGGCGTTCCTGAAGGAGGCCCGCAAGGCGCAGCCCCGGCCCTGCTCGCCGGTCAGCCCGGCCAGGGCGGGCAGGGCCCGTTCGGCGGTGAACTCGGGCGGTCCCGCGAGATGCAGGGTGCGTAAGGAGGACTCGTCGTCGAGCCCGGTCTCGGCGATCTCCACCAGGGCGTCGAGATGCGGGGCGGCCTTGTGGGCGAGTTCGTCGCCGATGGATGTCGGGGTGACGCCCCGCGCCTGCCGCAGGAAGAGCGGGCGGCCGAGCTGCCGTTCCAGCGTGCGGATCTGCGAGGTGACGGCGGGCTGGGAGAGGCCGAGCAGCGCGGCCGCGCGGGTGAAGGATCCGGCCCGGTGCACCGTCACGAAGGTGCGCAGCAAGGCCAGGTCCATGGCGAAGCCCCCTTCCCCTGCCGACCTCCCAGCCCCCTGGGCAGGGCCTCACTATAAATAAGTCGATAGGTCTCTGTCGCTACCGTGATTGGACACTGACAGAGAGTCAACTAGCCTTGTTGGAGCGGTTCTTGGCGCGCGGAACCGAGGACGGTCCGAGCCACGAGGGGGGAGGTTCGGACCGTCCGTTCGACGTAGGCGCGCCGAACGGCTGCCCGTAGTAGGCGTGCCGAACGGACGCCCGTACCGCCTGCCGCGCCGGCGGTCACTCCGCCCGGCGGGTCCGGCGGGTCACCGTGCCGACTCGTCCAGCGCGCGCAGCAGATCCGCCACCAGGTCCTCGGGGTCCTCGGCGCCGACCGACAGCCGGACGAAGCCCTCCGGCACCGCGTCCCCGCCCCACCGACCGCGCCGCTCGGCCGTGGACCGCACCCCGCCGAAGCTGGTCGCGTCGTCCACGAGGCGCAGCGCCTCCAGGAAACGGTCCGCACGCGCGCGGCTGGGCAGCGTGAACGACACCACGCACCCGAAGCGCCGCATCTGCCGCGCGGCGACCTTGTGGGACGGGTCGTCCGGCAGCCCCGGATAGCGCAGCCCGGACACCTCCGGGCGCTGCCGCAGTGCCTCGGCGACCACGAGCGCGGTGGCGTTCTGCCGCTCCACGCGCAGCTGGAGCGTGGCGATCGAGCGGTGGGCCAGCCAGGCCTCCATCGGTCCGGGGATCGCGCCGACGATCTTGCGCCAACGGCGTACGGCGGTCATCGGCTCGCCCGCGCGGCCGGTGACGTAGCCCAGCAGGACGTCACCGTGCCCGGTGAGCTGCTTGGTGCCGCTGGCGACGGAGAAGTCGGCGCCGAGCTCCAGCGGGCGCTGCCCGAGCGGTGTCGCGAGGGTGTTGTCGACGGCGACCAGGGCTCCGCGCGTGTGGGCCGCCTCGACGAGCCGGCGGATGTCACAGACGTCCAGGCCGGGGTTGGACGGGCTCTCGATCCACAGCAGCTTCGTGCCGTCCAGGACGTCGAGCTGGGCGTCCCCGCCCGTCGGCGCGGTGCGCACCTCGATCCCGTACGCCTCCAGCTGCGCCCGCACCAGGGGCAGCACCTGATAGCCGTCGCTGGGCAGGACGACCGCGTCCCCGGCGCGCAGCTGGGAGAAGAGCACCGACGAGATGGCCGCCATGCCGGACGCGAAGACCAGCGTCTCCACGCCGTCCTCGCCGGGCGCCTCCAGCTCGCCGATCGCGGCCTCGAGGTGCGTCCAGGTCGGGTTCTCGTCGCGGCCGTAGGTGTACGGCCCGGTGGGCTCGCCCGGCAGATGGAAGTGCGCGGCGAAGACCGGCCCGGGCAGGGTCGGCTCGTACTTGACCGGCTCGGGCAGCCCCGCCCGCACCGCGCGGGTGCCGTCACCGCCCTCGAAAAGACCGGAATCGTTCATGCCGCCTGCCCTTCCACGTGCTCACGTACCACGGCGAGCAGACCGGCGCTCGCCGCCTCCACCATCTCAAGACACTCCTCGAAGCCGTCCCTCGCCCCGTAGTACGGGTCCGGGACGTCGAGGTCGTCGCCCGCGGCGGGGTCGTACGAGCGCAGCAGCCGGACCTTGCGGGCGTCCTCCTCGGTGGGCGCGAGGCGGCGCAGCGCCTTGGCGTGTCCGGTGTCGAGGGCGACGACCAGGTCGAGCCGCCCGAACCAGGAGGGGCGGAACTGGCGGGCCGTGTGGGCGCTGTCGTACCCGTGCTCCTCCAGTACGGCGACGGTGCGCGGGTCGGCCGGGTCGCCCTCGTGCCAGCCGCCGGTGCCGGCGCTGTCGATCTCGACCAGGCCGCCGAGCCCGGCCTCCTCGACCCGGGCCCGGAAGACGGATTCGGCCATCGGGGAGCGGCAGATGTTGCCGGTGCAGACGAAGCAGACGCGGTACGTCATGGCACTCAGTCCCGGTCGGGCAGGACGACGTTGAGCGCCCAGGACACGACGGAGATGATCAGGCCGCCGAGGACGGCGGTCCAGAAGCCTTCGACGTGGAAGCTCAGGTCCAGCTTGTCGGCCAGCCACGAGGTGAGCAGCAGCATGAGCGCGTTCACCACCAGGGTGAACAGGCCGAGCGTGAGGATGAGCAGCGGCAGGCTGAGCAGCTTCACAAGCGGCTTGACCAGGACGTTCACCAGCCCGAAGAGCAGCGCCACCAGCAGCAGGGTGCCGATCTTCTTGCCGGTGCCGTCACCGGTGAGGGTGATCTTGTCGAGCAGCCACACGGCGACCGCGAGGGCGCCCGCGTTGGCGATCGTCTTGACTAGGAAATTCATCATGTGTCTGATCGTGGCAGACCAGGACGGCTACGAGCAGGGGCGCGAGGGCGACGCAACGATGAAGGCATTCCGGCTGGACGATCTGGAGGCGGAGCGCGCCGCCAACGAGGGGGCCTACCTGCAGTTCCTGCGTGAGCGGAACATGTCGGTCGGCCTGTACGCGCTGAACGCGGGGGAGCACGACCCGCAGCAACCGCACCGCCAGGACGAGGTGTACTTCGTGGTCAGCGGCCGGGCCTCGCTCACCGTCGGGATGGAGACCACGCAGGTGGCGCGCGGCAGCGTGGTGTACGTCCCGGCCGGCGTGCCCCACAAGTTCCACCACATCAGCGAGGATCTGCGGGTCCTGGTGGTGTTCTCTCCGCCCGAGAGCTGAGGCCGGGCCCCGGGATTCCCTAGGGGACAGCTCAGGGGACGACAAGGGATGCGAGGCCCCCGCCGGGCCTGCCCACGCACCTAGCATCGAGGGCAGGACATCGAAGACGAGAGAAAGGCGAGGGCGATGCGAGAGATCTTCGCGGGGCTGCCGTGGTGGGTGAAGTGGGTCGCGGTGCCGGTCATCGCCCTGGTGGTGTTCGGCGGCCTGATCGCGAGCGTCGTGGGCTTCGTGATCGGACTGCTGTTCAAGCTGCTGCTCTTCGTGGCACTGGTCGCCGGACTCATCTACGTCGTACGCAAGTTCACCGCCGGCTCCTCGACGAAGGGCGACTGGTAGACGCGCGTCCGTCGCGGGGCGACCGGGGCCGGTGTGCTCGCGGGGGCGACGGGGGCGACGGGGGCGACAGATGGAGATGTGGGTGACGGGGGCCGGTAACAGGAACGGCCGGTTCCCTCGGGCGGGGGAAGTTTCCCCTGCGGGGCGTCTGCGGGCCGTGGCGGACGAATAGAGTCCGGAACCCCCGCGGGACGAGCCCGCGAGCGGCGTACACCCCCACATCCCACCCGTGTTTCTCCGCACGGGCTGCCCCCTCGCGCTTCCGGGAGTGACCTCTTGGCCACGGCTGACACCGCACCCGCAGGACCCCACGCACCCCCCGCCCCTTCCCGCCCTGGCCCCTCCCCCCAGGCCCTGCGCGTGCGGCCTCCCGAGCAGCCCACCCCTGCCGGCTCCTCCGCGCGCAGCCCGGAGGCACCCCGGCGGGCCGCCCCGTCCTCCTCCGGGCGGCCGGTGCCGCGGGCGCGCCCCGAGACCCCGCCCGCACAGCAGTCCACGACGCTCATCGGTTCGGTCCAGCGCGCGATGCGCCTTCTGGAGTGCGTCGCCGGCCACGACAACGGCGCACCGGCCAAACAACTCGCCCGCGAGACCGGC
The DNA here is from genome assembly GCF_040678395.1 of Streptomyces sp. NPDC052687. Classification (NCBI taxonomy): domain Bacteria; kingdom Bacillati; phylum Actinomycetota; class Actinomycetes; order Kitasatosporales; family Streptomycetaceae; genus Streptomyces; species Streptomyces sp. NPDC052687. The sequence continues at coordinate 127,477 of NZ_JBFATR010000005.1, read as the reverse complement.
CTCGCCCTCCCGACCACCTACCACCTGCTGCGCACCCTGGTGCACGAGGGCTATCTGCGGCGCGAGAAGGGGCTGTTCTTCCTCGGCGCGGCGGCCGAGCGGCTGAGCAGCAGCGGGGCACAGGAGAAACGTCGCAGCACGGTGGCCGAGACACTCGCACGCTGGCGGGATTCGATCGGTGTGCCGGTGTATTACGCGATCTACCGGGAAGGCGAGATCGAGGTGGTGTGCGTCTCCGACAGCCCCGGCAATCCGGCGGTCGAGGAGTGGGCGGACTTTCGCGAGACCGGCCACGCGCACGCCATCGGCCAGTGTCTGCTGTCCCAGCTGGACGAGGCCGCCCGCCGCGATCACCTGGAGCGCTATCCCGTGCAGTCCCTCACTCCGTACACGGTGCGTGACAATCGAACGCTGCTCCGGCGTCTGGAACGCGTGGGCAGGATGGAACCTGTGATCGAGCGTCAGGAGTACGCGCTGGGCACGGTCTGCGCGGCGATCCCGATCACGGTGGGGGCGACGGCGGCCACGATGGCCATCTCCCTCCCCTGTCATCAGGCCGACCGGCTGCTGCCCGCGGCCCGTCAGTTGCAGAACGAGGTCGGGCGCCTTCTGGGGTCGCTCCCGCTTTCTATCAGTATCTGAAAACTCACTCCTTGTGATCTGCTGTGTACGTTCAGCAAGATGCCAGCAGTATTCAACGGTTGATTCCCGGCCAATCGACGGCAACAGACGGGGTAGGCGATGCGCGAGTCCGTACAGGCAGAGGTCATGATGAGCTTTCTCGTCTCCGAGGAACTCTCCTTCCGCATCCCGGTGGAGCTGCGGTACGAGACCTGTGATCCCTACGCCGTCCGCCTGACCTTCCATCTGCCCGGAGACGCGCCGGTCACCTGGGCGTTCGGGCGCGAGCTGCTGATCGACGGTGTGGGCCGGGCCTGCGGCGAGGGCGATGTGCGGGTCTCCCCCGTGGAGCCCGATTCCCTGGGCGAGGTGCTGATCCGGCTGCAGGTGGGCGCCGACCAGGCGCTGTTCCGCTCCTCGTCGGCGCCGCTCGTCGCCTTCCTGGACCGCACCGACAAGTTGGTGCCCCTGGGGCAGGAAGGCTCGCTCGCCGACTTCGACGCGCACCTCGACGAGGCGCTCGACCGCATCCTCGCGGAGGAGCAGAGCGCGGGTTGAGGCGGCGCGTACTTCGAGTGGAGTAACGCTTCTTCTTGGCTTTTTTGCGTACCGGCGTACCTGCGTATCGGCCTACCGACGTATCTGTGGTCCGGGAGGCCGGTAGGCAGTGGGGTCGGTGGGCCGATGACTCGGTGACCCGGTGGCGCCCGGTGCCCCGGTGGTGGGCCGGTGGGCACGGGGCGCTGGGGCGCCGGCGTGCGGTGGCCGTCGGACGGCACCGGCAGCGTCACCGCTTGCGGCGTCGTCCCCGGCCCCCGCTGCGCGGCATCGGCGTCCGTGAGCCGGCCGTCGCCGGCTCCGCCGCCGGGCGGTCCGCCGAGACCACCAGCGCGGCGAGGGCCGTCGTGACGGGCACCGAGGCCACCAGACCGATCGAGCCCACCAGCGTGCGCACGATCTCCTCCGCGACCAGCTCGCTGTTGGCGACCGTGCCGACACTGCTCTGCGCGATCGAGAAGAGCAGCAGCAGCGGCAGGGCGGCGCCCGCGTAGGCCAGGACCAGCGTGTTGACGACGGAGGCGATGTGGTCGCGGCCGATCCGGATGGCCGCGCGGTACAGGCCGCGCCAGCCCATCGTCGGGTTGGCGTCGTGCAGCTCCCAGACCGCCGACGTCTGGGTGACCGTCACATCGTCCAGGACGCCCAGCGAACCGATGATGACGCCGGCGAGCAGCAGACCGCTCATGTCGATCGACGGATACAGCCCGTGGATCAGGCCGGTGTTGTCGTCGGTGTCGCCGGTGAGCGCGGCCCAGCCGATGAACAGCGAGCCGAGCACACCGATCAGCAGCAGCGAGATCAGGGTGCCGAGCACTGCCACGGATGTCCGGGCCGACAGTCCGTGACACAGGTAGAGGGCGATGAGCATGATGGCGCTCGACCCGATCACCGCCACCAGCAGCGGGTTGGAGCCCTGCAGGATGGCCGGCAGGACGAAGAAGCTCAGCACCAGGAAGCTGATGGCCAGCGCGATCAGCGCCATGACGCCCCGCAGCCGCCCGACGACCACGACGGCGAGCGCGAAGAGACCGGCGAGCAGACCCATCGGCAGCCTGCGGTTCACGTCGGTGACCGAGTACTGAAGGTCCTTCGGGGCGGAGGGCTCGTAGGCGACGATCACCTTCTGACCCTCCTCCAGCTGCCGTGACTGGTCCGGCTGGACGATCTCGTTGAAGGTACGGCCCTTGTCCTCGCCGGTGTCGACGCGGATGGTCGCCTTCTTGCAGGTGCCGTTGGCCTGCTGCTGGGCGGAGGAGCCTTCGGCGGTGGAGGTGTCGCCGGTCGGGGGCGGTGCCGAGGCGTTGACCGCACCGCAGTCCACCTTCTCGACCCTGGTGACCGTGGCTTGCTGGGTCTGCCGGTCGAAACCGACCCCGGTCCGTTCGTGCGGCGGTGCGCCGCCGGGCCAGAGCACGGCCAGCCCGACCACCACGGCGGCGGCGAAGGGGATGAGGACGGCGGCGATCAGCTTGCGCAGATGCCGGGAGACGGGCGTCGCGGGGCCGTGCCCATGACTGTGCGAGTGCCCGTGCCCGCCACCGCCACCGTGCCCGCCACCATGGCCGTGACCGCCTCCGTGCCCGCCTCCGGAGTTCGACCCGCCACCCGAGTTCGACTCGCCGCCGGAGCTCGACCCACCACCGTGGCCGCCTCCGAAGCCGGACCCGCCGCCGTGTCCAGGCGCGCCACCGGCACCCGGCTCGCCGCGATGCCCGTGGCCGCCGCCGGACGTGGACTCGCCACCGTGCCCGGCGCTGTGGCCGCCGCCGGACCCGAACCAGTCACCGTGCCCGGGGTCACGTCCGTCACCGGATCCGGGCCCGTCTCCATACCCACCTCGGAAGCCGCCCCCGGAGTCACGTCCCGGATTGCCTCCGGGGCCGCTTCCGGGACCACTTCCGGGGTGCGCCCCGGCGGCACGCTCGTCGTGACGACCGCCTCCGGGGCCTGCGCCGCGCGGGGGCTCGGGCGGTGGGAACGGGGGATGCTGCGTCGTGGTCACCGACCGATCATCGCAAGAACGACCGGGGCCCCCTGTTCACCGCGCCCGAATTGACGCTAGCGTGGAGGCACCTTTGTACACGCGGGAGCTCGGAGCACCGGGCTGAGAGGGCGCTGACCTCCGTCCCAGCGATGTTTCACATGAAACATCACCCATCGCGAGTGATGTTTCACACGAGACGTCGGATGACGGATACCGCTGCGTCGACCGCCGAACCTGTTACCGGGTAATGCCGGCGTAGGGAGTAGGTCTCATGACCATCAAGGACGCGCGCACGCCTGCCTCCACGCAGAACGCCTCCGTCGCGACGGGGACGTCGACCGACGGGGAGGCCGGGAAGTCCATCGGCTGGCACAAGGCGTACGTCGAGGGCACCCGCCCCGACCTGCGGGTGCCGGTCCGCCAGGTGCACCTCACCAACGGGCAGTCGGTCACGTTGTACGACACATCCGGCCCGTACACCGATCCGAACGTCGACACCGACGTCCGCAGGGGTCTGCCACCGCTGCGGGAGAACTGGATCATCGCCCGCGGCGACACCGAGGAGTACGCGGGCCGTCCCGTCCGTCCCGAGGACGACGGAATCAAGCACACCTCGCCGCGCGGCGGCCTGCGCAACCTCGACGCGGTCTTCCCCGGACGGCCGCGCCAGCCGCGCCGGGGCCGTGACGGCCAGGCGGTCACGCAGCTGGCGTATGCGCGCCGCGGCGAGATCACGCCGGAGATGGAGTTCGTGGCCATCCGGGAGAACGTTTCTCCAGAGGTGGTCCGCGAGGAGATCGCGGCGGGCCGGGCGGTGCTGCCGGCCAACGTCAACCACCCGGAGATCGAGCCGATGATCATCGGCAAGCGGTTCCTGGTGAAGGTCAACGCCAACATCGGCAACTCGGCCGTGACGTCTTCCATCGAGGAGGAGGTCGAGAAGATGACCTGGGCGACCCGCTGGGGCGCCGACACGGTCATGGACCTGTCCACCGGACGCAACATCCACACCACCCGCGAGTGGGTGCTGCGCAACTCCCCCGTCCCGATCGGCACCGTGCCGCTCTACCAGGCCCTGGAGAAGGTCGACGGCAAGGCCGAGGAACTGACCTGGGAGATCTACAAGGACACCGTCATCGAGCAGGCCGAGCAGGGCGTGGACTACATGACGGTCCACGCGGGCGTGCGCCTGGCGTACGTCCCGCTGACCGCGAACCGCAAGACCGGCATCGTCTCCCGCGGCGGCTCGATCATGGCGGCGTGGTGCCTGGCGCACCACAAGGAGTCCTTCCTCTACGAGAACTTCGAGGAACTGTGCGAGATCCTCGCCGCGTACGACGTCACCTACTCCCTCGGTGACGGCCTGCGGCCGGGCTCGATCGCGGACGCCAACGACGAGGCGCAGTTCGCCGAGTTGAAGACGCTCGGGGAACTCAACCGGATCGCGAAGCGTTTCAACGTACAGACCATGATCGAGGGCCCGGGGCATGTCCCGATGCACAAGATCAAGGAGAACATCGACCTTCAGCAGGAGATCTGCGATGAAGCTCCGTTCTATACGCTCGGCCCGCTGACGACGGACGTCGCGCCGGCGTACGACCACATCACCTCCGGCATCGGTGCCGCGATGATCGCCTGGTGGGGCACGGCCATGCTCTGCTACGTCACGCCCAAGGAGCACCTGGGCCTGCCCAACCGTGACGACGTCAAGACCGGTGTCATCACCTACAAGATCGCCGCCCACGCGGCCGACCTCGCCAAGGGGCACCCCGGTGCGCAGGAGTGGGACGACGCGTTGTCCGACGCGCGCTTCGAGTTCCGCTGGGAGGACCAGTTCAACCTGGCCCTCGACCCCGACACGGCCCGTGCGTTCCACGACGAGACCCTGCCGGCCGAACCCGCCAAGACGGCGCACTTCTGCTCGATGTGCGGGCCGAAGTTCTGCTCGATGAAGATCTCCCAGGACATCCGCCGCGAACACGGCGGCACCCAGGCGGAGATCGAGCAGGGCATGGCGGAGAAGTCGAAGGAGTTCGCCGCGGCGGGCAACCGGGTCTATCTGCCGATCGCGGACTGACCGCGCCGCGACCGGCAGACGCCCGCGGGGCCCGGCAAGGCGCCGTCTCCGGCTTGCGCTCCCCGCACCATGGGGGCGCAAGCCAGCGGTCACTCCGGATGGTGGTCCGGGCCGCCGAAGTCCGGGCTGGTGTAGTCAGGGCTGGTGAAGCGGGGCCGCCCGGCCGACCGGCCGTCGCCGGGGCTGGTGAAGCCGGGGCGGTCGTACCCGAGGTGCGGCATGCGGCCGGTGGGCGCCGGCGGTGCCGTGTGGTGCAGTGCGGCGGTGCCGGGTTCGGCGAGGGCTTCGCGCAGGAACGGCACGATGCCGCGTTCGAGCAGGGCCTCGCGCCAGGCTTCTCTGGCCTGCGCCAGTTCGCTGTTCTCCGCGCCGTAGGGACCGGGTTCCGGTGTGGGCCGGTTGCGCAGCGCGGTGAGCAGGAGACCGACCGCGGCGACGAGGATCGCCAGGGCGGTCACGGCACCGAATATCCAGCCGGTGGTGAGCATGGTCCGGGCGAACGCCTGATCGGGGTCGAGCATCTTCAGGATGTAGCCGACGAGCAGGAAGATCGCCGCGGCGGTGCCGGCGAGGACGGGGGCGAGGACGGCGATCACGGCGACGACGCCCGCGCCGGCGGTTTCGGCGGCCTCTCCCATGGTGGTGGCGAGCCCCATCGCGCTCGGCCCCGGCTCGGCGGAGTCGGACGCGCGGACGGACGACGGGGTGGACGCCGCCGGGTGGCGCAGTTCCTCGCGGACCTTCACATAGTGCTGGTACTCGCTCGTGGCGGCCGCGGTGATGAGGGCCGTGGCGCCGAGCGCCATGGTGCGCAGCTGTTCGGTGTTCAGCCGCTGTCCGACAGCGGCCAGTTCCGGGCGGTGTGGTGCCGAGCGCAGCGCCTCGTCGAGGAGCCGCTCGTACTCCTGGCGGTCCTCGCTCAGCAGGTGCTGCGGAACGCTGTTCATGTGCATCCCCCGATGCTCCGTAGGGCTTGGGGCTCGCACGCTGACGAGCCGTCGGGCAGAAACGGAGGGGAGCCTGCTACGGATATGCCGATGGTAGAGCGGTGACGGCAGGCGGTGACAGGGGGTTTACCGAAATTGGGCCCCGGCCTGCGGCGTTACCGACCGGTCGGACACCGGTCGGGATCCGGTGCGGCGCCGGCCGGACACCGGTCGTGCGCGTATCCGCACCGATCGGGCACGGGTCCGACGCCGGTCGGGCTTCGAGGGGATGCCCGGACGCCGAACGCTCAGCTGTGCAGCGGGAGTTGCTGGACCAGCAGCTTCCCGGCCATGGTCACGCCGCCGTCCATCGCGATGGCGAGACCGTCGGCGTAGACGTGGGGTCCCTCGACCACGGGCCCGGTGCTGTCCTCGCCGTCCTCGGAGCCGACCTCGCCCAGCAGGTAGGGGATGGGGCTGTGGCCGTGGACGATGCGGGTGCCGCCGTAGGTGTCGAGCAGGGTGCGCACGGCGTCGGCGCCACCCTCGTCGCGGAACGAGAAGCGCTTGGTGAACTTGCGGAACAGGTCCCAGACCTCGTCCGCGTCGTTGCGGGTGAGGGTCTCGCGGACGTTGTCGTTGACGGCCTCGATGGAGTCGCCGTAGTCCAGGTAGGCGGTGGTGTCGGAGTGGACGAGCAGATGGCCGTCGATCTCGGTGAGCGCGTCGAGGCGGGCCATCCACTGCAGGTGGTGGTCCTGGAGGCGGTCCATGTCGGTCTTCTGGCCGCCGTTGAGCAGCCAGGCCGCCTGGAAGGTCGCGGTGCCCGCGCCGGAGTTGACCGGCGTGTCGCCGAACCGCTTGGCGCCGATGAGCAGCAGCTCGTGGTTGCCCATCAGGGCCTTGCAGTAACCGCCGGCCGCGGCGGCCTCGGCGGACAGCCGCATCACCAGGTCGATGACGCCGATGCCGTCCGGGCCGCGGTCGGTGAAGTCGCCGAGGAACCACAGCCGCGCGGTACCCGCGCACCAGTGCCCGGCGGCGTCGATCAGGCCCTTCTCCTGCAGCGCGGCCACCAGCTCGTCGAGGTAGCCGTGCACGTCGCCCACGACGAACAGGGGGCCCGGAACCGTGGCGGGCTGGGCGACGGGCGCGGGGGCGGGGGCGGGCGCCGGGTCGACGGTCACCTGAAGCGTGTCACCCCGGTTGATCACGGGCAGGTCGCGCTGGGTCGGCGTGTACTCCGGCGGGAAGGACACCGGCTCCACGACGGGGCCGGGGACCTCGCCGGGGTGAGAGCTGTGGACGTACGGACCGGTCTCGTGGACGTACGCGGGTACCCGGAAGTCGCGCAACGTCGCCGTCCGCTCCACCTCGGGTCCCTGACCGGCCCCCTGAGTCATCGACCCCTCCACCATCGCGCCGCAGCTGCACCGCTTCGGACTGCCTGGTCGCAGCGGCCCGCGGTGTCGTGGGCCCATCATAGGAATGCGGATCGCGCCGTGTGATGACCCAGGGGTGGTGAATCAGAGCAAGAGTCCAGTTCACTGCGGCTTTCGCCCCGATTGGGCCGGGCTTCGACCGACCTGGTGCCCGCCCTGTCCGGCCCTCCTCCGCGGACCCTAGCCCTCTCCGGGGACCCGTGGCGGGCTGACCGTCGTCCGCGGCGGGCGTCGCTGGGACGAGGTACGCACGATCAGCTCGGTCGGTATCACCTGCTCGACCGTGTGCTCCGATTCGACGCCCTCGATGGCGTCGATGAGGAGCTGGACCACGGCCGTGCCGATCCGGCGGGGCTTCAAGGAGAGCGTGGTGATCGGCGGTTCGGTGTTGGCGTACACGGTGGACTCGCTGCAGCAGACCAGCAGCAGGTCGTCCGGTACGCGCAGGCCGTAGCGCCGGGCGGCGGCGAGCAGGTCGGTGCCGTTGGGGTCGAACAGCCCGTAGACCGCGTCGGGCCGGTCCGGGCGTGCGAGCAGCCGGTCGGCCGCGACGGCGCCCGCGCACGGATCGTGGGCCGGGTAGGCCTCGTACACCGGGTCCTGGCCGACGCGCTCGCACCAGCGCAGGTACGCGGTGGTCGACAGGTGGGTGTAGGTGTCCGTGGTGGTGCCCGTGAGCAGGCCGATCCGGCGGGCGCCGGCGTCGGCCAGGTGGTCGAGGATGCCCAGGACGGCGGCCTCGTGGTCGTTGTCGACCCAGGCGGTGACCGGCAGGGAGCCGGCCGGGCGGCCGTCGGAGACGACCGGTAAACCCTGCCGGACCAGCTCGCTGACGACCGGGTCCTGGTCGGAGGGGTCGATGACGACGGTGCCGTCCAGGGCGACGTTCGACCAGACGTCGTGGCGGGAGGTCGCGGGCAGGATGACCAGGGCGTAGCCGCGCGCGAGCGCGGCCGAGGTGGCGGCCCGCGCCATCTCCGCGAAGTACGCGAACTCGGTGAAGGTGAAAGGTTCATCCCCGTACGTGGTCACGGTCAGGCCGATGAGGCCGGACTTGCCGGTACGGAGGGTGCGGGCCGCGGCCGAGGGACGGTATCCCAGCCGGTCGGCGACTTCTCGGACATGGCGCCGGGTGGCGTCCGGGAGCCGGCCCTTGCCGTTCAGGGCGTCGGAGACGGTCGTGATGGAGACTCCGGCGGCGGCGGCCACGTCTCTGATGCCCGCCCGGCCCGGCCGGCTGCCTCGACGTGAGGTTTCCGCGCGGCTCACCTGGTGCTTCCCTGCTGCTGTCATGGCGAGCCGATAGTAGGGCTCATGCGGTGGGGTAGTGCGGACGCATATGCAGCCGTTGACAGGCACGTTTCTGCATGGCTGGGCGGCGGCAATCGCCTCTGAATTAGAGGTAGTTGAAGCGGTTGGGCATAGGACGTGACTTGTCGGCGTGCACCCGCCTGTTGACCGGTCCAGGTCTCGAAGAGGTCTCAACTCACCTGCATGGGGGATGCGCGCCAGGGAGTGAGCCACCGGCGCGTAGATATATGTGCGGCGCGCCCCCCGCTTCGTACGCCTTCGGGCGGTGATGCCCCTGATGCCGCTGGGACGGGGGAGGTTGGCTTTCCCCGCTATCCGGTGTGCGCTCACCTGTTCGCAGCCGGGCCGAATCCTCATAAGGTAAGAAGCATTGGAAGCCGGCGGCGGCCAGGCGGCGCCGGTGGTCGCGAGGAGGACTGCGGTGAGCGAGACGAGCCCCAAGCTGCGCGCCGAGCTGGAGGGTATCCCCACCTACAAGCCGGGCAAGCCCGCCGCCGCGGACGGTCCGGTGGCCTACAAGCTGTCCTCCAACGAGAACCCCTATCCGCCGCTGCCCGGTGTGATGGAGCGCGTCACGGCCGCGGCCGCTTCCTTCAACCGCTACCCGGACATGGCCTGTACGGGGCTGATGAACGAGCTGTCCGAGCGGTTCGGGGTCCCGGTCTCCCACCTGGCCACGGGCACCGGCTCCGTCGGCGTCGCCCAGCAGCTGGTGCAGGCGACCTCCGGACCCGGCGACGAGGTGATCTACGCCTGGCGGTCCTTCGAGGCGTACCCGATCATCACTCAGATCAGCGGCGCGACCTCGGTGCGGGTGCCGCTGACGGCGGGCGATGTGCACGACCTGGACGCGATGGCAGGGGCGATCACCGACCGCACCCGGCTGATCTTCGTCTGCAACCCCAACAACCCCACGGGCACGGTGGTGCGCCGGGCCGAGCTGGAGCGCTTCCTGGACCGGGTGCCCGGCGATGTGCTGGTCGTCCTCGACGAGGCGTACCGGGAGTTCATCCGCGACCCCGAGGTGCCGGACGGCGTGGAGCTGTACCGGGAGCGGCCGAACGTCTGTGTGCTGCGGACGTTCTCCAAGGCCTACGGCCTCGCCGGGCTGCGGGTCGGCTTCGCGATCGCACACGAGCCGGTGGCGGCGGCGCTGCGGAAGACCGCAGTGCCGTTCGGGGTGAGCCAGCTGGCGCAGGAGGCGGCGATCGCCTCGCTGCGCGCCGAGGACGAGCTGCTCGGCCGGGTCGGCTCGCTGGTCTGCGAGCGCACCCGCGTGGTCGACGGGCTGCGCTCCCAGGGCTGGACGGTGCCCGAGACCCAGGCGAACTTCGTGTGGCTGCGCCTGGGGGAGCGTACGGTCGCCTTCGCCGACGCGTGTGAGCAGGCGGGCGTGGTGGTACGGCCGTTCCCGGGCGAGGGTGTGCGCGTGACGATCGGGGAGGCCGAGGGGAACGACATCTTCCTGAAGGTGGCGGAGGCGTTCCGCAAGGAGCTGTGAGCAGGGCCCCTTCCGGGGGTGTGGCGGTCGCCGTGGCCCGGCTCGGGTCACGGCGTTTTTTCTTGCCGTGACGCGCTCGGCGGCGGGGGCGTTCGGGGGGCGGTGCCAGGGCTGTGCGAGGGCTGTGCGGAGAGGTCGCGAGGCTGGCCGGGCTCGGCCAGGACGGCGGGTTCGGTGAGCAGGGTGTCGCGAAGGCGAACGCCGCAGTGCTGCCCGTGGTGCTTCCCGTGGCGCTGTCCTGGGATGCCCGTCCGGGTGGTGCGGCACCTCGGGCGAGCCAGGAGCGGCGGAGAGTCCTGACGGCTCAGCGGCGGTGAAGCAGCGGAGCCCTTACAGCTCCGCGAGCTCTACGCGCACAGGGTCGCCGTTGCGCACGGTCGCGAGGAGGCGGGGGTCGCCGTCGAGGCGGCCGAGGACGTTGCAGGGGCTGGCGAGGCGGCATTCGTCGCCCCGCGAGATCGGGGTGGGGCCGTAGGGGAGCGCGAGGGCGTCGCCGTCGGTCCAGAAGGCGACCGTGCCCGGTTCCACGACCTGGCGGGCGTCGGTTTCACGTGAAACCGAGACTCCCGTGTCGAAGTAGACCTCCTCGCCCCAGGTGTGCGCGGTGGAGACGAGCGGCAGGGCCTTGGCGAGGGCCTGGGCCGTCGGGGTGTCGTCGAGGATCGCGGTGAGGTGTCCGGCCGGCCAGGAGATCCGTATGCGGGTCGGTGGCTGCGCCTCTGCGTGTGGCTGTGAGTGCTGTGTGTGCATGGCGTGCAATTCAACAAGACGTTGAAGTCGCTGCCAAGAGGGTGCCGCTGCGGCCAAGGTGGGACCCCCCTGCCGGTGGCGAGAATCGGTGCGTCATAATTGCTTGTGAATGTGAACGCGTTCACAAGCGCGTCCCGGTTGCTCCCTTGTTGGGGGTGACAAAGGGCCGCAAACTGCCGTGCCCACGGCGAGGTAAGGAGACTGACGACGTGGAATTGGCTCTGGCGCCCGAGACTCTGGCGCGTTGGCAGTTCGGCATCACCACCGTCTACCACTTCCTGTTCGTCCCCCTGACGATCTCGCTCGCCGCCCTCACCGCCGGCCTCCAGACCGCGTGGGTGCGAACGGAGAAGGAGAAGTACCTCCGGGCCACGAAGTTCTGGGGCAAGCTCTTCCTGATCAACATCGCGATGGGCGTCGTCACGGGCATCGTGCAGGAGTTCCAGTTCGGCATGAACTGGTCCGACTACTCCCGCTTCGTCGGCGACGTCTTCGGCGCCCCGCTCGCCTTCGAGGCCCTCATAGCCTTCTTCTTCGAGTCGACCTTCATCGGCCTGTGGATCTTCGGCTGGGACAAGCTGCCCAAGAAGATCCACCTGGCCTGCATATGGATGGTGTCGATCGGCACGCTGCTGTCGGCGTACTTCATCCTCGCGGCGAACTCGTGGATGCAGCACCCGGTCGGCTACCGGATCAACGAGGAGAAGGGCCGCGCCGAGCTGACCGACTTCTGGCTGGTCCTCACCCAGAACACCACGCTCAACCAGGTCTTCCACAGCTTCTCGGCCGCCTTCCTCACCGGTGGCGCCTTCATGGTCGGCATCGCCGCCTTCCACCTGCTGCGCAAGAAGCACATCCCCGTGATGCGCACCTCGCTCCGGCTCGGCCTGGTCACCCTCGCGGTCGGCGGCCTGTTCACCGCGATCAGCGGCGACACCCTCGGCAAGGTCATGTACGAGCAGCAGCCGATGAAGATGGCCGCCGCCGAGGCGCTGTGGGACGGCGAGAAGCCGGCACCCTTCTCCGTGTTCGCCTACGGCGACGTCGACAAGGGCCACAACAAGGTCGCCCTGGAGATCCCCGGCCTGCTGTCCTTCCTCGCCCACAGCGACTTCGAGTCGTACGTCCCGGGCATCAACGACACCAACGAGGCCTTGCAGGAGAAGTTCGGACCCGGCGACTACAAGCCCATCGTCCCCGTCGCCTACTGGGGCTTCCGCTGGATGATCGGCTTCGGCATGGCCTCCCTCTCGCTGGGGCTGCTGGGCCTGTGGCTGACGCGGAAGAAGTTCATGCTCCCGCCCGCCTACCGCACCGGCGACGACGAGGTGCCCCATCTCGTCCTGCTGAAGAAGCCGCTCGGCACCAGGCTCACCCGGCTCTACTGGCTGCTCGCCCTGTGGACGATGGGCTTCCCGCTGATCGCCAACTCCTGGGGCTGGATCTTCACCGAGATGGGCCGCCAGCCGTGGGTCGTCTACGGCGTGCTCCAGACCAGGGACGCGGTCTCCCCCGGTGTCTCCACCGCCGAGGTCCTCACCTCGATGATCACCTTCACCACGCTCTACGCCGTCCTCGCCGTGATCGAGGTCAAGCTGCTCGTGAAGTACGTCAAGGCCGGCCCGCCCGAGCTGACCGAGGCCGACCTCAACCCGCCCACGAAGATCGGCGGCGACCTCCGTGACGCCGACAAGCCGATGGCCTTCTCCTACTAGGCCGAGGGAGCCGCACAGTCATGGAACTGCACGACGTCTGGTTCGTCCTGATCGCCGTCCTGTGGACCGGCTACTTCTTCCTGGAGGGCTTCGACTTCGGGGTCGGCATCCTCACCAGGCTGCTGGCCCGTGACCGGCCCGAGAAGCGGGTGCTGATCAACACGATCGGCCCGGTATGGGACGGCAACGAGGTCTGGCTGCTCACCGCGGGCGGCGCCACCTTCGCCGCCTTCCCCGAGTGGTACGCCACCCTCTTCTCCGGCTTCTATCTGCCGCTGCTGCTCATCCTCGTCTGCCTGATCATCCGCGGTGTCGCCTTCGAGTACCGCGCCAAGCGGCCCGAGGAGCACTGGCAGCGCAACTGGGAGACGGCGATCTTCTGGACCTCGCTGCTCCCGGCGTTCCTGTGGGGAGTGGCCTTCGCGAACATCGTGCGGGGCGTGAAGATCGACCGGGACCTGGAGTACGTCGGCACCCTCGGCGACCTGCTCAATCCGTACGCCCTGCTCGGCGGGCTGGTGACGCTGACGCTGTTCACCTTCCACGGTGCCGTCTTCGTGGCACTGAAGACGGTCGGGGGGATCCGGGAGCGCGCCCGCGAGCTGGCGCTCCGGGTCGGTCTCCTCACGGCCGCGCTCGCGCTGGTCTTCCTGTTGTGGACGCAGGTGAACAGCGGGAACGGCAAGAGCCTGATCGCCCTCGCCGTGGCGGTCGCCGCGCTGGTCGTGGCCCTCGCCGCGAACCGGGCGGGCCGCGAAGGCTGGGCGTTCACGCTCTCGGGGCTCACGATCGTGGCCACCGTGGCCATGTTCTTCCTGGCGCTCTTCCCGAACGTCATGCCGTCGACGCTGAACCCCGACTGGAGCCTGACGGTCACCAACGCCTCTTCCAGCCCGTACACCCTGAAGATCATGACCTGGCTGGCGGTCCTCGCGACGCCGGTGGTGCTGCTCTACCAGGGCTGGACGTACTGGGTCTTCCGCAAGCGGATCGGCACCCAGCACATCGCTCCCGACGCGCACAGCGCCCCAGCGGCGCCCCCCACCCCCGAAGCCGTCCACTGAGGTGTGTTTCACGTGAAACCGATCGATCCACGGCTGCTCCGCTACGCCCGTGCCACCCGGTTCTTCCTGCTGGCGGTCGTCGGCCTGGGAGCCGTCGGTGCCGGGCTGGTCATCGCGCAGGCGATGCTCATCGCTGAGACGGTGGTGGGCGCCTTCCAGCACGGGATGACGGTCACCGGACTGCGCACCCCGTTGCTGCTGCTGGCGGCGGTCGCCTGCGGCCGTGCCCTGATCGGCTGGCTCACCGAACTGGCCGCACACCGGGCGAGCGCGGCGGTGAAGTCGGAGCTGCGGGGACGGCTGCTGGAACGGTCGGCGGCGCTCGGTCCGGGATGGCTGAGCGGACAGCGCACCGGTTCGCTGGTGGCGCTGGCCACGCGAGGAGTCGACGCCCTCGACGACTACTTCGCGCGGTATCTGCCCCAGCTGGGACTCACGGTGGTCGTCCCGGTGGCGGTGCTGGCGCGGATCGTCACCGAGGACTGGGTGTCGGCGGCGATCATCGTCGGTACCCTGCCGCTCATCCCGGTCTTCATGGTGCTGATCGGCTGGGCCACCCAGTCCCGGATGGACCGCCAGTGGCGGCTGCTGTCCCGGCTGTCCGGGCACTTCCTGGACGTGGTCGCCGGACTGCCGACGCTGAAGGTGTTCGGCCGGGCCAAGGCCCAGGCCGAGTCGATCAAGCGCATCACGGGTGAGTACCGCAAGGCGACCCTGCGCACCCTGCGGATCGCCTTCCTGTCCTCCTTCGCGCTGGAGCTGCTGGCCACCCTCTCGGTGGCCCTGGTCGCGGTGACGATCGGCATGCGGCTCGTGCACGGTGAGATGGACCTGTACATCGGCCTGGTCATCCTCATCCTCGCGCCCGAGGCCTATCTGCCGCTCCGGCAGGTCGGCGCCCAGTACCACGCGGCGGCGGAGGGCCTGGCGGCCGCCGAGGAGATCTTCTCGGTACTGGAGACCCCCGTGCCGGCCGCGGGCACCGCACCCGTCCCGGACGGCCCGCTGACCTTCGAGAACGTGACCGTCCGCTACCCCGGCCGCACGACGGACGCCGTCTCCGGCGTCTCCCTCACCATCGAACCCGGCGAGACGGTCGCACTCGTCGGCCCGAGCGGCGCGGGCAAGTCGACGCTGCTCAGCGTCGCGCTGGGATTCGTACGGCCCACCGCGGGCCGTGTGCGCACCGGCGAAGCCGATCTCGCCGACGTGGACCTGGAACAGTGGCGCGCGCGGATCGCCTGGGTGCCGCAGCGACCGCATCTGTACGCCGGGACGATCGCCGAGAACGTCCGGCTGGCCCGCCCCGACGCCGACGACGAGGCCGTGCGCCGGGCGCTGCGGGACGCGGGCGCGCTCGACTTCGTCGACGTCCTTCCCCAGGGTGTGGACACCGTGCTGGGAGAGGACGGGGCCGGACTGTCCGCCGGCCAGCGCCAGCGGCTGGCCCTCGCCCGCGCGTTCCTCGCCGACCGGCCCGTGCTGCTGCTGGACGAGCCGACGGCCGCACTGGACGGGGCCACGGAGGCAGAGATCGTCGCGGCGGTCCGGCGACTGGCGGCCGGACGCACCGTGCTGCTCGTGGTGCACCGGCCGGCGCTGCTGGACGTGGCGGACCGGGTCGTACGGCTGGCCGGGGCCGACGCGCGCGGGGACACGGTGACGGGCCGCTCGGCGCGTCAGGAAGTACGCCCGGCCGAGACAGATCCCGCCTCCGGCACCGCCGTCGAGGACCCCACCACCGCTTCCGTTTCCGCCACGGCCGCCGACGCACCCGCTTCCGCCACGGCCGCCGTCGCTCCCGGCACGCCCGCCGCCGGCGGCGTCCTCGCCCGTGTCCGCGCCATGTCCGGCGCCCGCCGGGGCCGCCTCGTCCTCGCGCTGCTGCTCGGCAGCCTCGCGCTCGGCAGTGCCGTCGGGCTGATGGCCACCTCCGGCTGGCTCATCTCCCGCGCCTCGCAGCAGCCGCCCGTGCTGTATCTCATGGTGGCCGTGACGGCCACGCGTGCCTTCGGGATCGGCCGGTCGGTGTTCCGGTACGCCGAGCGGCTGGTGTCGCACGACGCGGTGCTGCGGATGCTGGCCGACACCCGGGTCGCCGTCTACCGGCGCCTGGAGCGGCTGGCGCCCGCGGGCCTGCGCGGCACCCGCCGGGGCGACCTGCTCTCCCGGCTCGTCGCCGACGTCGACGCCCTCCAGGACTACTGGCTGCGCTGGCTGCTGCCCGCCGGAGCCGCCGTCGCGGTCTCCGCCGCCTCCGTCGGCTTCACCGCCTGGCTGCTGCCCGAGGCGGGCGCCGTCCTCGCCGCCGGTCTGCTGGCGGCGGGCGCCGGGGTTCCGCTGATCACGGGCGCCGTGGCCCGCCGCGCCGAGCGTCGGCTCGCCCCCGCCCGGGGCGTCCTCGCGACCCGCGTGGCCGACCTGCTCACCGGCACCGCCGAGCTGACCGTCGCGGGCGCCCTTCCCGGCCGTACCGCCGACGCCCGGCGGGCCGACGCCGAGCTGACCCGGATCGCCTCCCGCGCGGCCACCGCCACCGCCCTCGGTGACGGGCTCATCGCGCTGATCTCGGGTCTGACCGTGGCAGCCGCCGCGCTCACGGGCGTCCAGGCCGTCGCCGACGGACGGCTGAACGGCGTCGCGCTGGCGGTGGTCGTGCTCACGCCGCTGGCCGCGTTCGAGGCGGTCCTCGGGCTGCCGCTCGCCGTGCAGTACCGGCAGCGGGTGCGCCGCAGCGCGGAGCGCGTGTACGAGGTGCTGGACGCGCCCGAGCCGGTACGCGAGCCGCGGCGCCCCCGGCAGGCGCCCGCGACCCCGTTCCCGCTGGTCCTGCGGGACCTGGCCGCCCGCCACCCCGGGCAGGACCGGGACGCGCTCGCCGGGCTGGACCTGACGCTGGAGCAGGGCCGCCGGATCGCGGTCGTCGGCGCCTCCGGCTCCGGCAAGACCACGCTGGCGCAGGTGCTGCTGCGGTTCCTGGACGCCCGCGCCGGCTCGTACACGCTGGCCGGTGTGGACGCGTACGCCCTCGACGGCGACGACGTACGACGGCTCGTCGGGCTGTGCGCCCAGGACGCGCACCTCTTCGACAGCACCGTGCGCGAGAACCTGCTGCTCGCCCGGCGGGACGCCACGGAGGCGGAGCTGCGGGACGCGCTGGCCCGGGCCCGGCTGCTGGACTGGGCCGACAGCCTGCCCGACGGGCTGGACACGCTGGTCGGCGAGCACGGGGCCCGGCTCTCCGGCGGCCAGCGCCAACGGCTCGCCCTCGCACGGGCGCTGCTCGCCGACTTCCCGGTGCTCGTCCTCGACGAGCCGGCCGAGCATCTGGACCTGCCCACCGCCGACGCGCTCACCGCGGACCTGCTGGCCGCCACCGAGGGCCGTACGACCCTCCTCATCACGCACCGGCTGGCCGGGCTGGAGGACGTGGACGAGGTCATCGTGCTGGACGCCGGGCGGGTGGTGCAGCGCGGGCCGTACGCGGAACTGGCCGCGGCGGAAGGCCCGCTGCGCGAGATGGCGGCGCGGGAGGCGGCTGCAGGGCCGCTGACGGCAGCGCGTGAGGCGGCGGCGGAACCGCTGACGGTGGCATGACCGGTGCCGGACAGACGCCGACAGCCGCACAGACGTCGACAGCCGCACAGACGTCGACAGCCCTGCAGAACCGGCGGACTGACTGACCATCACCCTGTCCGGCGACTGCTCCATACGACTCCATAAACGCCGGTCGGTTCCCCCATGCGTACGACTTGAACAGGCCGGGGGCGACGGCGCGGGCCACGATCGCTGACATGCTCTCTCCTCGCCGTCACCCCCGGCTCTTCGCGGTGCTCGTGTGCGCGCTCGCCGTCCTGGCCGCCCGGCCCGCCGACGTTCCCGGCGGCTCCGGGGCCGGGTCGGAGGTGGCGCGGCTGTACCAGGACGCGGCGCTGGCGACGGAGCGGTACGAGCAGGGGCGGAGCGAGGCGGAGGCGCAGCGCGCGGAGGCCCAGCGGCTGGAGGGGCTGCTGGAACAGCAGCGGCAGGAGATCGCGGCACTGCACGAGGACCTGGGGCGGATCGCCCGCGCCCAGTACCGCGACGGCGGGGGACTCCCGCTTGCCGCGCAGATGATCCTGGCGGACAGCCCGGAGGAGCTGATGCGCGGTCAGCGGGCGTACTCCCAGGCCGACACGGCGGTGAACAACGCGATCGCCAAGAGCCGCCGCGCGGAGGCGCGGCTCGCCGCCGACGAGGCGAAGGCGCGGGGGGCCTGGCAGGCGCTGGAAGTACGGAACGCCGAACTCGCGGCGATGAAGAGGTCCATCGAGCAGAAGCTGGAGGAGGCGCGACAGCGGCTGCAGGGCGAGGCGAACGCCTCCGCGGCGGCGGGCAGCTGCCGGGGCGCGGTGCGGCTGGACCAGCCGGAGATGAACTTCACGAACGACTGGGTCGCACCGGTGGAGACGTACGCCCTCTCCGCGGCGTTCGGCAGCGGCGGGGCGCGGTGGGCCAACCGGCACACCGGGCAGGACTTCGCGGTGCCGATCGGCACACCGGTGCGGGCGGTCGGCGCGGGCACGGTGGTGCGGACCTCCTGCGGCGGTGCCTTCGGCATGGAGATCGTGCTGGAGCACCCGGGCGGCTACTACACGCAGTACGCCCACCTGGCGTCCATCGCCGTCGAGCAGGGCGAGCAGGTGCGGACCGGGCAGTGGATCGGCCAGTCCGGCACGACCGGCAACTCCACGGGTCCGCATCTGCACTTCGAGGTCCGGGTCACCCCGCAGCTGGGCTCGGGGATCGACCCGGTGCCCTGGCTGGCGGCGCGCGGCGTGTCCCTCGGCTAGCCCGCCACCGGCCTCGGCGGTCGGCCCGGCTGCCACCGGCCTCGGCGGTCGGCCCGGCTGCCACCGGCCTCGGCGGTCTGCCCGGCTGCCACCGGCCTCGGCGGTCGGCCCGGCTGCCACCGGCCTCGGCGGTCGGCCCGGCTGCCACCGACCTCGGCGGTCGGCCCGGTTGCCACCGACACCGGTGGCCGGCACACCGCCCCAGGCCTCAGCGGCGCTCGGCCAGCAGCCGCTCGATCACGACCGCCACACCGTCGTCGTTGTTGGCGACCGTCCGGCCCGACGCCGCCGCGACCACGTCGGGATGGGCGTTGCCCATGGCGTACGACCGGCCGGCCCAGGTCAGCATCTCGACGTCGTTCGGCATGTCCCCGAACGCGACGACCTCCTCGTGGGAGATGCCGCGCTCGGCGCAGCACAGGGCGAGTGTGCTGGCCTTGGAGACGTCCGGACCGCTGATCTCCAGCAGGGCGCTGGGGCTGGAGCGGGTGACGTTGGCGCGCTCGCCGATGGCGAGGCGGGCCAGGGTGAGGAAGCCGTCCGGGTCGAGCGTGGGGTGGTAGGCGAGGATCTTCAGCACCGGCTCGCCGGCCCCCGGGGCGTCGGCCGCCAGCAGCTGCTCGGCGGGCGCGAGCGCGTCCGGGATCTCCATGTGCAGCTTGGGATAGTCCGGCTCCTGGTAGAAGCCGTACGTCTGCTCCACGGCGAACACCGTGCCGGGCGCCGCCTCCCGCAGCAGCCGTACGGCGTCCAGCGCGTTCTCCCGGGCCAGCTCGCGCACCTTCACGAACCGGTGGGTGCCGGGGCCGCCGTGCAGGTCGACCACGGCGGCGCCGTTGCCGCAGATCGCCAGGCCGTGGCCGTGGACATGGTCGCTGACGACGTCCATCCAGCGGGCGGGACGGCCGGTGACGAAGAAGACCTCGATTCCCGCCTCCTCGGCGGCGGCGAGGGCGGCGACCGTGCGCGGGGACACCGACTTGTCGTCGCGCAGCAGCGTGCCGTCGAGATCGGTGGCGATCAGCCGGGGCGGTATCGCGGGGGCCGGGGTCTCGGACTGTCGAGTCGCTGAGGTCACCGGGCCATTCTCGCGCATATGCCTGCACGGCCGTGCGGTAGTCCGCACATCTGAGAGGCGACGGTCGTCACAGGACCCGTCGCTCACGGTCACCGCATCCGGCCGCACCGCGCCTTGCTCAGGCCAGCTGTGCCGGTGCCTCCATGACGATCTGCTCGAAGACCTTCTGCTCGGCGGCGAAGTCCGAGCCGGGGATCGGCCAGTGGATCACGATCTCCGTGAAGCCCAGCTCACGATGGCGGCCGGCGAAATCGACGAAGGCGTCGAGGGACTCCAGCGGCCGGCCGCGATCCGGGGTGAACCCGGTGAGAAGCACCTTGTCGAGCGCGGTCACGTCCCGGCTGATCGCCGCGCACGCGGCGGCCAGCTTCTCGATCTGCCCGCGGAGGGCCGCGACCGACTGCTCGGGCGTGCCGTTCTCGTACAGCTTCGGGTCGCCGGTCGTCACCCAGGCCTGCCCGTACCGGGCGGCGAGCTTCAGGCCGCGCGGGCCGGTGGCCGCGATGGCGAAGGGCAGCCGGGGGCGCTGCACGCAGCCGGGGATGTTCCGGGCTTCGTGCGCCGAGTAGAACGTGCCCTCGTGCGTCACCGAGTCCTCGGTGAGAAGACGGTCCAGCAGGGGCACGAACTCGGCGAACCGATCGGCCCGCTCACGCGGCGTCCAGGGCTCCTGGCCGAGCGCGGTGGCGTCGAAGCCGGTGCCGCCCGCGCCGACACCCAGGGTGATCCGGCCGCCGGAGATGTCGTCGAGGGAGATCAGCTCCTTGGCGAGGGTCACCGGGTGCCGGAAGTTCGGCGAGGTCACCAGCGTTCCGAGCCGCAGCCGTTCGGTCACCGCCGCGGCGGCGGTGAGCGTGGGCACGGCACCGAACCAGGGGCCGTCACGGAAGCTGCGCCAGGACAGATGGTCGTAGGTGTAGGCGGTGTGGAAGCCGAGCTGCTCCGCGCGCTGCCAAGCCTCCTTGGTCCCTTCGTGCCAACGGCGGTACGGGAGGATCACGGTGCTCAGGCGCAGACTCATGCCATCGAGCCTAAGCGGCCCCTCCCCGTTTCACGTGAAACTCCACGTTTCACGTGAAACAGCGGCCGTCTCCTCTGCCGCAGCCGTCCGTCTCAGCCGCCCCACGATCCGCCACCGGCTCAATGCCGCTCCGGGAACCGCAGATACCGCGGCGGCACCGCGCGCGTCAGCCACACTCCGTTCGCGCTGACCCGGAACTCATGACCGTCACGGTGCATCGCCCCGGCGTCCACCGCGAGCACCACCGGCCGACCCCTGCGGGCACCCACCCGCGTCGCGGTCTCCCGGTCGGCGCAGAGGTGCACGTCGTGCCGGCTCATCGCCCGCAGTCCCTCCCCTCGGATCGCGTCCAGGGCGCTGGCCACGGTCCCGTGATAGAGGTACGGCGGCGGCGCGACCGCCGGCAGGCCCAGGTCCACCTCGACGCTGTGTCCCTGGCTGGCCCGGATCCGGGTGCCCTCGACCGCGAACCGCTGCTTGTCGTTCGTGGCGACGACATGCTCCAGTTCCGCGCGGCTGAAGCGGAACCCGTGCGCGGCGGCGGCCGCGATCAGGGTGTCGATCTCGACCCATCCCCCCTTGTCCAGCTCCAGCCCGATCCGCTCCGGCTGGTGCCGCAGATGCTTCGAGAGGTACTTCGACACCTTCACGGTGCGTCTCTCATCCATGCGGCCAGGGTGCCGGGAGAGACGCGGATCACGCATCCGATATACATCTGGAGGTTTGATCCACAGCAAGTCCAGTTATCCACAGGCCGATCGGCCATTCCTGTGGACAACCTCAACCTTGAGCGCGCCCGTCCACGTGTCGGTCTACGTCTCGGTTCACGAGTCCGTCCGTGTGTCGGCCCACGAGTCCGCCCACGAGTCCGCCCACGAGAAACGCCAGAGGCCCCGGATCTCTCGGGGCCTCTGCTCTGTGCGCACTCGGCAGGATTCGAACCTGCAACCTTCTGATCCGTAGTCAGATGCTCTATCCGTTAAGCTACGAGTGCTTGTTCTTTTTTCTCCGCCGCTTCCGTTCCTTTCGGCCCGCTCGCGGCGACAGGAAGAACATTACATGACTGCCGCCGTCATGTGAAATCCGTTTGGTTCACCCCGTCTGACCTGCGGAAACGCGGGATGAGAGGCATGAGGGGAGGGGCGGGGCGGAAGGGGCGGAGGCGTGGAACGACGAAACCCCGGTCCGTGGGGACCGGGGTTTCGGTGATCTTGCGCGGAGGCGGAGGGATTTGAACCCTCGATGGGCTTTAAGGCCCAAACCGCATTAGCAGTGCGGCGCCATAGACCGGACTAGGCGACGCCTCCAGCACAGCCGCCCGCGCAAGCGCGAGTGGTGCGTGCAGATGATGACACAGTCGAGCGTGCTGTCACCAATCGCCCCCCACGGTACTAGGCAGGCGGGCCGCAGGGCAAAGGGCTTCCCAGGACGGCGTCGCAGGTCGTCGCCGAGCGCGCCGCCGTGGTCGTCGGCCCGACGGTTGTGCGAGCGCCGTCGAACGCAACGTACCGGCGCGTCAGGCGTTGGTCAGGTCATGTTGCAGGTCATCACCCCCCACACGGTCCGGCGGCTGCTCGTCGCCGCCGGCGCTTCCCTCGCCGCGCTCGGCTCGCTCGCCGCAGCGCCCACCGCCGTCGCCTTCCCGGCCCCGTCGCCCGTGCTGCCGCCGCTCCAGGGCGTCGAGCGGACCGGCGGCGATCACCACCTCACCGTCACCGTCCGGGGCGCCGGCGGCGGAGCGGACGGAGCCTTCCGGGTCGACTGCCACCCGGCGGGCGGCGACCACCCCGACGTGGCCGGCGCCTGCCGCGCGGTCGACCGGAACACCCGGTGGGGCCACGAGCCCTTCGCCCCGGTCCCCGAGGGCACCGTCTGCACCATGCAGTACGGCGGCTCCGCCACCGCCCGTGTCACCGGGACGTGGGCCGGACGCCCCGTCGATGCCACGTTCGACCGCAGCAACGGCTGCGAGATCGACCGCTGGGACCGGCTCGTGCCGTTGCTGCCCGACCTGAGCAAATAGAGAGAGGGAGCCGAGGAGAAAGCGCAGGCCGCTGTAAACGTCCTGCGGAGGTGACGAGAAGGGCGCATGGACGCGGACGTATCCGGCCATGCGCTCCTTGCCGCAGGGGTTCCGGCCGCGCTTCACCGGCTCGTGGGACCTCTCTCCCATCCGGCGTCGCGAGCGCAACCCCAGCCCTTAGACTCCCTCGCGTGACACGCCGCGGGCCGGTTGGCAAGATGGCCCGAGCGGTCGGCAAGGTGCGGTAACAGGGAGGAAGCGTCTCGTGAGCAGCAGGCCACCCCGAGGCGCTGCTCGCCTCGCAGCCATACTCGACGCGCTCCCCGACGCGTTGGTCCTGGTCAACGCCAACGGAACGGTCGTCAACGCCAACGCGATCGCCCTGGAGGCCTTCGAGACCCCGGGCACGGCGCTCGTCGGGCGCGGGCTGCTCGACCTGCTGCCGGACTTCGACTCCAAGCTCATCCCCGGCTCCATGCGGCGGCCCGACCACATGGACCCGCGCGGCCGCACCAAGCCGACCCGGATGATGGCCCGCCGCACCGACGGCACCGAGTTCCCGGTCGAGGTCACCTCCGCCAACCTCGAGAACAGCCAGCAGACCTACGACAGCTACGGCTACACCGGCGACGAGCTGCTGATGCTCGTCGTACGCGACCTCTCGGGCACCGTCGACACCGAGGCGGAGCTGGCCCGCTCGCAGCGGCAGACCGAGATGATCCTGCGGGCCGCCGTCGAGGGCGTCGTCGGCACCGACACCGACGGGCGGATCGTCCTGGTCAACCCGGCCGCAGCGCAGATCCTGGGCTACCGCGCCTCCGACCTCGGCGGCAAGGAGCTGCACACCCTCGTCCTGCACTCGCGCGCCGACGGCTCCCCCTTCCCGTACGACGAGTCCCCGCTCGCCGACACCCTGCGCTCCGGGCGCAAGCACCGGGTGCGCGGCCAGGTGCTGTGGTCCAAGAGCGGCGACAAGGTCGCGGTCGATCTGACCACCGCGCCGGTGCGCGACGGCGACCAGCTCGTCGGCGCCGTGATGACCTTCCTGGACCGGCGGCCGTACGACGCGCTGGCCGAGGAGAAGGAGCAGCAGGAGCGGGCGCACGCCGAGGAGCTGGAGCGGCTCGCCGAGGAACACGCCTCCGACCTGACCGCGCTGCGCCAGCAGCACGTCACCGAGATCGAGGAACTGCGCGAGCGGCACCAGGAGGAGCTGGCCGCGGGCGAGGAGCGGTACGCCGCGCTCGCCGAGCGCGAGAAGGACCGGCACGAGGCGCTCGCCGCACGCTACGAGCAGCTGCTCACCCTGCTGGGCACCTCCCTGCGCGGCCCCCTCGACGAGCTGCGCCGCGAGCTGTCCGCGCTGGCCGCGGACGACGCCGGGCAGCTGTGGCCCGAGGCCAACCAGGTGCTCCACCACCTGTCGGCCGGCTACTCGCGGATCACCACCCTCATCGACAACGTCCTCGGCTACCAGCGTCTCGACGCCGGCACCGACGAGATCACCCGCACCAAGGTGATGCTCGACCGCGTGGTCGCCTCCGGTGTCGACGGGGCCGTCGAGCTGATCGGGCCGGGCCGGGTGCAGTTCGCCGTGCACGCGCCCCCCATCGAGGCCGAGGTCGACGCCCGGCTGCTGGCCACCGCGCTCGCCCATCTCGTCGCCGACGTCGCCGGGGTCGACGCCACCGGGAACTCCCCGGTGTCCGCGGGCGGTTACATGGACAACACCGTCGTGGTCGCGGCGGCGCAGCGGGGCGAGGTCGTACGGATCGAGGTGCGCGGGCCGTACGCCGGGGGCGACCCGGTGCACGAGCCGATCGTGCGCGGGATCGTGCGCGCGCACGGCGGTGTGCTGCAGACGCACGAGGTGCCGGGGATGAGCGGCAGCGCGTACGTGCTCGAGGTGCCGCTCGGCGGGGGTGCGGGTGCCGTGTCGGCGTCCCCCTCCACGGCCGTGGCCGTGGCCGGTGCCGAGGCGGACACGGCCCCCGCCCCCGCACCCGCCGCCGAGCAGACGTCCGGTGGCGGGCGGCGGCGGGCCCGGCGGGGCGCCACCGACGCCTTCCTGGAGGCCGACGTGCAGGTGCCGGGCGCGGCCGGGGGCGGCGGCCCGGAGCAGAAGCCGAACGCGCCCGCGCCGACCGGGCGGCGGCGCCGTCGCGCGGCGGCCGCGGCAGCCGAGCCGCAGCAGCCGGTGGCGGCAGAGACGACCGACGCCGTCGCGAGCGGTACCGGCCGGCGGCGCGGGCGGCCCGCCGAGGACGCGGCACAGGCCGCCGCCGCGGTGGCCGAGGGTGCCGTCGTCACCGCCGACGAGCACGCCGCCGGAACCGCCGCCGCGGGGACCGGTCTGGGCGGGACGGTGCCGCCGCAGGGTGTGCCCGCGTCCGGTGGCCGTCGCGCGCGCCGCGCCCCCGAGGAGCAGCACGCCCTGCCCCCGGCGCTGCCCGCCGCCACGGAGGAGGACGCGCAGCCGACGGGGCGCCGGCGCCGTGCCCTCGCCGCCGCCCAGGAGCGGGCCGCGGCGCAGGAGGCGGGGCCGCGCACGGTCTTCGCGCTGCCGCCGGCGGAGGCGGACCGGGCGGTCGAGGAAGCGGAGGGGGAGGTTCCGCCGCGGGAGGAGATGCCGGGCGGGCAAGGCCGACAGGGGATTCCGGGACAGCAAGGGCAGCCGGGGCAGCAGGGGCAGCCGGGTCAGCCTGGGTTGCCGGGTCAGCAGGGTCAGCAACGGGTGCCAGGGCAGCCTGAGCTCCCGGGCCAGCCGGGGCAACAAGTGCTGCCGGGGCAGCAGGGGTTGCCGGGGCAGTCGGCTCAGCAGCTGCCGCAGGCTTCGCAGCTTCCGCAGGCGTCCCCGCAGGCGCCGGCCTCCGGTGGGCCCGTGCCGCCCGGCGGGGTGCAGGCGGGGCCCGCGCCGATGCCGATGCCGGTTCCTCCGGTGTCTCCGGTTCCCACGCCGGTCCAGGGCCCGAGCCCGCAGGCCCCGCAAGCCCCGCAGGCCCCGGCTCCCGGCGTTCCCGGGCCGCAGCCTGTGCCGCCCGCCGCCGCCCAGCCGGGTGCCGTGCAGCCGGGTGCCGTCCAGCCGGGCGCCGCGCCGATGCCCGTTCCGGCTCCCGCCGCTCCCGTTCCCGGCCCGGCCCCGGTGCCGCCGCAGGTGACGCCCGTCGACACCCCGGTCGCCGACGACCACGGCCGCCACGACGCCGTACCGCACGACCAGTCCGGCGATCACACCCCGCCGCAGCCGCACCCCACGAGCGCGCCGACCGGCCGTCGGCGGCGGGCCGTTGCCGTGCCGCCGGAGCCTGCCGCCGGGGCGCCCGCGCAGAGCATTCCGGCTCAGGCCAACGCCCCGCAGCCCGGTCCGGCGCCGCACCCCGCACCGGGGGCCGCCCCGCAGCCGCAACCACAGCCCGTTCCGGCCGGTCAAGCCGCCGTGCCCGCGCCGTCTCCGTCCGGTACGGGCCAGGTCACCGTGCCCGCGCAGGCCGGCGCCGCCCAGCCCGTCGCGCACTCGGTCGCCCAGCCCGCCGTCCAGCCGGTCGCGCACCCGCTGCCGGGCCAGCCGCTTCCCGCCGAGTCGATCGCCGGTTCCGCGGCGCCCGCCGCAGCCGCGCCCGCCGCCGCCGTACCGCCTGCCGCCACGCCCGCCGCGGGCACCCCGGCGCCACAGCCGTGGCCGGCGCCCGAGGGGGACACCTCCGGAGCGGGTACGCCCCTCCCCGGCCCTCGGCCGAACACCCCCCAGCCGCATGCTTCCGGCAGCACCCCCCTGCCCCCGGAGGCCGCGACCCCCGCGCCCCCGCCCACGTCCACCCCGCCGCCCGCGGCCGCGCGGGTCGCGCAGCCGCTGCCCGCCGAGGCCGCGGCGCCCGTGGACCCCAACTCGACCCAGGGCCGGTCGATCAGCGTGCGCACCCTGGGCCAGGGCGTGCCGTTCAACCGGCAGGCCGCGCAGGCCGCGCAGGCCCCGCAGGCGCAGCCGACGGGAGCCGCCACGCCTCCTCCGCACCAGCCGGGCGGCTCCGGGCGTCGCCGCAAGCTGGGCACGCCGCCCGAGCCCGGCGCCGCGCGTCCGCATCCGCCGGCCGAGCAGGCCGCGGCCCAGCCGGCGGCGCAGCCCCAGCCGGCACCGGGCCCGGCCGCGCCCGCCCAGCCGCCGCGGCTTCCCGGGCAGGGGAGCGAGGGTGCCGGACGGTCGTACGCCATAGGCGCGCCGGACGAGAACGCCGCGGAGGGGCCCGAGCCGCTGGACGGTCCGGGCGGTGCCGTGGAGGTGGCCGACACGCCGCTGCCGCAGCCGATGGACGACGAGCTGCCGCCGGAGCCGCTGGACAATCCGCGGCGGCTGCTGGTGTGGCCCGCGCCGGACGTGAGCACGCAGCAGGCGCTCAGCGACCGTGGCTACCGGCCGGTCATCGTGCACTCGCGCGAGGAGGTCGACGCGCAGATCGCCGCGTTCCCGGCGGCGCTGTTCGTGGACCCGCTGACCGGGCCGATCACGCGGACGGCGCTGCAGTCGCTGCGGCAGGCCGCCGTCGCGGCCCAGGTGCCGGTCATGGTGACGGCCGGCCTCGGGCAGGCGTCACGGGACGCGGCGTACGGCGCCGATCCGGCCGTACTGCTGAAGGCGCTCGCGCCGCGGGACAGCGAGCAGCACCCGCCGCGCGTGCTGCTGATCGAGGAGCACGCGGAGATCGCGCTGGCGCTGACGGCGACGCTGGAGCGGCGCGGGATGCAGGTGGCGCGGGCGGCGAGTGACGCGGACGCGGTGGCGCTGGCCGGGCAGTTCCGGCCGAACCTGGTCGTGATGGACCTGATGCAGGTGCACCGGCGGCGGGCCGGGATCGTGGACTGGCTGCGCGCGAACGGGCAGCTCAACCGGACCCCGCTCGTCGTCTACACCGCCGCCGTCGACCAGGCCGACCTGCCGCGGCTCGCCTCGGGCGAGACGGTGCTGTTCCTGGCGGAACGGTCGACCAGCGCCGAGGTGCAGTCGCGGATCGTGGACCTGCTCGCCCGCATCGGCACGAACTAGAACCGGTACGGACCGGACGGTTCACCACGGTCCGCCACGGGCCCTCACCCCGCCACGGACCCTCACCCCGCCACGGACCCTCACCCCGCCACGGGCCCTCACCCCGCCACGGGCCCTCACCCCGCCACGGGCCCTCACCCCGCTACGGGGCCACCAGTCTGCGGGCCGCCTCCTTGATCGAGGACCGGAGGCGGTCGCGGTCGGTGGCGTCCGGGCCCGCCAGGATGCGCGCCATCTGCGGGACGACGGTGGCCCAGTTGGCCAGGGCGGTCAGCAGGAGCAGCAGGTCGGGAGCCGGGATCGCGTCGGTGACGACGCCCCGGCGCTGGCCGTCCTCGACGGCGGCGACCTTGCGGGCGTAGTGCGCGCGGCGGTCGGTCTCGTCGGGGAGTTCGGCGGAGCCGTACTCGATGCCTTCCCAGTAGAGCAGGCGCAGGACCTCGGGGTGGGCGGCGTGGTAGTCGAGGAGGCGGTCGATCCAGGACTCGATGTCGTCCGGGTCGACGGGGACGGAGGCGGCGAGGTCCAGCATCTTCCGCTCGAGGACGTGCGCGAACAGCTCCGCCTTGTTGCCGAAGTAGGCGTAGATCAGCTGCTTGTTGGCCTTGGCCTCGCTCGCGATGCGGTCGATGCGGGCGCCCGCGATGCCGTGCCGGGCGAACTCGGCGACCGCCGCCTCGAAGATCCGGGTCCTGGTGGCCTCGGGGTCCCTTGCTGCCATGGGGTCAGGGTAGCGCGGTGGGTAACCAACCGTTTGGTTGACGGGAATGCGAGGGCGGCACAGACTGTTTTCCCCTAGTCCAACCAACTGGTTGGTTATGAGAGTCGGCTCGAAGGGTCCCCCGCTGATGCGCCTTCCGTCAACGAGCACGCAGCCCCGCACCGCTGCCCGCACCACCCCCGGTACCGCTGCCCGCACCACCCCCGGTACCGCTGCCCGCACCGCTTCACCCGCCGTACCCGGCGCCCCCGGCCCCGGCCTCGCCCCCGCCCTCTTCCTCACCCTCCTCGCCGTGTGCAGCGCGGTCACCGCCGCCAACATCTACCTGGCCGCCCCACTGCTCACCCTCATCGCGCGCGACTACGGCAGCACGCCCTCCGGCGTCGCCTGGATCGCCTCGGTCGCGCAGTTCGGCTACGCGCTCGGGCTGCTGCTCTTCACCCCGCTCGGCGACAGCGTGAACCGGCGCCGGCTGGTGTCGGGTCTCACCGTGGTCACCGCCGCCGCGCTGGCCGGCGCCGCGGCCGCCCCCGGCTCGGCCGTGCTCGCGGCGGCCGTCCTCGTCGCCTCCGCGGCGACCGTGATCCCCCAACTGCTCGTCCCGCTGGTCGCCGAGCGCGCCCCCGCCGAGCGCCGGGCCCGCCATGTCGCGGCCTTGATCGCGGGGCTGTTCACCGGCATCGTCGCGGCCCGCGTGGTGGGCGGGCTGGCCGGGCAGGCCTTCGGGTGGCGCTGGGTGTTCGCGGGCGCGGGCGCCCTCACCCTCGTGCTCGGGCTGGCGACCGCGCTGGTCCTGCCCGCCGCGCACCGGCCGCGCACCGGCTCGCTGTTCGGCGGGATCGCCGCGCTGCCCGGCCTCGCCCGCCGCTCGCCCGACCTGTGGCGGGCCTGCGTACGGCAGGCGGGGATGTTCGGCGCGTGGAGCGCGCTGTGGACCTCGCTGGCGCTGCTGCTGACCGGTCCGGAGTACGGCCTGTCCACCGCCACCGCGGGGCTGTTCGGCATCTTCGGGCTGACCGCGAGTGTCGTCGCGCCGCTGGCGGGCGGGCTGGTGGACCGTTTCGGCGCCGCCCGGGTCGTACGGGCCGCGTATCTGCTGGCCGCCGTGTCCGTGCCGCTGTTCTGGGCCGGGGGACACGTCCTGGTGGCGCTGTTCGCCGCGGCGGTCGCCATCCACGCGGCGCTCGTCGCCTCGCACGTCGCCAACCAGACCCTGGCGCTGACCACCACCTCCGCCCCGGCCACCGCGAACACCGCGTACGTGGTCGCCGGTTTCACGGGCGGCGCCGCCGCCTCCGCGCTCGCGGGCTCCGCCTACACCCACTTCGGCTGGGGCGGGGTGTGCGCGGTGGCGGGGCTGTGGCTGCTGCTGGGCTGGGGGACGACCGCCGTACGGCGGTGACCATGCCGTACGGCGGTGACACGCGCTGCCGTACGGCGGTGACCACGCGCTGTCGTACGGCGGTGACCACGCGCTGTCGTACGGCGGTGGCCACGCGCTGTCGTACGGCGGGTGACCACGCGCTGCCGTACGGCGATGAAGGCGCTTTACCGCGGTCGTCCCCCGGCGGGGTTCAGAGGCGGGTGACGTCCAGCTCGCCCTCTGCGTACTGCTTGCGCAGGACCTTCTTGTCGAACTTGCCGACGGACGTCTTCGGCACGGCCGGGATGACCGTCCAGCGCTCCGGCAGTTGCCACTTGGCGATCTTGCCCTCCTCGGCGAGGAAGGCGCGCAGGGTCTCGAAGTCGGCGGTGGCGCCCTCCTTGAGGACGACCGTGGCCAGCGGGCGCTCCCCCCACTTGTCGTCGGGGACGGCGACGACCGCGGCCTCGGCGACGTCCGGGTGGGCCATCAGGGCGTTCTCCAGCTCCACCGAGGAGATCCACTCGCCGCCGGACTTGATGACGTCCTTGGCGCGGTCGGTGAGGGTGAGGTAGCCGTCGGGGGAGATGGTGCCGACATCCCCCGTCTTCAGCCAGCCGTCCTCGCTGAACTTGTCCGAGGGGCGCAGGGGTTCGGCGTCCGGGCCGTTGTAGTAGGCGCCGGCGATCCACGGGCCGCGGACCTCCAGCTCGCCCGCGGACTCGCCGTCCCAGGGCAGCCGCTCGCCGCCGGGGCCGGTGAGGCGGGCCTCGACGCCCGCGGGGAAGCGGCCCTGGGTGAGCCGGTAGCCGAGCTCCTCCTCGGTGCCGACCGCGTGGGCCGGCGGGCGGGCGACCGTGCCCAGCGGGGAGGTCTCGGTCATGCCCCAGGCGTGGCAGACCCGCATGCCGAGCTGGTCGAAGGCCTCCATGAGGGAGGGCGGACAGGCGGAGCCGCCGATGGTGACCTGGGTGAGCGAGGAGACGTCGCGCGGCTTGGCGGTCAGCTCGGCGAGCAGGCCCTGCCAGATGGTGGGGACGGCGGCGGCGTGCGTCGGCCGCTCGCCCTCGATCATCTCGGCGAGCGGGGCGGGCTGGAGGAAGCGGTCCGGCATCAGCAGGTTGACGCCGGTCATGAAGGTGGCGTGCGGCAGGCCCCAGGCGTTGACGTGGAACTGGGGGACGACGACGAGCGAGGTGTCCTGGTCGGTCAGGCCCATCGACTGGGCCATGTTGACCTGCATGGAGTGCAGATAGACCGAGCGGTGGCTGTAGACCACGCCCTTGGGGTCGCCGGTGGTGCCGGAGGTGTAGCACATGGCGGCGGCCTGGCGCTCGTCCAGCTCCGGCCAGTCGTAGGCGGTCGGCTTGCCCGCGATCAGGTCCTCGTACTCGTGGACCGGCACGGACGCCTCGGCGAGCAGGGAGCGGTCGCCCGGTCCGGAGACCACGACGTGCTCGACGGTCTTCAGATGCGGCAGCAGCGGCGCGAGCAGCGGCAGCAGGGAACCGTTGGCGATGATCACCCGGTCGGCGGCGTGGTTGACGATCCACGCCAGCTGCTCCGGGGGCAGCCGGAGGTTGAGGGTGTGCAGGACCGCGCCCATGGAGGGGATCGCGAAGTACGCCTCGACGTGCTCGGCGTTGTTCCACATCAGGGTGGCCACGCGGTCGTCGTCGGCGACGCCGAGGTCCTCGCGCAGGGCATGGGCCAGCTGGGCGGCGCGGGCGCCGATCTCGGCGTACGAGCGGCGGTGCGGCTCGGCTTCACCGGTCCAGGTCGTCACCTGCGACGATCCGTGGATCGTGGACCCGTGGGTCAGGATCCTGGAGATCAGCAGCGGTACGTCCTGCATGGTGCTCAGCACGGCGTCCTCCCGGGGGCGACATTGCCTACGCGGCGGTAGGGGTTGCGCTGATTCTGGCCGCATACCGCGCGGTATGTCACTAGGGGAGGGTGATCGATCACGTCACCTTGCGGTAACCGCGAGGGCGCTGCTACGGCGGGGACGGCGAGAAACTCCCTAGGAGAAGGGCCGGCGTATCGGCTCCAGCTCCGGGTCCTCGCGGAGTTTGCCGAGCGCGCGGGAGACCGCCGACTTGACCGTGCCGACCGAGACGCCCAGCACCTCGGCGGTCTGCGCCTCGCTCAGGTCCTCGTAGTACCGCAGGACGACCATCGCGCGCTGGCGGGCGGGCAGCCGCATGATCGCCCGCCACATCGCGTCGTGCAGCGCCTGCCGCTCCGCCGGGTCGTTCCCGCCGGGCACCGGCTCCGGCTCGGGCAGCTCCTCGCAGCTGAACTCGTCGACCCTGCGCTTGCGCCACTGCGAGGTGCGGGTGTTGAGCAGGGCGCGGCGCACATAGCCGTCGAGGGCCCGGTGGTCCTCGATGCGGTCCCAGGCGACGTACGTCTTGGTCAGCGCGGTCTGCAGCAGGTCCTCCGCGTCGCTCGGGTTCGCGGTCAGCGACCGGGCGGTGCGCAGCAGGACCGGCTGACGGGCCCGCACGTACGACGAGAACGACGGATACGCGGCGGCGTACGGCAGGGACCGCACGGCCGGCGCGGCGGCGTCCGAAGCAGTGGTGCAGACGGGTGTGGTCATGGCTCAACGCTAGGTTCGCGAGCCCGTGGTCCTCATCGCCCGCAGGTCCCGAAGACGAGTCCCCCTCAGGTTGTAGAGGCGGTGCCGGGTGCACCTCCTGGAGGGGGAGGAGGCGGAGAGGACACGTGAGGGTTTACCCCTGGGGGTCGTCCGGGAGGAGGACGGCCGGCGGCCCGGAGACGGCCCGGAGACGACCGGGAACGGCCCGGAGACGGCCGGGAGCGACCGGAAATGGCCGGAAACGACCCAGCGGCGATGCCGAAGCACCGCCGCTCAGCCGGACCTCGCTCACCCCACAGAGCACCCACAAGAGTCCTGGGCCGGTGCCGGAGCACCGGCCCGTCAGTTCACCACCAGCGGCGTGAAGGCGACGGCCACGTTGTCGTTGCGTCGCCACTCCGCTGAAGAGGGCGGCCGCGAGCGGCAGAGCGGAGACGGCGGCGATGACGCGGGCGGTACGGATGCTTGCCATGTTGGTTCCTCCCAGAAGCAAATGTCGCACCGGCCCGGAGGCCATTGTGTGCGTAAGTGCGGTTCGCCCCAA
Organism: Streptomyces sp. NPDC052687; assembly: GCF_040678395.1. Taxonomy (NCBI): domain Bacteria; kingdom Bacillati; phylum Actinomycetota; class Actinomycetes; order Kitasatosporales; family Streptomycetaceae; genus Streptomyces; species Streptomyces sp. NPDC052687. The sequence continues at coordinate 94,300 of NZ_JBFATR010000005.1, read as the reverse complement.
GGCAGTTGGCCGACCACCTCGGTGCTGTGCACGACGTCGCGTGATCACGGTTGCCCACCGAATCCCCGGCGAACCACCCCGGAAGCCGTGATTCGCCCTCAAGCGTGAGGACAAGTCGATAAACCCCTCTCGACACCTTTCCTTGATCACGACGACGAGCCGGGGCGGATGGGGCGAATCGGTCCCAAGCGGCGCAAGGGGTGAAGCGTTCCGGCAGGTTTTCGGCCAATCCGTCCCGCCCGGTGTGCCGCGCCCGTCACCCCTTCTATTTTTCGAACGTAAGTACGACCATGAAGTCATGGCCACCATCGACCGGCAGGCCACGACCCTGGCCCTCGCCCACGCCCTGTCCGCCGCCGAACGCGGACTGGCCGTCATCCCCCTGTCCCGGACGAAACTGCCGGCCCTGCGCTCACCCCACCGCCTCGACCCCGTGCCGCTGCCCTGCCACGGCGAGTGCGGCCGCTTCGGACACGGCGTGTACGACGCCTCGGCCGACCCCGACCGTGTCCGCGCCCTCTTCGCCGCCGCCCCCTGGGCCACCGGCTATGGCATCGCCTGCGGACTGCCCCCGCACCACCTGATCGGCATCGACCTGGACACCAAGTCGGGCACGGACGCCTCGGCGGCCCTGCGCGAACTCGCCCTGCGGCACCTGTTCACGATCCCGCCCACGGTCGTCGTCACCACCCCGAGCGGCGGCCGTCACCTCTGGCTGACCGGCCCTCCGGACGTCGTCGTCCCGAACTCCGCCGGCCGCCTCGCCCCCGGCATCGACGTCCGGGGCGCCGGCGGCTACCTCGTCGGCCCCGGCTCCCGCACCGAACACGGGTCGTACGGCACGGCTCCCGGCACCGCACACCTGCCCCCGGCCCCGTGCCCGCCCGCCCTGCTGCGCCTCCTGCTGCCACCCCCACGGACTGCCACGCGCTCCTCCCCCTCGCCCGGCGGCCACGGCCACGGTCTGGTCCAGTTCGTGCTCGCCGCACACCGGGGACAGCGCAACACCCGCCTCTTCTGGGCCGCCTGCCGCGCCTACGAGAACGGCATCGGCCCCGACCTGGTCGCCCCCCTCGTCGACGCGGCCCGCACCACCGGCCTCACCGAACGCGAGGCCCGCGCGACGATCGCCTCGGCGGCGCGGCTGACGAGGGGGCGCCGGTGACGAGGGAGCGGGGCGAGGACCCAGCCCCGCACGCCGAAGGGGCGCCCCGTGACGGAGCGCCCCTTCGGACACCTGGCGGTGGGTGTGGGATTTGAACCCACGGTGACATCGCTGCCACGACGGTTTTCAAGACCGTTCCCTTAGGCCGCTCGGGCAACCCACCTCCGCTCCGGCCACCAGGGACGGAGCGGGTACAGCGTACCGGCCCCGGGCCTCGCGCGCGGGCGAGGCCCGTACAAGATCAGGCCGGGCGTGGCCGTCAGGCCGGGCAGCCGAGCTTCTTCTTGTAGGCGTCGAAGTAGGCCGGGACGAGCTTCTCCAGCTGGGCTTGCGACTTACGGTTCCATCTAATGTCGTTGACCTCGACGGCCAGCACGTCACCTTCCTCGCTGACTCCAGGGCACGGAATGACGGTTGCCACCCCAAAGTTCCAGGATGCGTATCTACCGCCCTTGAAGTAGCGCAGACCCTTCACATCGTAGAACTCGAAGAGGTCGCGCAGCTCGTATCCACTCTCACGCCAGTCGGCGTCACTCACCACGGAGTCGTTCCCGTCCACATACATGTGGCAGAACTGGCCTTCCGCGAGTGTATCGCCACCAGTGTCCTGCTCCAGCTTGTCACCGTCGTCGAGCAGAGATTCCAGCACGTCTTTGTCGACGGGAATGCCACACATATTGTCCGGGACGGGATACGAGAGCCCCTCATCATCCGACGAGCCGCACGCGGCAAGAGCAGCCGCGAGAAAAGCTGCGGTGAGCAGGCGGGCCGAGCGTTGGAGGTGCCTCACGTTCCGTCTCCCGAGGAGTTCCACTGAGCACCCTCGCTATGGCTCACACCCGCTTGAGTGCGAACCCCTAGATCGATGCTCTCTCTCGTTTTCGGGTCGATGCCCCCATGGCGGTCGAAGTAGCTGGCAACGGCTGCCGCTGATGCATCCAACACAGCGGTCCGCCCCTTCGAGTAATCCGCACCGGCGGCGTGTTCAGCTTCAGTGGTGGTGTCCTGCTTCACGCTCTCCACGATGCTTTCGGATACATCCTCCGCAACCCAGTTGATGGGTTCTCCCACGACGGAGAAGGGTGCGGGAATGGCTCCCGTCCCCAGGCCTACAATCCGGTTCACCCACTTAGCGTTGTCTGCCGCGGCATCGTTAAAAGCCTTGTCATCGGCAGTATGGTAGTCGTAGATCGCGTCAGCCCGCGCGTTGCTCATAACTCCGGCAATGGCAGCACCCGGCGCAACCAGATGGGCGACGCGGGCGCTGTCTTCTGGGCTGAGTCCCTTCCCCTCCGCTTCCAGAAAAGCGTGAACCACGTTCGCGGTGTATGCCTGCTGCGCGGCAGTGATGGCGCTGTACGCGTCCGGATCCTGCCCGACCAGACCGAGGAACTTCTGAGCATTTCCGGGATCCAGGTTGGCAGCTGCGCCATTGACTGGGAAGAGTCTGCTGTCGCCTGGCTCCTGGTACACCATCCGCTGGAAGTCCCCCATGTAATCCGCCGAGATATGCCCCAGGCTGTCCCGCAGCGCATAAAGCGGCCCGGTCTCTTCCTCCTCCAGCTCTCCGTTCATGTTGTGCGTCAGCAAGTCCGGATGCGCCGCGAACTTCTCCACGATGTCGTGGACCAGCTTGGCCTGCGCTTCGCTGTGCTTAATGGACGGGTCGGCAGTGTTGCTGTCGTACGGACGACCTGTCGTCGCCGCCTCCAGCGCGTGGCCGAGGGCGTCAGGCCCGAAGTTGAGAGCCTTCTTCGTCGCCTCCTCATCCGCCAGGACATTGGCGGCGTTCGTGTCGATCGTCCACTCGAAGTCCTTGTTCGTGAACAGGTCCAGGTAGGACTTGAAGTCGGTCTTCGCACCGGACTTGATCGTGCCGTCCTCGTTGTACGCCGTGGGCGGCTGCGTGAAGAATTGCTCGGCTGCCTCCGGACTGTGTCCAAGGGCCTCCAGCACGCTGTTCAGCGGGTCGTTGCCAGTGCCAAGCTTCCCGGAGGGGTTGAATCCGAAACCGTCGTCGCTGCCCTCTGGCTTGTTCGCCACGAAGCGGTGCGGATTGTCCTGATGCAGCTGCGTGACGTGCTCCGCGATGGGCGTGAGGAACGCGGGGTCGTAGTTGCCGTAGCGGAGGAGGCCGCCGAGCACCTGGTAGCCGTAGGGGCGGCTGAACATGCCGCGCTCCCACTCGATCTCCTGGGTGCCCAGCTTGCGGAACTCCGCGCCCCACCACGTCGGCAGATGCTGACGGTCGCCCTTGAGGCTCTGCGGGGTGTAGGGGTCGGTGGCGTTGGCCAGGGCGTGGCCCAGGTACTTCTGGAGGTCCTGCACTCCGGCCAGCCGCGTCTTGCTCTCCCCGTCGGTCCCGTCGATCGACAGGGCGCCGTAGAACTCGAGCGTCTGCCGGGGCCCGCCGAGGCCCTGGAAGAACTCGGTGGCGAACTCGCCGTCCACCTCGCGCCCGTTGTGGCGCAGCAGCCGGTTGAGCTCGGCGAGTTCCTGGTCGCTCATGTTCTCGCGCTTCTTCGCGAGTTCCAGGGCGCGTTCGACCTGGGCGTCGTTGAGCGAGTCGTACTTCGCGTGGCCGGCGTTGTACGGGTCGTTGCCGTGGGTGCGCGACAGGGCCAGCTTGGCCGAGACGTCGATGTCGTTGGCGTGGGAGACCTTGGTGGTGATCGAGTCGGCGTAGCGCTGCCGCTCCTCGAGGTTCTTGTCGTCCTTCGGGCTGGTGCCCGGCATGACGTGGGCGTCGACGCTGACCGTGCCGTCGCCGTTGTCCCGGACCGTGTAGCCCTTCCCCTTGGCCTCCGCGGTGAGGGTGCGCACGCTCTTCTGCAGGGACTCGAGTTCGCGGTGCGCGTCGTCCAGGACCTTGTAGATGCCGTTGGCCTCCACCTGCAGGTCCGCCAGCTCCTTGGCGCTCTTGTTCACGAACTCCCGGGTGACGCCGGCGTTCACGCCTTCCCAGCGCGCTTCGGCGGCCTTCTTCTGCAGCCCGTCGCGTGCGTCGGTCTCCAGCTGCTTGAGGTTGTCGACGGCCTTCTTCCAGTCGGACACGGCCGTGGCGAGCTTGCCGAGGTCGACCTGCATGAGGTCGTGGTAGGTGAGCGACATTCCGCGGCCTCCCCGCTACTTGAAGTACTTGCTGAGCTCGGAAGCGGGCAGGGCGGAGCCGTCGCGGCTCTTGATCACCGCGCCGATCTTGGCGTCGTCGTTGGCGTGCAGCTTCTTGCTGTAGTCGAGGTGGTTGGAGATGTGGGCGAACGCCTGGCGCACCGCCTTCACCTGGCTCTCCCAGACCGTCAGCGTCGTCATCAGCTCGCCGCCCATGGTGAAGTTCGACCGGGACAGCTCCGACGCGGCCTGGTGCGTCGAGCCGGCGTGGTCGGAGTTCATGCCGGCGCCGGCGATGTCGACCTTCTTCTCCAGGTCGCCCTGCAGGACGAACGCCGCGTGTCCCACGGCACCGAGGTCGTCCTGCTGCACCACCAGGTCGGGTTTTCCGCCGGGACCCGTGCCCGTCGCGGGTGCCTGGTTCAGTTGCATCTGCGTCGAGTGACGGTCCGCAGTCTGATGCTTCAGCTGCTCCCACTCGTCCCACGCCATGGGTCCGCTCCCCCCGTTGCCGTCATCGGTCAAGGGTCGTTCCGGTTGTCTTTGGTGTGCGCGCGTCAGAGGCTATCGCGGGTTGCAACTGTTCACGGAGGGGCGGGTGGTACGAGCATCCGGAGGCCCAGAGCCGCGACGGCGGGAGCCGACGCACCGGAAACGACGCGAGCCGGAACGGCGAGATCCGACGCGAGCCGGAACGGCGAGAGCCGACGCGAGCCGGAACGGCGAGAGCCGACGCGAGCCGAAACGGCGAGAGCCGACGCGCCGGAGTGGCTCCGGCACATCGGCTCATCGGCTCGGTGCGGTAGGGGCGCCGCGTCAGCTGTCGCCCACGCGTGATCCCAGGGTCAGTTCGACGGTGCGGGTCTTGCCGTCGCGCTCGTAGGTGATGGTGACCCGGTCGCCGGGCTTGTGGGTCCAGATCTCGCCGATCAGGGTGGGGCCGCTGTCGATCACCGTGTCGTCGAGCTTGGTGATGACGTCGCCCGGCTTCAGGCCCGCCTTGTCCGCGGGGCCGCCCTGCTCGACCGGCTCGGAGCCGCCGGCGCCGGTGTCGGTGATCTTGGCGCCGTCGGTGGTGTCCTCCAGGGAGACGGAGGCGCCGATCTTGGCGTAGACGGGCTTGCCGGTGCGGATCAGCTCCTGGGCGACGTACTTCGCCTGGTTGATCGGGATGGCGAAGCCGAGGCCGATCGACCCGGACTGGCTGGTGCCGCCCAGGCCGTTGCCGGCGGACTGGATCGCGGAGTTGATGCCGATGACATTGCCCTTGGCGTCCAGCAGCGGGCCGCCGGAGTTGCCGGGGTTGATGGAGGCGTCGGTCTGCAGGGCGCTCATGTAGGAGGCCTGGCTGCCGGTGCCGTCGCTGGAGGCCACCGGGCGGTTCTTGGCGCTGATGATGCCGGTGGTCACCGTGTTGGACAGACCGAAGGGGGCGCCGATGGCGATCGTGGCGTCGCCGACGGCCACCTTGTCGGAGTTGCCGAGGGTGAGCGGCTTCAGGCCCGACGGGGCGCTCTTGAGCTTGATCACCGCCACGTCGTAGCCCTGCGCGTTGCCGACGACCTCGGCGTCGTACTTCTTGCCGCTCGGGAAGGTGGCGGTCAGCCTGCCGCCGTCGACCGCGTCCGCGACGACGTGGTTGTTGGTGACGATGTGGCCCTGGGTGTCGAAGACGAAACCGGTGCCGGTGCCCCCCTCGCCGCTGCTGCTCTCCGCCTCGATCGTGACCGTGCTGGGCAGCGCCTGGGCGGCCACGGCCGCGACCGTGCCCGGGTCGCGCTTGAAGTCGCCGCCGCTGTCGGCGGAGGAGACGGTCGTGGAGCCGGAGCTGTCGTCGTTCCTGGCCAGCGTGTAGCCGAGGCCGCCGCCCAAGCCGCCCGCGACCAGCGCGGCCACGAGGACCGCAGCGACCAGGCCGCCGCGGCCCCGCTTCGGCGCGGGCGCCGAGGGCTGCTGGTACGCGGCTCCCCACGGGGCGCCCGGACCGGCACCGCCGGGGCCGTCGGCGCCGTACACCGCGGTGGCCGGGCCCTGCGCGGGGCCGCCCGGCGGGGGCGGGGGCGGCCAGCCGCTGTCGGGGGCCGGTCCGGAGCCGGCGGGCGCGCCGTACGCGGAGCCGCCCGCGTGCGGAGCGCCGCCCTCCGCAGGGGTGGGGGAGGGGGCGTGCGCCGGGGGCTGTTCGGGTGACGCGGGCGGGCCGGAGGGCATGGCCGTGTCCGCGTGGGGGGAGGCTGCGGGGGTGTCCACCGGCACGGGAGGTGCGGACGGGGCCGGGGGTACCGCAGTGCCCTCGTTCTCGGTGCTCACAGCTCTTCTCCTCGATCCTCGGTCACGCAGCTGTGCCGGTTCTTCTGGTGTGCCGTTCGTATGCCGTCAGCTTTTCCCACGGCCCGTCAGGGCACCATAAGCGGTGCCTGTGCGTCCACGGTCACTCTTTATATAGGATTTTTCAGCTGCAAGCGCCGTATCCCGGACACTCTGAAAGCCCCACCGGTCCGACGGCTACCCCGTCCCGGTGGCACCATGACGCGGTGACCCCTGCACGGCAGCACCGGATTCAAGTCGTCGCCCACCGCGGGGCCTCCGAGGAGGCTCCCGAGCACACCCTGGCCGCGTACAAGAAGGCGATCGAGGACGGGGCCGACGCCCTCGAATGCGATGTCCGGCTGACCGCGGACGGCCACCTCGTCTGTGTGCACGACCGCCGGGTCAACCGTACGTCGAACGGCCGCGGAGCCGTCTCCGCCCTGGAGCTCGCCGATCTCGCCGCGCTGGACTTCGGCTCCTGGAAGAAGACCCCCGCGGGACGCGCGCGGGACGAGGACCCGGACTGGGAGCACCGCCCCGAGGACCCCGCCGAGACCTCCGTGCTGACCCTGGAGCGGCTGCTGGAGCTGGTCGCCGACGCCGGGCGCCGCGTGGAGCTGGCCATCGAGACCAAGCACCCCACGCGGTGGGCCGGTCAGGTCGAGGAGCGGCTGCTGGTGCTCCTGAAGCGGTTCGGACTGGACGCCCCGGTGACCCCGCAGGAGTCGCCGGTGCGCGTGATGAGCTTCTCGGCGCGCTCGCTGCACCGCGTGCAGGCCGCCTCCCCGACGCTGCCGACCGTCTATCTGATGCAGTTCGCCTCGCCCCGGCTGCGCGACGGGCGGCTGCCCACGGGGGTCCGGATCGCCGGCCCCTCGATCCGGATCGTCCGCAACCATCCGGCCTACGTCGAGCGGCTGCGGCAGGCCGGGCACCAGGTGCACGTCTGGACCGTGAACGAGCCGGACGACATCGACCTCTGCGTCGAGCTGGGGGTGGACGCGATCATCACCAACCGTCCCCGCGAGGTGCTGCACCGGCTCGGCCGCTGACCGGGACGCGCGGCGCCGCGGGGAGCCGTCGCGGGGTTGCCGTCACGGGGAGTGCTCCGGCGCGTTCGGTAGGTATTCGATCGTTGCGAGTGCGTCACCGGACAGGAACCGGCCGGTTTCCGGTACAGGCCAATGGGGCATCCACACCGTGGCGTGGGGCGAAGGAGGTCTCGGGGGTGGCGTTGGTGGTGGCACAGGAAGTGCCCACGTCGTCGAGCATGGCCGTACCCCATGGCCCTGCGGGCGTGGGTGAGGCGAGGCACCGGATGCGCGATCAGCTGCGCAGAGGTGGCGTGGCCGAATCGGTCATCGACGATGCCGTACTGATCCTTTCCGAACTGCTGAGCAACGCGTGCAAACACGGCCGCCCCCTGGGCAACGCGCTCGCCGGGGACGGTGACGTACGGGCCGCCTGGCGGGTCGACCCCTGCGGCCGGCTGGTCGTCGAGGTGACGGACGGCGGCGGCCCGACCCGCCCCGCCCCGGCCACCCCGTCGGTCACCGCCCACGGAGGCCGCGGGCTCAACATCATCACGGCCCTGGCCGACGACTGGGGGGTCCGGGACGAGATCCGCGGCGAGGTCACCGTATGGGTCGTGGTCCACGCGGATGTCCATGATCCGGATGCCGGGCGGCGCCGCGACGATTTCGCTACGCGCGTCACCGCCCCCGCGGTGGCCGCCATGCCGGAGCTGGACTTCGCGGACGCCTTCGACGACCTGGACTGACCGGCCGACCGGCCGACCTGCGGACCGGCGGGCCGGCGGGCCGACCGACCATCGGCACGGTCGGCTGACCGGCTGACCGGCTGACCCGCCGACCCGCCGACGGGCTGACCGGCCGACCCGCCGACGGGCCGACCGGCCGCCCCGCCGACCGGCCGACCGGCCGACCCGCCGACCGGCTGATCGGGGCGGCCGGCCGGACCCACTTGTCCACAGGGTCCCGTCGGCCATGACGCGAACGGCTAGGCTCCCGCCGTACGACGAGACGAGCCGTCACCGGGAGACACCCACCATGGCGAAGAAGCGACCCCAGACGAAGGCCAAGCGGCCGCAGATCACCGACGGTGAGATCCCGGTCGTCGGCGCCCGTGAGCCCTGCCCCTGCGGCAGCGGCCGACGCTACAAGGCGTGCCACGGCCGGGCCGCCGCCCAGGCCGTGACCGAGCTGGTCCACCGCCCGTTCGAGGGACTGCCCGGCGAGTGCGACTGGGTGGCCCTGCGCGAGCTGGTGCCCGCCGCCACCGTCCGGCTGACCCTGAAGGGCGGCCTGCCGGAGGGTGTCCCGTCGGTCACCCTGGCCACCGTCCTGCCCATGGCCTGGCCCGCGCTGCGCCGCGAGGACGGCTCGGTGCTGCTGGGCCTGCAGAACGACACGGCGTCCGGCGACATCAGCCGGGACCTCGCCGACACCCTCCAGCGCGCGCTTCAGGCCAAGCCCGGCACCCCCGTCCAGGCCCGCCGCGCGCCGGCCGACGGCCCGCGCCTGCAGGACCTGCTCGACCCGGAGGGCCCCTTCGAGCCGGTGGTGCACAGCGGCTTCGAGTTCTGGGTCCCGGACCCGCAGAACGCCACGCCGGAGGTGACCGCCTCCCTGGAGCGCGCCAACGCCGCGGCCATCCCGACGGTGAAGCTGACCGGCGTCGACGCCGCCTACTGGTGCGAGACCCCGGAGAAGAACCACCTGCGCTGGGTCATGCCGCACCCGGAGGAGCGGCTTCTGGACGCCCTCGCGCGGCTGCACGCCGCGGGCCGCTCCAGCCTCGGCGAGGGCACCCGTCTGGTGGGCTCCTTCCGCGCTCACGGGCTCATCGTCCCGGTCTGGGACCTGCCGAGCGGGGTCTCCGCCGAGGACACCGAGAAGCCCGCGGCCGAGTTCGCCGAGCGCCTGGCCGCGGCCCTGGCCACCGAGGAACCGCTGACCGCCGACGAGCGCCGCGCCCGCGGCGGACTCACCAACCGGCAGGTCACGCTCAGCTGACGCCCCCCGCGGGGACCGGGCCGGGCTGACCGGTCGGTCAGCCGGACCCGACCCCGCACCCACCGGTGACTCCGGTCACAACTCCCGCTGGAACAAGGCGAGTCGGTGTCCGAATAGCCGAGGGAAACGCGAGCTAGAATTTGCGAACTGCCGATCTCTTGTTACCGTTCGATTAGCCCGGTTGCTGGTGCATCCCCCGTCGCCAGCAACCGGGTCTTTTCGTCCGCGACGCCGTGTACGGCGCGCCGCCACGCGTCAACTGCCGGTGACCGGCGCCGCGTTGCTGCCGACGCGCAGCAGCAGCGGCCCCCGGCCGCCCCGCTCCGCGAACTCCGCGACCGCCGTGTACCGCGCCGGCTCGCCCCACCCGGCCTCGCGCGGCGTCTCACAGCTCGCCGGCTCGTCCCCGGCACCCACCGCACAGCGGATCTGCACGGTCCGGTCGGCCGGACCCATGAGGGTCAGTACGGCGTCCAGGGCGTGACCGGTGGCATTGCGGTAGTAGGTGCGCGCCCAGGTCTCCTCGCCCTGCGTCAGCACACAGGTCTGCGCCTCGATGCCCTCGGGCGCGGTGAGCTCGGGACCGCAGCGGGCGGCGGTGGCCAGGCCGAGCCCGAGCGGGAAGGGGGAGCGCCGGCCGTCGTGCGCGGTGTCGCCCCGGACCCCCGGCGCCTTGCCGTCTGCGGCGCCTTCGTCCTGCCGGCCCGCGGGGTTCCGGACGTCCTCCCGGTCCGTCGAGTCCCGTACGCCGTCGCCGTCCCGGCCCGCGAAGTCACCCGCTCCGGCACCCTCGCGCCCGTCCGCCACCGAGGAGCCGCCGGCGCCCGCCGAAGCGCCTCGCCCGTCCACCGAGTCCGCCGCGCCCACCGAGTCCGCCGCGCCCACCGAGTCCGCCGCGCCCACCGAGCGCCCGGTTTCCCGCGAGCCTCCCGAACCCACCGAACCCGCCGACCCCACCGACCCCAGCGACCCCGCGGCCGCGACGGCCAGCGGCAGACCCAGCGCGCACACCACCGCACCCGCCAGCGCGAACCAGCGGATCCGGCGGACTCGTGGCCCGCCGCGGCGCGGCGTGCGGGACCTGCCGCGCCCGGGTTGGCGGGATGCCTGGCGCCCGGGTTCGCGGGATGCGTGGCGCCCGGGCGTTCGGGGGCCGTGGCCCCCAGAGTGACGCAGCATGAACGGGACGATAACGAGCCCGGCCGCGCGCCCGGTTCCGCGCGCTCCCGACACCCTAGAACTCGGGCGCGCTCACACCCGTACGAGTGAGGGCGTCGACCACGGCGTCCACGACGGCCTCGACGTCCGGCACCCAGGGGGCGGCCGAGCCGGGCAGCGGGGCGCGTTCCCAGCGGACGCGCCCCTGGCCGGTCTCGGAGGGGGGCAGCGCGAGATAGCCGCCCTCGCCGTGGAAGCGCAGCGAGCCGGGGACGAAGTCCTTGGCGTACAGCAGCTCGCCCAGCTGCTCCATGGAGTACGGGCGGACGAGCACGGCCCATCGGGTCCGCGAGGCGACGACGGGGCCGAGGCGCATGCCCTCGCGGTCGAGCGTGGCCAGGGCGCGGGCGGCGGCGGGGGCCGGCAGACTGACCGCGCACGGGGCCTTGCCGCCGGTGGCCAGGATGATCGGTGCCGTCGGCCGGTTGGTCCACCACCAGCGCACCATGCGCGCGTCGGTGGTGGCCGCGAGCAGGCCGGGGTCGAAGGGGTGGGCGCCGGGCACCGTGCACTCCGGGTCCGGGCAGCCGCAGCGGTCGCGCCCCTGCGGGTCGGACGCCACGCCCGGGAGTACGGGCCACTGCCATTGAGAAGCGAAGGTCAGGGCCGCGCCGAGCACCTCACGGCTCCCGTCGTCCCGCCTGGACAGGAGCCTGCGTCGCCTTCCGAGGATCTCGCGCATGAGCGCTCGTTCCTTTCCGTTGCACGCCTGGCAACACCGTGGTCCACATCACATCATGTGTCGATCACTTCACTGTGCGTACCTGCTGGCGCATCACACCCCTGCGTCGAAGCGCGGGGACCCCCTGGGGGTCGAGCGTTGGCTGCCTCCGCCCCGTGCGTCTTTCACGAGCATGGGCGTGGCGGGGGGTGGCGAAGTGTGGCGTTTCGCCGTCTCGCGTATTTCTCTCCGCCGCCGCCACGGGAGGATGGGGCACGGTCGTCGGTGGATAGGACGCCCGGGTCCGTCGCCAGGTTCCGGGTGGTTCCCAACCACCCCTGGCCTTCCCCGAGTACGTACCCATCACGACCGCTGTGACGCTCCGTCGAGCAAGCCCAGTCGACCGCAATATGCGCTTACACGGGGCAGTTTCAAGCCAACTTTGCCTTTTTGCAAGGGATCTGTCTCCAGATCCCGGAAATCCCACAGACACCAGGAATCCCACCAGGACAATGCTGGACATCTCCTCGCGACTGCGTGTACATGTGGAGACATTGCCAGCGGCGCAGATTGACATGGGGGTTTGCGATGCTTTTGAGCAATACGCGCCGGTCGGAAAGCCGGACGCCATGAACGCCCCGCACCCTCCGAAAGTGGCCGGAATCGATTCAACGGTCCCCGCCCCCGCACACACTGTCGCGTCCGCGTCGCTGGCCACGGGCGTCCCCGCCGCCACCACCGGACCGGGAGCCCTCCTCCAGGACCGGCTCGCCGGCTGGGTCTCGGATCTCACGACCCTGCACGAACTCACCGAACGCCTGGCCCGCACCGGCTCCCTGCCGGACGCGCTGCAGGAGGTGCTGCGCGCGGGCGCCGCCCTGGTGGGCGCCCGGCGCGGACTCGTCGCACTGGAACCCTCCGGCGGCCAGGACCCCCCCAGCACCGTCGGCCTCGGCCTCGGCGCGTCGGATCTCGGCCACCTGGAGACCGTCCCGCGCACCGCGCTGCCGTACGCCGAGCTGCTGGAGGTGCCCGCCGGACGGCCCGGCGGCGCCACGGAGAGCGTCCACCCCGATCTGTTCGCCGAGGAAGGGCTCGATCCCCGCCACCGCGAGGTGGCCGCCCGCCTCGGCTACGCCGCGAGCTACGCCGTCCCCCTGTCCACCGAGACCGCGGGCCGCCTCGGGGCCGCCGTATGGCTGTACGACGAGCCCGCCGAGCCGGTGGAGCGGCGGCGCCACCTCGTGGCTCTGTACGCCCGCTACGCCGCCGAACACCTCGCCCGGCTGCTCGAAGTCGAACGCACGCGCGCGTGCATGACGACGATCGCCGAGGAGCTGCTGCCCTCCCGGCTGCCGCGGGTCTCCGGTGTGCAGCTCGCCGCGCGCCACCGCAGCGGTCCGCGCGGCGGCGGCGACTGGTACGACGCGCTGCCGCTGCCGGACGCCGCCCTCGGGCTCGCCGTCGGCTCCGTCACCGGGTCGGGGCCGAGCGCGATCGCCGCGATGGGCCGGCTGCGCGCGTCGCTGCGGGCGTACGCCGTGATGGAGGGCGAGGACCCGGTCGCGGTCCTGTCCGACCTGGAACTGCTGCTCCGGCTCACCGAACCGGCCCGCTCGGCCACCGCGCTGTTCGCCTTCTGCGAGCCCGCGCTGCGCAAGCTCACGCTGGCCGGGGCCGGGCACACGCCGCCGCTGGTGATCGGCGAGCGGCGCACCGAGTTCGTGGAGACCTCCGTCTCGGCCCCGCTCGGGATGCTCGCCTGCTGGGAGGCGCCCAGCGTGGAGCTGTACGCCGAACCCGGAGAGACGGTTCTGCTGTACACCGACGGGCTGCTGCACCGCACCGGCGACCCCGTCGACCGCGCCTTCGCCCGGCTGCACGCGGCCGCCGCGGGCCTGTCCCGCGCCAAGCGGCGCGACCCGGAGGCGATCGCCGATCACGTGCTGCGCGCGATGCTGCCGGACGGCCTCGACGAGGCCGACCACGAGGAGGACGTCGTGCTGCTCGCGGCCCGCTTCGAGTGAGCGCGGCCCGCGCGCCGGCGGACGACGGCGGCGGCTCCTTCGCCCCTGGGCCTCCACCTGTACGACCGTACGATGGGGGAGGTCCAGTGCCGTACCTAGGAGGATGACCGTGGCGGACGAGCTCACCCCGGAGACCCCAAAAGAGACCGAAGAGCCGATCAAGCAGCGGAAGAACGGACTGTACCCGGGCGTGTCCGACGAGCTGGCCGAGAACATGAGGACCGGCTGGGCCGACACCGAGCTGCGCGACCTGGAGCCGATCCCCCAGGCCGGCCGCACCGCCGCCCGCCGCGCCGCGCTGTCCGCCCGCTTCCCCGGCGAGCGCCTGGTGATCCCCGCGGGCAACCTGAAGACCCGCTCCAACGACACGGAGTACCCCTTCCGCGCGTCGGTCGAGTACGCCTACCTCACCGGCAACCAGACCGAGGACGGCGTCCTGGTCCTGGAGCCCACCGCCGACGGCCACCAGGCCACGATCTACCTGCTGCCCCGCTCCGACCGCGAGAACGGCGAGTTCTGGCTGGACGGCCAGGGCGAGCTGTGGGTCGGCCGCCGCCACTCCCTCACCGAGGCCGAGAAGCTGTACGGCATCCCCGCCTCCGACGTGCGCGAGCTGACCGGCAAGCTGCGCGAGGCCACCGGCCCCGTGCGCGTCGTACGCGGCTACGACGCCGGCGTCGAGGCCGCGCTGACCGACAAGGTCACCGCGGAGCGCGACGAGGAGCTGCGGGTCTTCCTCTCCGAGATGCGGCTGGTCAAGGACGACTTCGAGATCGGCGAGCTGCAGAAGGCCGTCGACTCGACCGTGCGCGGCTTCGAGGACGTGGTGAAGGTCCTCGACAAGGCGCAGGCGACCTCCGAGCGGTACATCGAGGGCACCTTCTTCCTCCGCGCGCGCGTGGAGGGCAACGACGTCGGCTACGGCACGATCGCCGCGGCCGGCCCGCACGCCTGCACGCTGCACTGGGTGCGCAACGACGGGCCCGTGCGCTCCGGCGACCTGCTGCTGCTCGACGCGGGCGTGGAGACCCACACGTACTACACCGCCGACGTCACCCGCACGCTGCCGGTCAGCGGCCGCTTCACCGACATCCAGAAGAAGATCTACGACGCCGTCTACGAGGCCCAGGAGGCCGGGATCGCGGCGGTGAAGCCGGGCGCGAAGTACCGCGACTTCCACGACGCCGCCCAGCGGGTGCTGGCCGAGAAGCTGGTCGAGTGGGGGCTCGTCGAGGGCCCGGTCGAGCGGGTGCTGGAGCTGGGGCTGCAGCGGCGCTGGACGCTGCACGGCACCGGGCACATGCTCGGCATGGACGTCCACGACTGCGCCGCCGCGCGCACCGAGACGTACGTCGACGGCACGCTGGAGCCGGGGATGTGCCTGACGGTGGAGCCGGGCCTGTACTTCCAGGCCGACGACCTGACCGTGCCGGAGGAGTACCGGGGCATCGGGGTGCGGATCGAGGACGACATCCTCGTCACCGAGGACGGCAACCGGAACCTGAGCGCCGCGCTGCCGCGGCGGTCCGACGAGGTCGAGGAGTGGATGGCCTCGCTGACGGGCTGAGGCCGGACGGGGCGAGGGCCGGGTGCCGTGAGGGTGCCCGGCCTTTGTCGTGCGGCGGGTGCGTTCGGGCCCGGCCTTTGTCGTGCGGCGGGTGCGTTCGGGCCCGGCCTTCGTCGTGCGGCGGGTGCGTTCGGGCCCGGCCTTCGTCGTGCGGCGGGTGCGTCCGGGTGCGTTCGGTGCGTTCGAGCAGGTCAGGACGCGGTCATCAGCGGTGCGTTGTCGCGCCACTTGAGGATCTTGTCGAAGCTGACCACCGCGCCGCCGCGGCCCGGCCGGTTGGCGAAGTGCACGTGGTCCGCGAGCTCCCGGATGAGGCACAGGCCGCGGCCGTGCTCGGCCTCGTCGGAGGCCGGGACGCGGGCCGTGCGGGAGGGGGCGCGCGCGAAGCCCGGACCCGAGTCGGTCACCTCGATCCGGCATTTCTCGCCGTCCAGGTAGGCGGTGACCCGGAACGCGCCGGAGGAACGGCCGCCGCCGTGCTCGACGGCGTTCGCACAGGCCTCGGTGAGGGCGACGGACAGGTCGTAGGAGACCTCCGGGTCGACGCCCGCCGTCTCCATCGTGCCGAGCAGCAGACGCCGGGCGAGCGGCACGCTCGCGGCGTCGCGCCGCAGATGCAGTGACCACCAGATGCTCATGCTCCAGCCTCCTGGGCGCCGTACGCGTGGCGGCGGCTCGACATACCGTTACGTATTACCGCCCGCACCCGCGTGTAAGCCCTCCGTCAGCGTGATGCCGCCCATACGGGGGATGTGCCCGCGGCGCCAATCGGTGTATGTGGGGCCGAATGCGTCAGTCGGCGATTTTGTGGACCTGGCGTACGCCGGCCCTGGGGCCAGTGGGATGATGAGGCCGCCATGTCTGCCCCCCATCAGCGCCCGGCGCGCTCCGGAGGAGATCTCCGGGTCCTGCGGGCCGCGGTCTTCGCCGCGGTCTGCGTCGTGCTGGCCGCGGCCGGTCACGCGCTGGCGTCCTGCGCCGCGGTGCCGCTGTGGACGCTGGGCGTGGGCTTCCTCGGGGCGGCTCTCGTCGTCGCGCCGCTCGCCGGACGCGCGCGGTCGCTGCCGGGGATCGCGGCCCTGCTGACGGGCGGGCAAACGCTTCTGCACATGCTCTTCGGGCTGGGGCAGCACACCACGGCGAGCGCCGCGACCGCCTCGACGGCGGCGGACGCCTCGCTCGTCCGGCAGGCCGCGCGGCTGGTGTGCGGCACCACCGCCGCGGCCCTCAGCCCCGACCAGGCCCGGCGCATCCTCGCGGACGCCCGGATCGACCCGGGCACCCATCTGGCGCACCAGCCGGGGGACGCCCTGTCCACCGCGCCCGGGTCCTGGGCCTCGCTGCTGCCGTCCCTGCCGATGCTGCTCGGCCACCTGCTGGCGGGACTCGCGGCGGGGTGGCTGCTGCGGCGCGGGGATCTGGCGCTGCTGCGCATCCTCGGGCTGTCGGCGGAGGCCGTCGCCGACGGGGCGCTCGCCGGTTTCCTGCGCGGGGCGCTCGCGCTGGCGCGCGCTGTGTGCGCCGGGCTCGTGGCCGCACCGCACGCCGGGCCGCGCGTCCCGTGCGCCGCGGGGCCGGAAGTGCGCGAGCCGCGCACGCTCGTACTCCAGCACACGGTGATCCGGCGCGGCCCGCCGGCCGAGGGGTTCCTTCTCGCCGCCTGACGCGACGCGCCCCTCACTCCGCCACGGACCTCGTTCCGGCCGGCCGTGCGGGGAAGAGCGCCGCTGTCGCGCGGCACGCGCGCGCGTGCGCAGCCGTCTTCGACGACGCGGGCCGTCTCACCGACGGCGCCGATCCGTTCGCGGCGGTGCGTCCCGTCTCCGACGGTGCCTTCCGTCTGTGATGGTGCGGGCTGTCTGTGATGGTGCGGGTTGTCTGTGATGCCGGTCGTCGTTCGATGGCGCGGGCCATCCGGCGTGGTGCTGGCCGTCGTTCGATGGTGGGCCGTCCTGGGTGGTGCCGGTCGTCGTTCGATGGTGGGCCATTCGTGGCGGTGCCGGCCGTCGTTCGGTGGTCGGCCGTCCGTGGTGGTGCCCACTGTTCGGCGGTGGGTGTCGCTCGCGCGCGTACGTACCTCTTCTCAGCAGTGGACCGTCAGTGGTCCATCACCGGACTTTCACTCGAAGTGGAGTGCTCATCGCCATGAAGGCTTCCCGTATCGCCGCCGCCGGCGCCCTCGCCGCCTCGGCCGTCATCGCCCTGTCCGTGCCCGCCTTCGCGCACGTCACCGTGCAGCCCGAGGGGACGGCCGCCAAGGGCGGCTACGCGATCGTGGACTTCCGCGTCCCGAACGAGCGGGACAACGCCTCGACCACCAAGCTGGAGGTCAGCTTCCCGAGCGACCACCCTCTGACCTCGGCGCTGCCGGTGCCGGTCGACGGCTGGGACGTCAAGGTCACCAAGACCGAGCTGGACAAGCCGATCGAGTCGCACGGCGAGAAGATCACCGAGGCCGTCTCCAAGATCACCTGGACGGCGAAGGGCGACGGCATCGAGCCCGGCTTCCTGCAGAAGTTCCCCGTCTCCATCGGCCAGCTGCCCGAGGACGCCGACGAACTGGTCTTCAAGGCGATCCAGACGTACTCCAACAAGGAGGTCGTGCGCTGGATCGAGGTGCCGCAGGAGGGCCAGGAGGAGCCGGACAGCCCGGCGCCCGTGCTGCCCCTGGCCGACGCCGCGGACGGCCACAGCCACGGCGCGTCCGACGCGTCCTCCGGTCCCGGCGACGAGGCCGAGGACTCCGGGGAGAAGGCCGACGAGGCGTCCGACGACGCCGAGGCGGCCGCGCAGACGACCGCGTCCGAGGACTCCGGGGACGGCACCGACACCACCGCCCGCGTCCTCGGCGTCGTCGGCATCGTCGTCGGCGGGGCCGGTGTGGCGTACGGCGTTCTGGCCGGCCGCCGGCGCTCCGACGCCTGAGGCTCATTCCGCTCGCGGTGGGCGCCGGACCGGGTCACGTCCGGTCCGGCGCCCACCGGGCAACTCACATCTGGGACAACTCTCCATGCTCTCTGTGCGCAACAAGACGCTCGCGGCGCTCGCCCTGACCGCCGCCGCCACCCTCACCCTGTCCGCCTGCGGCGGCGAGGACGCCTCCTCCGGCTCGCCCGTCTCGGTGGTCTCCGAGGAGCCCGGCTCCGACAAGGCCGCCACCGTCCTCGACCAGCCGTTCGAGAAGCCGGACCTGGTGCTGACCGACACCCGCGGCGAGAAGTACGACCTCCGCGAGGAGACCGCGGGCAAGCCGACGCTGATCTACTTCGGCTACACCAACTGCCCCGACGTGTGCCCGCTGACGATGAACAACATCGCCGTCGCCAAGAAGCAGCTGCCGAAGGCGCAGCAGGACGAGCTGCGCGTCGTCTTCGTCACGACCGACCCCGAGCGGGACACCCCGGAGGCGCTCCGCACCTGGCTGAAGGGCATCGACCCGCAGGCCGTCGGCCTGACCGGCGACTTCGCCACCATCCAGGCCGGCGCCCGCACCCTCGGCATCTCCATCGAGCCGCCGAAGAAGGAGAAGGGCAAGGTCGTCTCCATGCACGGCACCCAGGTCGTCGCCTTCTCCCCGAAGACCGACGCCGGGTACGTCCTCTACGGCGAGGACGCCACCGTGGACGACTACATCAAGGACCTGCCGAAGCTGGTCGAGGGGAAGAAGCCGTGAGGCGGCTCGCGATTCCGCGGAGGCGGCCGGCCACGGTCGCCGCCCTGCTCACGGCCGGGGCGCTCGCCCTCGCCGGCTGCGGCTCCGGCGCGGACTCCGGATCCGGTGACGGGCCCGACCTCTCCGTCAGCGGCGCCTACATGCCCCAGCCGGTCTCCGCCTCCATGGCCGCCGGGTTCCTCACCATCACCAACGACGGCGGCACCGCCGCCGAGCTGACCGAGGTCACCAGCGACCTCGGCGAGGTCACCGTGCACGAGACCGTGGGCTCCGCGATGCGGGAGATGACCGACGCCAAGGTGCCCGCCCACGGTGAACTGGTGCTGGAGAGCGGCGGGAACCACCTGATGTTCGAGAAGCTCACGCGCAAGCCGAAGCAGGGTGAGACGGTCGAGGTCGAGCTGCACTTCGCCGGGACCGACCCGGTCACCGTCGAACTGCCGGTGAAGCCGGCGACGTACCGCCCCACGTCCGGACACTGAGAGAGGGAACACCGTGACGCAGACCGCCGCCCCGCGCGTCCGGAGCCTGGTGCTGCTGCTTCTGGCCGTCGCCGCCGCGCTGCTCGCCGGCGCGGCGCCGGCCTCCGCGCACGCCGCGCTCACCGGCAGCGACCCCCGGCAGGGCGCGGTCGTCGACAAGGCGCCCGAACAGGTCTCCCTGACCTTCTCGGAGACGGTCTCGCTGTCCGACGACTCGCTGCGGGTGCTCGGCCCGAAGGGCGAGCGCGCGGACACCGGCGAGGCGCGCGGCACGGGCGCGACCTACAGCGTGACGCTGCGGCCGGGCCTGCCCGACGGCACCTACACCGTGTCCTACCAGGTGGTCTCGGCGGACAGCCATCCCGTCGCCGGGGCGTTCACCTTCTCCATCGGCGCGCCCTCCGCGACCAGCGTCACCGTGGCCGAGCAGGCCGCGGGCGGCGGAGTCGTCGGGTTCCTCTACGGGCTCGGGCGCTACGCGTCGTACGCCGGGTTCATCGTGCTCGCCGGCGGTGCCGCGTTCACGCTCGCCTGCTGGCCGCGCGGCACGGGCGTACGGGCCGTCCAGCGGCTGGTCGTCTCCGGCTGGGTGACACTGACCGCGGCGACGCTCGGGCTGCTGCTCCTGCGCGGGTCCTACACGTCGTCCGGGAAGTTCGGGGACGTCTTCGACCTGGAGCTGCTGGGGCAGGTGCTGCAGACCAAGACCGGTGCGGCCCTGGTGTCGCGGCTGCTGCTGCTCGCCGCGGCGGCGCTGTTCATCGCGGTGCTCTTCGGGGCGTACGCCAAGCAGATCGAGGGCGGCGCAGAGGGCGGGGACGCCGAGGGCGAGGACGCCGAGGGCGAGGACGCGGCCGCCGAGAAGGAGAGCCGGGATCTGGCCTTCGGGCTCGGTGTCGGCGGGGTCGTCGTGGCCGCCGGGCTCGCCGCCAGCTGGGCCATGGCCGAGCACGCCTCCACCGGACTGCAGCCGGGGATCGCCATGCCCGTCGACGTGGTGCATCTGCTGGCGGTCGCGGCCTGGCTCGGCGGGCTGGTCACGCTGCTCGTCGCGCTCTACCGGGCCCCCGCCGGGACACCGCTGGACGCCACGGCCGTACGGCGCTTCTCGCGGGTGGCCTTCGGCAGTGTGCTGGTCCTGGCCGCGACCGGGCTCTACCAGTCCTGGCGCCAGGTCGGCTCCTGGTCGGCGCTCACCGGCACCCGGTACGGGCAGCTGCTGTGCGTCAAGGTGGCGCTCGTGGTCCTGCTGGTCGGGGTCGCGTGGATCTCGCGGCGGTGGACCGGGCGGCTGACGGACACGGCGGTGCCGGACGCAGTGGCGTCGGACGCGGCAGCGGCGGGTGGCGCGGGGGCCGCAGGTACCGAGGGCGCGCCGGATGCCGTGGAGACGGACGGTGCGACGCGCGACGGGCGCGCGGAGCGGGTGGCCGCGCGGGCCGGCGGCGCCGGTACGGCAGCAGCCGAGGCCGGCTCGGAGACGTCCGAGGCCGACCCGGAGCGGGCCGCTCAGCTTGCCCGGCAGCGGGCCGCCGTCGACGCGGCGCGGCAGAAGCGGCTGCGGGACGCGGACCCGAACCGGTCCGGCCTGCGCCGCTCGGTGCTCGCCGAGGCGGGGGTCGCGGTCGTCCTGCTGGCGGTCACGACCGTGCTCACGTCCACCGAGCCGGGCCGTACCGAGGAGGAGGCCAAGGCGGCCGCGGCGGCCTCGTCGTCGGCCTCCGCGACCGGGACCGTCACGCTGGACATGCCGTTCGACACCGGCGGCGAGGACGGCAAGGGCGTCGTCCGCATCGACCTCGACCCCGCGCGCACCGGGGCCAACGACATGCACGTCTATGTGACGCGGCCCGACGGCCGGGTCTTCGACGTCCCCGAGGTGAAGGTCGCCTTCACCCTGGAGTCGCAGGACATCGGGCCGCTGCCCGTCGTCCCCGACCACATCACCACCGGACACTGGTCGGCGAGCGGAGTGCAGATCCCCATGGCGGGCGAGTGGAAGATCGCCGTGACCGTGCGGACCTCCGACATCGACCAGGTGACCGTCGACAAGAACGCGCAGATCGGCTGAACCGCACACCATGGCTGACCACACGGCTGACCCGTCCGCCCCGCAGGCCCGCAGGCCCGGCGCGCCCCTCGCGGGCGCTGCGTCGGGCCCCGGCGGGGGCATCTCACGCCGCCGGCTGCTCGGCACCGCCGGGGCGACCGGGCTGGTGCTCGGCGCCGCGGGCGGTGCCGTGGGCCATGCCGCGGCACCCTCCCCGGTGACCCCGCTCACCTCGCTGGGCGCCGAGCAGGTGATGTTTCACGGGAAACATCAGCCCGGCATCACCACCCCGATGCAGTCCCGCGGCCATCTGGTCGCCTTCGACCTCGCCCCGGGCGCGGGCCGCAAGGAAGCCGCCGCGCTGCTGCGCCGCTGGTCGGAGACGGCCCGGCGGCTGATGGCGGGCGAACCGGCCGGCCAGGACGACACCGGCGTCGCCCGGGACGCCGGACCGTCCTCGCTGACGGTCACGTTCGGCTTCGGCCACAGCTTCTTCGGCCGTACGGGTCTGGAGAAGCGGCGCCCGGTCGCCCTCGACCCGCTGCCCGACTTCTCCTCCGACCAGCTGGACAAGGCGCGCAGCAACGGTGATCTGTGGGTGCAGATCGGGGCCAACGACGCGCTGGTCGCCTTCCACGCGCTGCGCGTGATCCAGAAGGACGCTGGCGCCGCGGCGCGGGTGCGCTGGCAGATGAACGGCTTCAACCGCTCGCCGGGCGCCACCGCCCACCCCATGACGGCCCGCAATCTGATGGGGCAGGTCGACGGCACCCGCAATCCGAAGCCGGACGAGCCCGACTTCGACCGGCGGATCTTCGTGCCGGAGAGCGGGGAGCCCGACTGGATGGCGAACGGCTCCTACGCCGTCGTACGCCGGATCCGGATGCTCCTCGACGACTGGGAGAGGCTGTCGCTGCCGGCGCAGGAGGCCGTCATCGGGCGCCGCAAGTCCGACGGGGCGCCGCTGTCGGGGGGTGACGAGACCACCGAGATGGACCTGGAGAAGACCGACGCCGAGGGCAATCTCGTCGTGCCGGTCGACGCGCACGCCCGGATCACCCGGCCCGACCAGAACGGCGGCGCGGCGATGCTGCGGCGGCCCTTCTCCTTCCACGACGGCATCGACGCCGACGGGGTGCCGGACGCGGGGCTGCTGTTCATCTGCTGGCAGGCGGATCCGCTGCGCGGTTTCGTGCCGGTGCAGCGCAAGCTGGACCGCGGGGACGCGCTGTCGCGGTTCATCCGGCACGAGGCGAGCGGGCTGTTCGCGGTGCCGGGCGGGGCGGCGGAGGGCGAGTATGTGGGGCAGCGGCTGCTGGAGGGGTGAGCGGCCCCGGCCCCTGCGGCCCCGGCCCGGCTGCGGTTCCGGCCCGGCTGCGGTTCCGGCCCGGTTCCGGCTCCGGCCGGGCGGCGGGTCCGACCAAGCGGTGGCTTCGGCCGTGCGGTGGCTTGGGCCGTGCGGTGGCTTGGGCCGTGCGGTGGCTTCGGCCGGGCGGCGGATCCGGCCGGGCGGTGGCTTCGGGCGGTGGCTTCGGCCGGGCGGCGGATCCGGCCGGGCGGTGGCTTCGGCCGGTGGCGGGGCCGCGGTGTCACTCCCCGGTGGGGCTTCGGTGAGACGTACCAGCCGGCGTACGACGGGCCCATTAGGGTGAGGTCATGCCAGCGAGCTATGCGTATCTCGGTCCTGAAGGCACCTTCACCGAAGTCGCCCTGCGCACGCTTCCGGAGGCGGCGACCCGGGAGCTGATCCCCTATGTGTCGGTGCAGTCCGCGCTGGACGCGGTGCGGACCGGCGAGGCCGAGGCGGCGTTCGTGCCGATCGAGAACTCCGTCGAGGGCGGTATCACCACCACGCTCGACGAACTCGTCGCGGGCGACCCGTTGATGATCTACCGCGAGGTGCTGCTGTCGATCACCTTCGCCCTGCTGGTGCGGCCGGGCACCCGGCTGTCGGACATCAAGACGGTTTCCGCCCACCCGGCCGCCCAGCCGCAGGTGCGCAACTGGCTGAGGCGGAATCTGCCGGACGCCACCTGGGAGTCGGCCGCCTCGAACGCGGACGCCGCCCGGCTGGTGCAGGAGGGGCGCTACGACGCGGCCTTCGCGGGGGAGTTCGCGGCGGCCCGGTACGGCCTGGAGCCGCTGGAGACCGGGATCCACGACGCGGAGAACGCGCAGACGCGGTTCGTGCTGGTGGGCCGCCCTGCCCGGCCCGCGGCGCCGACCGGTGCGGACAAGACGTCCGTGGTGTTGTGGCAGCGCGACGACCACCCGGGTGCGCTGCGCGATCTGCTGGGCGAGTTCGCCTCCCGGGGCATCAACCTGATGCTGCTCCAGTCCCGTCCGACGGGCGCGGGCATCGGCAACTACTGCTTCTGCATCGACGCCGAGGGCCACATCTCGGACCGCCGGGTCGCGGAGGCGCTGATGGGGCTGAAGCGGATCTGTCTCCAGGTGCGCTTCCTCGGGTCGTACCCGCGGGCCGACGCCCGGCCGGGTGAGGTGCTGCCGCCGCGGCAGGGCACCTCGGACCAGGAGTTCACGGCGGCGGCGGACTGGGTGGCGCGCTGCCAGGACGGCCGCTTCTAGGGCCGTTTCCGGCCAGTCCTACCTGCTGATTGTCGTTATCCACAGAAGTTATCCACAGGTCCGCTTCTCGACCTGGGGACAAGTCGACAACGAAGCGCCACTCAGTCGACAAATCGGCCTACAGACGGCAAGGCCGTCCACAGGTGTACAGGTCACCCTTCGTCCACCTGTTTCCTTCGATCAATCCTTTGGGGTGACCCATTTCCACTCGAAAGTGGGGCGGGAGCTGGGGTGGATCGCTAATTCCTCGCCCTGATCGCCTGATTCGGAATGATCAATTCCGGTGTCCACAGATCTTTCGCACAGCCTGTGGATAACTTTTCCGGCCTGTGGATTTCTGCGGCCGGGGCGCCCCCAAGTCCCGTTCTCCACAGGGAAATCCGGTCAACGCGGGCCCATGCGCCGTGCCCCGATCCGGCGAGTGAGATCCTTTTCTTGACGTCACCCACCACACCGGGCAATTAACCCATAACGGAGCGTAAGTCGCAGTGCGGAATAGGGGTTCGTGAGCCGTCACCCCGCACCGGTAGCCTGGAGCGCGTGATTGACCTTCGCCTGCTCCGTGAGGACCCCGACCGTGTGCGCGCATCCCAGCGCGCCCGTGGAGAGGACGTCGCGCTCGTCGACGCTCTCCTGTCTGCCGACGAGCGGCGCAGGTCGTCCGGCGTCCGCTTCGACGAGCTGCGCTCCGAGCAGAAGTCGCTCGGCAAGCTGATCCCCAAGGCCTCCGGTGACGAGAAGGCCGAGCTGCTCAAGCGGGCCGAACAGCTGAAGGCCGACGTCAAGGCCGCCGACGCCGAGCGCGACGCGGCCGACGCCGAGACCCAGGAGCTGCTGCTCAAGCTCGGCAACCTCGTCCACCCCGACGTGCCCGTCGGCGGCGAGGAGGACTTCGTCACGCTGGAGACGCACGGCACGATCCGCGACTTCGCCGCCGAGGGCTTCGAGCCCAAGGACCACCTGGAGCTGGGCCAGCGGCTCGGCGCCATCGACGTGGAGCGCGGCGCGAAGGTGTCCGGCTCCCGCTTCTACTTCCTCACCGGCGTCGGCGCCCTGCTGGAGCTGGCGCTGGTCAACGCCGCGATGGCGCAGGCCACGGCGGCGGGCTTCACGCCGATGCTGACGCCCGCGCTGGTGCGCCCGCGGTCGATGGCCGGCACCGGCTTCCTCGGCCAGGCCGCGCAGGACGTGTACCACCTCCCGAACGACGACCTGTACCTGGTCGGCACCTCCGAGGTGGCGCTCGCCGCGTACCACATGGACGAGATCATCGACGCCGACCGCCTGCCGCTGCGCTACGCGGGCTTCTCGCCCTGCTTCCGCCGCGAGGCCGGCTCGCACGGCAAGGACACCCGCGGCATCTTCCGCGTGCACCAGTTCGACAAGGTCGAGATGTTCTCGTACGTGGCTCCCGAGGACTCCCAGGCGGAGCACCAGCGGCTGCTGGAGTGGGAGAAGCAGTGGCTGACCTCGCTGGAGCTGCCGTTCCGGGTGATCGACGTCGCCTCCGGCGACCTCGGCTCCTCGGCCGCCCGCAAGTTCGACTGCGAGGCGTGGATCCCGACCCAGGGCAAGTACCGCGAGCTGACCTCGACCTCGGACTGCACCGAGTTCCAGTCCCGCCGGCTGTCGATCCGGGTCCGCGAGGGCAAGCAGGTCCGCCCGCTGGCCACGCTCAACGGCACCCTGTGCGCCGTACCGCGCACCATCGTGGCGATCCTGGAGAACCACCAGCAGGCCGACGGCTCGGTGCGCGTGCCCGAGGTGCTGCGTCCCTATCTGGGCGGCCGTGAGGTCCTGGAGCCGGTCGCCAAGTGAGTGACGCCACCGGGTTCCCGTACCGGCTGATCGCCACCGACCTCGACGGGACGCTGCTGCGCTCCGACGAGTCGGTCTCGCGGCGCACCCGTGACGCGCTCGCCGCGGCCTCCGCGGCGGGCGCCGCGCACATCGTCGTCACCGGGCGCGCGGTCCCGTGGACCCGGCACATCCTCGACGACCTGGGCTACGACGGCCTCGCCGTGTGCGGCCAGGGCGCCCAGGTCTACCACGCCGGGGAGCACCGGCTGCTGACCTCGGTGACGCTGGACCGGCAGCTGGCCGGGGTGGCGCTGGCCAAGATCGAGGCGGAGGTCGGCCCGCTGTACCTCGCGGCGAGCCGGGACGGCCTGGACGGCGATGTCCTGGTCGGGCCGGGCTACGAGGTGCAGGGCACCCTGCCCGCGACGCCCTTCTCGGACGCGGCCGACCTGTGGACCGCCCCGCTGAACAAGCTCTACATCCAGCACCCGGACCTCGGGGACGACGAGCTGGCGGAGATCGCCACGCGCGCGGCCGGCGGTTTCGTCACCGTGGTCGTGGCGGGCGAGGGCATCGTGGAGCTGCTGCCGCTCGGCCTGTCCAAGGCCACGGGCCTGTCCCTGGCGGCGCGGCGGCTCGGCCTGAAGGCGGCCGACACGATCGCCTTCGGTGACATGCCCAACGACATCCCGATGTTCGGCTGGGCGGCCCACGGTGTGGCCATGCTCAACGCGCACGAGGAGCTGAAGGCGGTCGCCGACGAGGTGACGTCCTCCAACGAGGAGGACGGCATCGCGGTGGTGCTGGAGCGGTTGCTGGGCTGAGGCCCTGGGGGTCCAGCGCTGCTGCTTCTGTTTCTGCGGGCTGCTGCTGTGCGTCTGCGTCTGCGTCTGTGTCTGTGTCTGCGTCTGCTCTGCGGAGGATGCACGGATCGAACGTGCGCGGGGTGACCCCCGACCGCGGCTTAGCAAGCCGGTGCCTTGCCTCTCGGCCAATCCTCCGGGTGGGCGGCCCACGCGGGCTCGGCGCTCGCGTGCTCGAAGCGGCCGCCCCGGGCAGCTCCCCGTGTTCCGCGGGTTCTACGGAGCGGTAACGGCTGCTCCGGAGCCCGCGGGCCGGCTGCCCTGTCGGGAGCCCGGCGTACTGCCGTGCAGGGGCATCGCCGAACTCCTCTCCCGGCTCGTGGTGGGACGACCACCACTGTGCCGGGGCGGAGGAGTCCGGCGCCACCGATTAAATGCGTCCGTACGTTCGATTCCCTGGCGGGTCTGTCCTCACGAGGAGCGGCCGGGGAGCGTCCGGGTGCGTCTACTCCTCTCCGGCCAGCGTCAGCGTGCGCAGCTTCCGGCCGGCGTACCAGGTGGCGAGGACGGTCACCGCGGCCAGCAGGACCGCCGCCGTGGTCAGGCTCACGTCGGAGGTGATGAGGTCGCCGCCGGAGACCTTCTGGGCGACGGCCAGCGACCACTGCTGGACGCTCAGCGTGCGGGCGCCGGGGACCAGGGAGCCGAACAGGGCCTCCCAGACCAGCGCGTAGACCAGGCCGAACACCACGGCGTGCCGGGAGACGGTGCCGAGCAGCAGGAACAGCGCCGCGTAGGCTATGGAGGCGACGAGCGCGGCGACCGTGTAGGCGACGGCGATCTGCTGGCCGTTGCCGTTGAGGATCAGGCCCGCCACCAGGGTCGGGACCGCGGAGAAGACCATGGTCACGGCGATGGCGACGATCAGCTTGGTGTAGATGATCGTCGGCCGCTTCAGCGGCTTGGACAGCAGATACACCACGGAGCCGTCGTCGATCTCCGGGCCGATCGCGCCGGTGCCGGCGATGACGCCGATGATCGGCACCATGGTGGCCAGCGCGAAGCCGCCGAGGACGTTCGCGGCCGTCTGGTCGTCCGCGCCGGACAGGGTGCGCACCACGACGGCGATCACGATCAGCAGCAGCGGCAGCGCGCCGAGGATGAGGGCCCGGCGGCGGCCGAGCAGGGCCCGGTAGGTGAGCCGGGCGACGGTGGGGTCGTACATTTCGGCCTCCTACGCCGCGACCAGATACGAGAAGACGGACTCGAGGGACTCGTCGGACGGCGAGACCGTCAGCAGGCGGATGCCGTGCTCCCGGGCCACCCTGGGCAGCAGGGTGGTGAAGCGGCCGAAGTCGACCGCCTGGATGCGCAGCGCGCCCTCGGCGAGGTCCACCTCGATGCCGGCGGTCGACGGGTCGGCGATCAGCGCGGCGGCGAGGGCCCGGTCGTCGCTGGAGCGGACCAGGTAGCGGTGCGGGCGGTCGGTCATCAGCCGGCGGATGCGGCGGAAGTCGCCGCTGGCCGCGTGCCGTCCCGCGACCACCACCTCGATGTGCCAGGCCAGCTGTTCGACCTCTTCGAGGATGTGGGAGGAGAACAGCACCGTGCGGCCCTCGTCGCCCATCCGCCGCAGCAGGTCCATCAGCTGCATCCGCTGGCGCGGGTCCATGCCGTTGAAGGGCTCGTCGAGCAGGAGCAGCGACGGGTCGTGGACGAGGGCGCTCGCCATCTTCACGCGCTGCCGCATGCCCTTGGAGTAGGTGGCGATCTTGCGGTCCTGCGCGTACTCCATCTCCACCGTGGCGAGCGCCTTCTGGGCCTCCTTGGCGCCCAAGCCGTGCAGTTCGGCGTTGGCGAGGACGAACTCGCGGCCGGTGAGGAAGTCGTACATCGCCTCCCGCTCGGGGACGATGCCGATGTGCCGGTAGATCCGCTCGTTGCGCCACACGGGCTGTCCGTCGAGGGTGACGGTGCCGGTGGAGGGGGCGAGGAAGCCGCCCATCAGGTTGATCAGGGTGGACTTCCCGGCGCCGTTGGGGCCGAGCAGGCCGGTGACGCCGGGGCCGATCGTCATGGTGATGTCGTTGACGGCGACCACGTTGCCGAACCAGCGGGAGACGTGGTCGATGCTGAGCGTGGTCACAGGCCGACCTTCCGGTAGCGGCGCATCAGCAGGCCGTAGCAGCCGGCGATGAGGCCGAGGGTGACGAGGACGTAGACGGCGCCCTGGGCGTCGGTGGGGTTGGTGTTGCCGGGGAACGTCGACGTGGCGCCGAGGAACGCGGACTGGACTCCCTCGATCAGGGTGATCGGGGAGAAGAGGCCGATCCAGCCGATGGCGTCGGTGGTCTCCTGTTCGAAGGCGATGGCCTGGAGGGTGGACACCGCGCCGTAGGAGATGGTCAGCACGGCGATCACGGCCGCGACGCCGAAGCCCCGGCGCGGGGTGACCGCGGCGATGACCAGGCCGATCCCGGCGAAGAGCAGCGAGAGCAGTGCCACGGAGACGAGTCCCTGCGCGAATCCCTTGGTCTGTTCTGTGAAGTCCAGCTTGGCGAGCAGCGCGCCGGCGTAGAGCACGATCAGCGGGGTGGCGGTCAGCAGGAACATCGCCGAGGCCAGCGCCGCGTACTTGGCGCGGACGTAGTCGGCGGTCTCCATCGGGCGGGAGAAGTACAGCGGGACCGTCTTGAAACGCAGGTCCAGGGAGACCGCCTGCGGGGCCTGCGCGGCGACGTACAGGCTGATCACGGCCTGGAGGAGGATCGCGTAGCGGGTGTAGTCGAGCGGGAGTTCGTTCGCCTTGGTGGCGACGGCCACGGCGACGAGGATGCCCGCCGGCAGGCACATCACCACGAACAGCAGCATCGGCAGCACCTTGGACTTGGCCGAGCGGCCGAGGCCGTACGCGCCGCGCAGGGACTGCGAGTACAGGGAGCGGCGGGCGTAGGCGCGGCCGAGGCGCGGGCCGTCGTAGCTGCGGTAGCCGATGTTGTGGATGCGGGTCTGGTCGCCCGCGGGGGCGGTGACGGGCTGCTCAACTGCCATGGCCCACGGCCTCCTTCCGCTGGTCGCCGGTCTCCTGGAAGACCTCCGAGATGTGGTGGCGGCGCTGCTCCATGCGGACCAGGCCGAGGCCCAGGCCGGCGACGGTGTCGCGGACCAGGTCGTACGTCTCCTCGCCCTGGGCGGTCAGCAGCAGGACGTGGCCGGCGCCGGGCAGGCTGCCGCCGTGCTCGACGGTGATGCCGCGCGCGGCGAGCGCCTCGCGCATCGCGCGGGTGCCGTCGGGGTGCTCGTCGCTGTCGGTGACCTCGATCGCGAGGGTGGTCGTGGTCTGGGTGAAGTCGGTGGTGGAGCTGGAGCGCAGCAGCTTGCCGCCGTCGATGACGACGACGTGGTCGCAGGTGCGTTCCAGCTCGCCGAGGAGGTGGGAGGTGACCAGGACCGAGATGCCGAAGTCGGTGTGGATGCGGCGGATCAGGGCGAGCATGTCGTCGCGGCCGACCGGGTCCAGGCCGTTGGTGGGCTCGTCCAGGAAGACCAGCTGCGGGTCGTGGACGAGGGCCTGGGCGAGCTTGACGCGCTGCTTCATGCCCGTGGAGTAGCCGCCCATGGGGCGGTACCGCTCCTCGTACAGCCCCACGTGCCGCAGGGTGTCCGCGGTGCGTTCGCGGGCGGCGGCGGGCGGGAGGCCGGACATCCGGGCCATGTGCACGACGAACTCGGTGGCGGAGACGTCGGGCGGCAGGCAGTCGTGCTCCGGCATGTACCCGACGCGCTCGCGGATGGCGGCGCCCTCGGTGGCGACATCGAGTCCGAGCACTTCGGCGCGGCCCTCGGTGGCCGGGGACAGGCCCAGCAGGATCTTGATCAGTGTGGACTTGCCGGCACCGTTGGCTCCGACGAGCCCGGTGACACCGGGCCCGACGTCCACGGAGAGCCGGTCAAGCGCGGTCACCCGGGGGAACCGCTTGCTCAGGCTTTCGGTCGCGATCA
Organism: Streptomyces sp. NPDC052687; assembly: GCF_040678395.1. Lineage (NCBI taxonomy): Bacteria > Bacillati > Actinomycetota > Actinomycetes > Kitasatosporales > Streptomycetaceae > Streptomyces > Streptomyces sp. NPDC052687. The sequence continues at coordinate 63,810 of NZ_JBFATR010000005.1, read as the reverse complement.
CAGTCACGTCGAAGACGGTAGTGACGCCGGACACGCCTGGTCGTCAACCCGCAGAGCTGTCCTCGCGTCAGACTCCAGTCGTACGGGCCCGTAGGGGATGCCGTGCCTGAGAGCTACGGAACGCGTCCGACCAGCGCCTTTCTTTCCCCTTCCGGCGACCTCGATCACGCCTATTGACGCGGACTCTAACAAGCTGGGAGATTCGCTCCCGTCGCGTGACGGACGCGTAGCGCAGCCGGGAGGCGTGCGTGCGGCGCAGGCGAAGGGGCCGGGCATGACGGCAGGGGCGACGACCGCGACGACCGCGGGGGCGACCGCGCGGCGGCGGGGGCGGCGGTGACGGGCTCGCTCTCCGCGACGGAACCGGGCGGGTTCCGGCGGGGCCGGCGGCCGGCGTACGCGTGCGCGGAGGCCGTGGCCGCGCGGCTGGAGCCGGGGACGCCGTTGATCCCCGACATGGCCCCCGCGCACGGCGGGTACACGGCCGGCATCGGCTGTTCCGGCTCCCTCGGCCCCCGCCCCGTGCGGGGCAAGCACGTCTCCGACCACCCGCCGCAGCCCGGTCCGTGGGCGGTCGGACCCCGTCCCGGCTTCCGGGGCACCGGCGCGAAGTCCGAGGAGATCCTGGTCGTCACCGACTCCCGGGACCCCGAGGCGAGCGCCTTCCGGCTCGACGACGATCTGCCGCACCCGCGGCGCTGGACGGAGGAGACGTGACGGTGCTCAGGGGCGCGCGGGAGCGCTGGGTGCGGACCGGGGGCGTGGAGCTGTGCGTGGCCGAGCTGGGCGACCCCGGGCGGCCGACGGTCGTCCTGGTGCACGGCTATCCGGACAGCAAGGAGGTCTGGTCGGAGGTCGCGGCCCGCCTCGCCGGCCGCTTCCACGTGGTGCTCTACGACGTGCGCGGCCACGGCCGTTCCACGGCTCCGCGGCCGCTGCGGGGCGGATTCACGCTGGAGAAGCTGACCGACGACTTCCTCGCCGTCGTGGACGCGGTCAGCCCCGGCCGGCCGGTGCACCTGGTCGGGCACGACTGGGGTTCGGTGCAGTCCTGGGAGTTCGTCACGGTCCGGCGCACCGAGGGGCGCGTCGCCTCCTTCACCTCCATCTCCGGGCCGTCCCTCGACCACTTCGGGCACTGGATCGACAAGCGCCTCAAGCGGCCCACCCCGCGCCGGGTCGGGCAGCTCCTCGGGCAGGGCGCCAAGTCCTGGTACGTCTACCTGCTGCACACGCCCGGCCTGCCCGAACGCGCCTGGCGCGGGCCGCTGGGCAAGGCGTGGCCGCGGCTCCTGGAGCGCTTCGAGCGGACACCGCGCGGTGCGTATCCGACCGGCTCGCTGCCCGAGGACGCCGCCCACGGGGCGTGGCTGTACCGCGACAACGTCCGCGCGCGGCTGCGGCGGCCCCGCGCGGACGCGTACGCGCACGTGCCCGTGCAGCTCGTCACGCCCCTCGGGGACGTGTTCCTGTCCGAGAAGCTGTACGACGAGCTGGAGCGGTGGGTCCCGCGGCTGACCCGGCGGACGCTGAACGCCCGCCACTGGGTGCCGCGGACGCGGCCCGACCAGCTCGCCGCGTGGATCGACGAGTTCGTGACCGGCGTGGAGGACGGGCGCACCGCCCCGGTGGCCGGGAGCGGGCGGCACGCCGAGCGGTTCGGCGGGCAGCTCGTGCTGGTCACCGGCGCGGGCAGCGGGATCGGGCGGGCCACGGCGTACGCGTTCGCCGAGGCCGGGGCGCGGGTGATCGCCGTCGACCGGGACGCGGAAGCGGCGGCCCGTACGGCCGGGACGGCGCGGCTGCTGGGGGCGCCGGCGGCGTGGGCGGAGACGGTGGACGTCTCCGACGAGCGGCAGATGGAGAAGCTCGCGGAGCGGGTGGCCGCGGAGTACGGCGTCGTGGACGTGCTCGTGAACAACGCGGGGATCGGGCTGTCCGGCTCGTTCTTCGACACCACCCCGGAGGACTGGAGGAAGGTCCTCGACGTCAACCTGTGGGGGGTCATCCACGGGTGCCGGCTGTTCGGCGGGCAGATGACCGCGCGGGGGCAGGGCGGGCACATCGTCAACGTCGCCTCGGCGGCGGCGTACCAGCCGTCCCGGGTGCTCGCCGCGTACGGCACCTCCAAGGCGGCGGTGCTGATGCTCAGCGAGTGCCTGCGGGCGGAGCTGGCGGGGCAGGGGATCGGGGTGAGCGCGATCTGCCCCGGGCTGGTGAACACGAACATCACCGCGACGGCGCGGTTCGCGGGGGCGGAGGCCGAGGAGGAGCTGCGGCGGCAGAAGCGGGCGGTGCGGCTGTACGGACTGCGCAACTATCCGCCCGAGAAGGTCGCCGACGCGGTGCTGCGGGCCGTGGCGCGGAACGAGGCGGTGGTGCCGGTGACGCCGGAGGCGCGGGGAGCGCGGGTGCTGGCGCGGGTCGCGCCGGGGCTGTTGCGGGGGCTGGCTCGGGTGCGGCCGCCTGTGTGAGGGGTGGTGTTTCCCACGCGCACTGCCCTCGCGCGCGTCGTGCGCGTCGTCGCCGACGACGTGCGGTGGCACTGTCAGTGCCTCCCCCTACGCTCGACAGGGATGACTCGGATCTGGAAGTGCTCGGGGCTGCGGTGGGATCGCGGGGGGCCCGTGTTGTGGTGGGAGGGCGGGGTGGGGAGTGGGCTGACGTGGGGGAAGAGGGTCGCCTTCCGGGTCGTGGAGGGGAGCGCGCGCCGGTGTGTGGGGGCCCGGGGGAACGCCTGTCCGGTGGGGGCCGTGGTCGCGGGGCGGAGTGTCGGGGCCCGGTGTGAGGAGTGCGCGCGGCTGGAGCGGGCGCACTCCGTGGCGGCCGACACGGTCGCGGACGATCCGCGGCCCTACCGGGTCTACCTCGCCTGGTTCGGGCCCGGTCTGAGCAAGGTCGGGATCACGGCCGTCGAGCGGGGGTCCGCGCGGCTGCTGGAGCAGGGCGCGGTCTGTTTCAGCTGGCTGGGGGTGGGTCCCCTCATGGCGGCGCGGCGCGCGGAGGAGCTGCTGCGGGCCGCGCTCGGGGTGCCGGACCGGATCCCGTACGCCGACAAGCGCGCGGTGCGGGCCGCGCTGCCGCCGACGGAGGCCGAGCGCGCGGCGGAGCCGGGCGAGCTGCACGCCCGCGCGGTCACGCTCGACGGCTGGCCGGAGTCACTGGAGGTCCAGCCGTTCCGGCCCGTGGACCACGTGGCCGCGTTCGGACTCGCCGCCGCCCCGCCCGCCGGCGCCGAGGTGACCGAGCTGGTGCCCGGCGGGGCGGTCGGCGGGGAGCTGGTCGCGGCCGCCGGGCCCGATCTGCACCTGGACACCGGAAGTGGCGGCGGAGTCGTCGTTCTCGACACGCGGTTGATGAGGGGGTGGGACCTCGTGACCGCCGCCGGGGAGGAGGTGTCCGTGCCGGTGCGGAGGCTGCGCGGAGCCGACGAGCACGAGCAGCACCGGCTGTTCTGAGCGGCACCGGCTGTTCTGAGCGGCGCGGGCCGTTCTGAGGGGGGCTGTTCCGAGCAGCGCGGACCGAGCCGGAGCTGTGGTCCGTTCCGGAGCCGCGCGGGGCGGTCCGGAGCCGTGGGCCGGTCAGAAGCCGTGGGGCGGCCGAGCGTGCCGCGCGCCTCCCCGCCGCGCCTGTGGGTTTCTCAGGGAAATCACAGGTTGCCGAAAGGGCGCTCTCAGAGGACCCCGACAGGGTGCTGGCATGACCACGATCTCGCCCCGGGGGCGCACCGAACTGCTGAGGCCGGACGGGAGCCCCGTCCGGGTGCTCGTGGTGGACGACGAGCTGTCGATCACCGAGCTGCTGTCCATGGCCCTGCGCTACGAGGGATGGCAGATCCGTACCGCGGGCGACGGGCAGGGCGCCGTGCGGACCGCGCGGGAGTTCCGGCCGGACGCGGTGGTCCTCGACATGATGCTGCCGGACATGGACGGGCTCAGCGTGCTCGGGCGGCTGCGCCGCGAGCTGCCGGACGTCCCCGTCCTGTTCCTGACCGCCAAGGACGCCGTCGAGGACCGTATCGCCGGACTCACCGCGGGCGGCGACGACTACGTCACCAAGCCCTTCTCGCTGGAAGAGGTCGTCGCCCGGCTGCGCGGGCTGATCCGCCGCTCCGGCGCCGCCGACCGCCGCTCCGAGTCCCTCCTCGTCGTCGGCGACCTCACCCTCGACGAGGACAGCCACGAGGTCACCCGCGGCGGCGACTCCATCCACCTCACCGCCACCGAGTTCGAGCTGCTGCGCTTCCTGATGCGCAACCCGCGGCGGGTGCTCAGCAAGGCGCAGATCCTCGACCGGGTCTGGTCGTACGACTTCGGCGGGCAGGCGAACGTCGTCGAGCTGTACATCTCCTATCTGCGGCGGAAGATCGACGCCGGCCGTGAGCCGATGATCCACACCCGGCGCGGCGCCGGTTATCTGATCAAGCCCGCCGCGTCGTGACCGGCCGGCGGGCTCCGCGTCCGCGGCGGCGGCCGGCCCCCGAACGGCGACCGCGTCCGCGGCGGCGCCGGGCGGGGCAGCCGCGCACCCTGCGGACGCGGCTGGTCGTCGCCTCCGTCGTGCTGATCGCCGTCGTCTGCGCGGTGATCGGCACGGTGACCACCCTCGCCCTGCGCTCCCACCTCTACGAGCAGCTGGACGGCCGGCTCAAGGAGGCCGCCGCCCGCGCCGCCCACGGGTTCGTCCCGCCGGAGCAGGACGCGGACGACACCACCGGCCCGCCCGCCGGACAGGACACCGGACAGGGTGACGGGCAGGACACGGGCCAGGGCTCCGGACAGGACGCAGGCCAGGGCGACGGACAGGACACCCCACAAGGCGACGGGCCGGAGGAGAGTCACCGGAAGATCGACCTGACCTCGTTTGTCGAGCGCGGCCCGCAGCCCATCGGCACCATCGCCGCCGAGGTCCGCGACGGCGCCATCACGGACGCCAAGGTCGGCAGGAAGGCCAACGACGACAACAACGTCCCCCAGCTGAACGGCGAGTCGCTCAGCGCCTCCCAGACCGCCGCGCTCGGCACGGTGCCCCGCGACGACAAGGCGCACGCCGTGGACGTCCCGGGCCTCGGCGGCTACCTCGCCCGCTACGAGACCGGCCCCAACGGCAGCTACTACGTGGCCGTCCCCACCGCCGACGTCACCGGCACCGTCAGCACCCTGATCCTCGTCGAGGTCAGCGTCACCGCAGCCGGACTGATCGCAGCCTCCCTCGCCGGCGCGGTCATCGTCGGCGTCGCCACCCGCCCGCTGCGCCGGGTCGCCGCCACCGCCACCCGGGTCTCCGAACTCCCCCTGCACAGCGGCGAGGTCAACCTCGACGAGCGGGTCCCGGAGTCGGAGTGCGACCCGCACACCGAGGTCGGCCGGGTCGGCGCCGCGCTCAACCGGATGCTGGACCACGTCCACGGCGCCCTGCACGCCCGCCAGCGGAGCGAGACGCGGGTCCGGCAGTTCGTCGCCGACGCCAGCCACGAGCTCAGGACCCCGCTGGCCTCCATCCGCGGCTACGCCGAGCTGACCCGGCGCGGCCGGGAGGCGGTCGGCCCCGACACCCGGCACGCGCTCGGCCGTATCGAGTCCGAGGCGGCGCGGATGACCCTCCTGGTGGAGGATCTGCTGCTGCTCGCGCGCCTCGACGCCGGCCGCCCGCTCCGGTTCGAGCAGACCGACCTCGTCCCGCTCGTCGTGGACACGGTCAGCGACGCGCGCGCCGCGGGCCGGGACCACGTCTGGCGGCTCGGCCTGCCCGACGAGCCCGCGCTCGTCCACGCGGACGCCGCCCGCCTCCAGCAGGTCCTCGTCAACCTGCTGGCCAACGCCCGCACCCACACCCCGCCCGGTACGACCGTCACCGCGCGGGTGCGCCGGGAGGGGCCGTGGCTGTGCGTGGACGTGAGCGACGACGGTCCGGGCATCCCGCCCGAGCTGCTGCCGCACGTCTTCGAACGGTTCGCGCGCGGCGACTCGGCGCGCTCCCGCGCCACCGGTTCCACGGGTCTGGGCCTGGCGATCGTGCAGGCCGTGGTGAGCGCCCACGGCGGCACCGTGACCGTGGACAGCGTCCCCGGCAGGACGGTGTTCACCGTACGCCTGCCCGCGCCGGCGCCCGTGCCCGCGCCCGCACTCGCACTCGCGCCCGCACCCCCACCCGTGCCCGCGCCCGCACTCGCACTCGCGCCCGCACCCCCACCCGTGCCTGCACCCCCACCCCCACCCCTGCCCGCACTCGCGCCCGCACCCGCACCGCCACCCCCCGCTCACCCCCGGCACTCACAGTCCCGCCACAGCCTCACCACACGGGCGCGACAGGGGAGTTGAGAAGAGTCGGTGCCATGCGAACCGACTCTTCTCCCGGCACCCTGCCGGCGCGGGAGCACCTCCCGGCCGCCGGAGCCGGTACGCCTGTCCTGGACGTAGTGATTCCCGTCTACAACGAGGAGAAGGACCTCCAGCCGTGCGTGCTGCGGCTGCACGACCACCTGGCGCGCACGTTCCCGTACGCCTTCCGCATCACCATCGCGGACAACGCGTCGACGGACGCCACCCCGCGGGTCGCCGCCGCCCTCGCGGCGCACCTGCCGCGGGTGCGGTCGGTACGGCTGGAGCAGAAGGGCCGCGGGCGGGCCCTGCGCACCGTCTGGTCGGCCTCGGACGCCCCCGTCCTCGCCTACATGGACGTGGACCTGTCCACCGACCTCAACGCGCTCCTCCCGCTGGTCGCCCCGCTGATCTCCGGCCACTCGGACCTGGCGATCGGCTCCCGGCTGGCCGGCGGCTCGCGCGTGGTGCGCGGCGCCAAGCGGGAGTTCATCAGCCGCTCGTACAACCTCATCCTCCGCGGCTCCCTCCAGGCCCGTTTCTCGGACGCCCAGTGCGGCTTCAAGGCGATCCGCCGCGATGTCGCCCAGGTGCTGCTGCCGCTGGTGGAGGACACCGGCTGGTTCTTCGACACCGAGATGCTGGTGCTCGCCGAGCGCGCGGGCCTGCGCATCCACGAGGTGCCCGTCGACTGGGTCGACGACCCCGACTCGACCGTGCACATCGTGAGGACCGCCACCGAGGACCTGAAGGGCGTCTTGCGGGTGGGCAGGGCGCTGGCCACCGGATCGCTGCCGCTGGACCGGCTGACCCGGCCGTTCGGCGACGACCCGCGCGACCGCCGGCTCACCGACGTCCCCCGGGGCCTGGCCCGCCAGCTGCTCGGCTTCTGCGTCGTCGGCGCCCTGTCCACCCTGTGCTACCTGCTCCTCTACAGCGGCTTCCGCTCCGCGACCGGTTCGCAGACCGCCAACGCGCTCGCGCTGCTGCTCTCCGCCGTCGCCAACACGGCGGCCAACCGGCGCCTCACCTTCGGGGTGCGCGGGCGCGGCGGCGCGGTGCGGCACCAGGCACAGGGCCTGGTCGTCTTCGCCATCGGTCTCGCCCTCACCAGCGGCTCCCTCGCCGCGCTCGGCGCGGCCACCTCCGACCCGGCGCGCTCCACCGAACTCGCGGTCCTGATCGCCGCCAACCTCGCGGCCACGGTGCTGCGCTTCCTGCTCTTCCGGGCCTGGGTCTTCCCGGACCACGACACCGATCCAAGGGGCTCCCGATGACCGAGACCGTGCCCGCGACCACACCCACGCCCGCGACCACGCCCACCACCACACCCACGCCTACGAGCGCGCCCGCGCCCGCGTCCCCGCCGCACGGCCCGCCCGCCGGCCCGCCCGCCACCGCCGAGCCTCCCTCCCCCGTCCGCCGGCTGTGGCGCGGCCGCCCCGACGACCCCCGCTGGGCCCGCCCCGCCTTCCTCGGCGCACTGCTCCTCATCGGCGCGCTGTACACCTGGAACCTGACGGCGTCCGGCTACGCCAACTCCTTCTACTCCGCGGCCGTCCAGGCCGGCAGCCGGTCCTGGAAGGCGTTCTTCTTCGGTTCGCTCGACGCGGGCAACGCCATCACCGTCGACAAGCCCCCCGCCGCCCTGTGGCCGATGGCGCTGTCGGTGCGGCTGCTCGGCCTGAACTCCTTCGCGATCCTGTTCCCGCAGGTGCTGATGGCGGTGGCGACGGCCGGTGTGCTGTACGCGTCCGTCCGCCGCCGCTTCGCCGCCCCGGCCGGGCTGCTCACCATGGCGGTCTTCGCGCTGACGCCGGTCGCCGCGCTGATGTTCCGCTTCAACAACCCGGACGCGGCCCTCGCGCTGCTCATGACCTGCGCCGTGTACGGCACCCAGCGCGCCCTGGAGGAAGCGCGGACGAAGTGGCTGGTGTGGGCGGGCACGGCGATCGGACTGGCCTTCCTGGTCAAGACCCTCCAGGCCTTCCTGATCCTGCCGGTGCTCGCGCTGGTCTACGCCGTGCTGGCCCCCGCCCCGCTGCGCAGGCGCGTCGGCCAGGTGCTGCTCGCCGGACTCGCGATGGTCGTCGCGGGCGGCTGGTGGGTGGCGGTCGTGGAGCTGTGGCCGGCGTCCTCGCGGCCGTACGTCGGCGGCTCGCAGCACAACTCCTTCCTGGAGCTGACCTTCGGCTACAACGGGCTCGGCCGGATCAACGGCGAGGAGACCGGCAGTGTCGGCGGCGGCCAGGGCGGCGGCTGGGGCGAGACCGGCTGGGACCGGATGTTCGGCGCGACCATCGGCGGCCAGGTCTCCTGGCTGATCCCGGCGGCGCTGATCCTCCTCGTGGCTGCCCTGTTCGCCACCCGCAAGCCGAACCGCACCGACCCCACCCGCGCGGTGTTCCTCCTCTGGGGCGGCTCCCTGCTGATCACCATGGTGATCTTCAGCTTCATGCAGGGCATCTTCCACGAGTACTACACCGTCGCCCTCGCGCCGTACGTCGCCGCGCTGACCGGCATGGGCACGGCCCTGCTGTGGCGGGAGCGCGGCCGGGCCCGGGCCTCGCTGGCCCTGGCCGCCGCGATGACGGCCACCGCGGTGTGGGGCTACGTCCTGCTCGACCGCTCCGCCGCCTACCTGCCGTGGCTGAAGTGGGTGGTCCTCGCCGGCGGACTGACCGCCGCGCTCGGTCTGGTCTTCGCCGGCCGGCTCGGCCGCCGGCTGACGTTCGGCGTGATCGCGCTGGCCCTGGTGACCGGGTCGGCCGGGCCGGCGGCGTACACCCTCACCACTCTCGGCGAGGGCCACAGCGGCTCGATCGTCACGGCCGGCCCGGCGGTCGCGGGCGGCACGGGCGGCGGGCGGCCCGGCGCGGGCGGCGGCCCCGGCGGCTTCCCGGGCGGCAACCGGCAGGGCGGCCGGAACCAGGCCCCCGGCGGCCAGGACGGCGGGACGGCGAACCAGCCCCCGACGGGCGGCATCGGCGGCGCCCTCCCCGGCGGACCTGGCCCGAATCAGCAGAACGGCACCCAGCAGGACGGCACCCAGCAGGACGGCCGGCCCCAGACGCCCGCCGGGGGCACCGGCGAGGGCGGTGGCCGTGCGGGCGGCGGCATGGGCGGCCTCCTCAACGGCGCCTCCGTCTCCGACGAGGCCAGGCGGCTGCTGGAGGCGGACGCCGCGCGGTACACCTGGGCCGCCGCGGCCATCGGCTCGCAGAACGCCGCGAGCTACCAGCTGGCCACGGGCGAGCCGGTGATGGCGATCGGCGGCTTCAACGGCACCGACCCGGCCCCGACGCTCGCGCAGTTCCAGCGGTACGTCGAGGACGGCGAGATCCACTACTTCCTCGCGAGCGGCACCGGCGGCGGCACGGGCCCCGGCGGCGGCGACGGCACCTCCGCGCGGATCAGCGCCTGGGTCGAGGAGAGCTTCGAGGCGGTGACGGTCGGTTCGGCCACCTTCTACGACCTGACCCGGCCGAAGGGCTGACGCCGACGGCCCGGATAACCGCTGTACACCGTATAGGGCTGCCTATACGGTGTACAGCATGTCGTCGACCTCTCCGGTTCAGTCCCCGCACGACACCCAGGGCGGCCACCCGCGGCGCTGGCTGATCCTCGGTGTCATCTGTCTCGCCCAGCTGACGGTGCTGCTCGACAACACCGTCCTGAACGTGGCCATCCCGTCCCTCACCGAGGAACTGGACGCCGCGACCTCCGACATCCAGTGGATGATCAACGCCTACTCGCTGGTCCAGTCGGGCCTGCTGCTCACCGCCGGCAGCGCCGCCGACCGCTACGGCCGCAAGAAGATGCTGATCACCGGTCTGGCGCTGTTCGGCGCCGGCTCCCTGGTCGCCGGCCTCGCCGACTCCACCGCCCAGCTGATCGCCGCGCGGGCCGGCATGGGCGTGGGCGGCGCGCTGCTGCTGACCACCACCCTCGCCGTGGCCATGCAGATCTTCGCGCCGGAGGAGCACCCGAAGGCGATCGGCGTCTGGAGCGCGGTCAACGCGCTCGGTTTCGCCACCGGTCCGCTCGTCGGCGGCTTCATGCTGGACCACTTCTGGTGGGGCGCCATCTTCCTGATCAACCTGCCGGTCGCCGCGCTCGGCCTGGCCGCCGTCGTCGCGCTCGTGCCGGAGTCCAAGAACCCGCAGGGCGACCGGCCCGACCTGCTCGGCGCGCTGCTGTCCACCATCGGCATGTCGTCCCTGGTCTTCACGATCATCTCCGGCCCGGAGCACGGCTGGTCGTCCGGGCGGGTGCTGGCCGGCGGCACGGTCGCGGTCGTCGTCCTCGCGGTGTTCGCCCGGTGGGAGAGCCGGATCCCGTACCCCATGCTCGACCTGCACTTCTTCCGCAACCGCCGGTTCACCGGCGCGGTCGCCGGAGCCGTGCTGATCACCTTCGGGATGGGCGGCGCGCTGTTCCTGCTCACCCAGCACCTGCAGTTCGTGCTCGGCTACGGCCCGCTGGAGGCCGGCCTGCGCACGGCGCCGCTGGCGCTGGCGGTCGTGGTGCTCAACTTCTCCGGGCTGTCGGCGAAGTGGACCACCGCCCTCGGCACGCCGGTCTCCGTCCTGCTGGGCATGGTGCTGATGTCCGCCGGACTGGTGTCGATCGCGACGCTCGGCTCGGGCGGGTACGCGGGGATGCTGCTCGGGCTGGTGCTGATCGGGGTGGGCTGTGCCGTCGCCAACCCCGCGATGGCGCACGCGATCATGAGCGCGATCCCGCCCGCGAAGGCGGGCGTCGGCGCCGGGATCAACGGCACGCTGGCGGAGTTCGGCAACGGGCTCGGGGTGGCGGTACTGGGCGCGGTGCTCAACTCGCGGTTCGCGGCGGTGTCGCTGCCGGTGGCGCTGGCGGCGGCCGGCTCCGCCGTGGAGCGCGACCGGGTGGTCGACGCGTACGCCGACGGGCTGTCGCTCAGTCAGCTGGTGGGCGCCGCCGCCGTGCTGCTGGGCGGTGTCGTCGCGGCGGCGTTGCTGCGGCGGGCCGAGCGGGAAGACGCCTGAGGACCGGGGGACGCCGGGCAGGGGCGGCCGCGAGTGGTCCGCGGTGCTCCGCGCGGGTCCCCGCCCCCTAAGTTACGTGGCATGACCGGCGTCGGAATGCTCAGGAAGGTGCGCCATGGCGAAGGACGCTGCTGAGAACGCTGCGGAACGCGGGGCGGCGCGGGCCAGCGTCTGGCTGGGGGACGAGGGGCGCCGCCGGCGGGGCGGCGGGCAGCCGTCCGGGCTGGACCGGGAGCGGATCACCGAGGCGACCGTGCGGCTGCTGGACGCGGAGGGCCTGGCGAAGTTCTCCATGCGGCGGCTGGCGGCCGAGCTGAACGTCACCGCCATGTCCGTGTACTGGTACGTCGACACCAAGGACGATCTCCTGGAGCTCGCCCTGGACGCCGTCTTCGGCGAGCTGCGGCTGCCCGACCCGGACGCCGGCGAGGACTGGCGGGACCAGCTGCGGGCGCTGGCGGCGGAGTACCGGGCCCTGCTGGTGCGCCATCCCTGGGCCTCCCCGCTGGTCGGCCGGTTCCTCAACATCGGCCCGCGGAACCTGGCGTTCGCCCGTGTGGTGCAGCACATCATCCGCCGCACGGGCATGCCCGCCCACCGCATCACGAGCGCCATCGTCGCCGTCTTCCAGTTCGTCTACGGCTACGGCACCATCGAGGGCCACTTCTACACCCGCGTCGCCGACACCGGTCAGACCCCGGACGGCTTCTACGAGCAGGCCCTGCGCACGGTGAGCGAGGTGCCCGAGACCGGCGAGTTCCTCCAGGAGTCGAAGGACATCATGGCGGCCCGGGGCGGCAGCACGGTCGCCGAGATGCTGGACCGCGACTTCTCCTACGCCCTCGACCTGCTGATCGCCGGCATCGAGGCGATGGTCGAACGCGGCTGACCGGCGGGACACCCCCTACGGGGTGGTTTCCCGCGCCACCGGCCGCGCCGGGAAGCCTCCCGTCGCCGTACGAAGTCCGGCGGCTCGTTAAGCGACAGCCGGGTGGTGGTCGCGATGTCCGGTGTCCTGCCGTCGGCCTACGGCTGGGGCAGGCGCTCGCCCTGGACCGCCTGGACGTCCAGCTCGACCCGCAGGGTGGTGCCGATCGCCGCGATCCCGGCCTGCACGACCTGGTTGTAGTTCATCGCGAAGTCCTCGCGCCGCAGCTCGGCCGTCGCCCGGAACGCCGCGCGCGTCCCGCCCCACGGGTCGGCGCCGGTGCCGAGGTAGGACAGGTCCAGGTCGACCGGGCGGACGACACCGCGCATGTCCAGCTCGCCGTGGACCGTCCAGCGGTCCGGGCCGGCCGGCGACAGGCCCGCCGACCGGTAGACGATCTCCGGGAACCGCTCGGTGTCCAGGAAGTCCGCCGACCTCAGATGGGTGTCGCGCATGCCGTTGCCGGTGTCGATCGACGCCGCCCGGATCACCGCCTGCACCCGCGAGTTCACGATGTCGTCGGGCGCGATCTCGATCGACCCGCCGAAGTCGGTGAACCGCCCGCGCACGCTGGAGATGCCCAGGTGCTGGGCGACGGCGGCGACACCGGAGTGCGCCGGGTCGATCGTCCAGGGCCCCGGCGGCGGCAGCTCGGAGCCACTTCCCTGCCGGGCCAGCGTCACCGTGCCGGCCTCGATCCGCCCGCTCGCCGTGACGAGCGCCCCGGCGGCGTGCGGCGCGTACCCGACGGCGGTGACGATCACCGTGTACGCCCCGGGCGCCAGCGCGGTCGGATCGCGCACGACGCCGTCCGCGTCCGCCTCGGCCCGCAGCACCTGCGTACCGGTCATGTCGGTCAGGGTGACGACGGCGTGCGACACCGCCCATCCGTCCCGGGTACGGATTCTCGCGGTCAGTGCCATGTTCGATAACTCCTCGCAGGGAAACCGGCCCGCGGCGCGCCCTCGCTCGGAGCGCGCGCCACGGGCCGGTGGCTGGGTCACTCGCCGGGGTGGGCGAGGGTGATGTCGTGGTCGTCGACGCCCGCGCCGCCGACCGTCAGGGCGGTCGCGACGGGCGGGTAGCCGGTCGCGATGACCGTGTACTCGCCGCCGTCCAGGTCGGTGAAGGCGTACGCGCCGTCCGCCCCGGTGGTGGCCGTGCCGACCACGTTGCCCGCCGCGTCCACCAGCGTCACGCGGGCGTCCGCGAGGGGACCGTGCGGTGCCCGCACCACGCCCCGCACCCGGGCGCCGGCGTCGAGGTCGATCTCGACGCGGGTGACCCCGGTGCCGCCCACCTCGACGGGCAGGGCGCGCGGCCGGAACCCGGCGGCGTTCACCGCGACGGTCACCGGGCCGGGCACCAGCTCGGCGAAGCCGAACTCGCCCTGCTCCCCGGTGGCCGCACTGGCCAGCAGATCCCCGCGCACATCGGTGACGACGACCATCGCGTCCTTGACCGGCAGCGCGCTCCCGGCGGCCCGCACGACGCCGCTGAGCCCGCTGGTGCCGCTGAGCAGGATGTCGTACGCCACCGGCTCGTCGTGCACGACGATCGTGGAGGCCTGCGGCTGGAAGCCGTCGGCTGAGGCGATCAGCACGTAGGAGCCCGCGCCCGGCGCGTGCAGCGTGTAGGAGCCGTCGGCCTGCGCGACCGACCGGCCCAGCTGCCGCCCGGAGAGGGAGATCAGCGTGACGGCGGCCTGCGGGACGGGCGCGCTCTCGGCCCCGCGGACCTGCCCGCGCACCGGGATACCGCCACCGACCGACGCGGCGGATCCGGCGGCCTCGGCGGACGCGGCGGTGGCGTGGGACTCGGCCGACTCGGCGGACGCGGCGGTCACGTGGGCCTCGGCGGTCGTGGCGGGCCCGGCCACCGTGGCGCCGGCGAGCCGCTGTGCGCCCTCGGGTCCGGCCTCACCGGCGGCCTCGGTGACGGCGGCCATGGCCCAGGCCGGGACCTTTCCGCCAGTGTCAGTGCCGGTGCCGGTGCCGGCCTCGGCCTTCGGCTCCGCCGTCGGCCCCGCCGTCGCCCCCGCCGTCGCCCCCGCCGGGGCCGACGCCTCCGCCGCCTGTGCCAGCGCGCCCGAGGTGCGCAGCGGGACCTCCTTGATGAACAGGGTCACCAGGAAGGCGATGAACGCGATCGGCGTGACGTAGAGGAAGACGTCGGCGATGCCGTGCCCGTAGGCGCTCTCCAGCCAGTCGCGGATCGGGGCGGGCAGCAGGTCCATGTCGGGGATCTGGCCCGTGCCCATCGCCTTGGCGGCACCCGCCCGCTGCTCCGGGGTGAGCTGCCCGATGGTGTCCTCGGCGTAGTGGGTGATGCGGGTCGACATCACCGAGCCCAGCGCGGAGACGCCCACCGCGCCGCCGAGCGACCGGAAGAAGGTGACGACGGAGCTGGCGGCGCCCAGCTCGTGCGGGGCGACCTGGTTCTGCGTGGACAGCACGAGGTTCTGCATCATCATGCCGACGCCGAGACCCATGACGGCCATGTAGACGCCGATCTTCCAGTAGTCGGTGTCGTAGCGCATGGTGCCCAGCAGGCCGAGGCCCGCGGTCAGCAGCAGACCGCCGGTGACCAGCCACGCCTTCCACTTGCCGGTCTTGGTGATGATCAGGCCGGAGACGGTGGAGGAGACGAACAGACCCGCGATCATCGGGATCGTCATGACGCCGGACATCGTCGGCGACTTGTCGCGCGCCAGCTGGAAGTACTGGCTGAAGAAGACGGTGCCCGCGAACATCGCGATGCCGACGAACAGGGAGGCGACCGAGGCCAGCGTGATCGTGCGGTTGCGGAACAGGTGCAGCGGGATGATCGGCTCGGCGGCCCTCGTCTCGACGAACAGGAAGACGACGGCGAGCACGAGCGCCCCGCCGACCATGGTGTACGTCTGCCAGGACAGCCAGTCGTACTTGTCGTCGGCGAAGGTGACCCAGATGAGCAGCAGGCAGACGGCGGCGGTGATGAAGAAGGCGCCGGCCCAGTCGACCTTCACGCGGCGCCTGCTCTCCGGCAGGTGCAGGGTCTTCTGCAGCACCACCAGCGCGATCAGCGCGAACGGCACACCGACGTAGAGGCACCAGCGCCAGCCGAGCCAGTCGGTGTCGGTGATGACACCGCCGACCAGCGGACCGCCGACCGTCGCGACCGCGAACGTCGCGCCCAGGTAGCCGGAGTAGCGGCCCCGCTCCCGCGGGGAGATCATCGCGGCCATGATGATCTGGGCGAGCGCGGTGAGACCACCGGCGCCGAGGCCCTGGATGACGCGGGCGCCGATCAGCATGCCGCTGTTCTGCGACAGGCCGGCGACGACCGAGCCGACGATGTAGATCAGCAGGGCTATCTGCACCAGCGCCTTCTTGCTGACCAGGTCGGCCAGCTTGCCCCACAGCGGGGTGGACGCCGTCATCGACAGCAGGGCGGCGGTGACCACCCAGGTGTACGCGCTCTGGCCGCCGCCGAGGTCCTGGATGATCTCGGGCAGGGCGTTGGAGACGATCGTGGAGGAGAGGATGGCGGCGAACATGCCGAGCAGCAGCCCGGAGAGCGCCTCCATGATCTGCCGGTGGGTCATCGGTGCGCCGCCGGCGGAACCGCCGCCGTGGGCGCCTCCCCCGTGCCTGGCGTGAGCCCGCACACCGGCTGGTGTGGTCGTTGCCATGGGCTTCCTTTTCTTACGTCGTCGCTGCGGGTGTACGGGTGTCGGGAACCGGGCGCGCGCCCTGCGGCGGTGCGGGGGGCCGCGGCGGCCGGGACGGTGCGGCGCGGCAGTCGTCGAAGCTGGCCCGCAGCCGGGCCATCAGTCCGGTGAGCCGGACGACCTCCTCGTCGGTCCAGTCGCTCAGCCGCTCGGCGAGCAGCCGGGTGGTCCGTCGGGACAGCTCGTCCAGCTGGGCCTCGCCGGCCGCGGTCAGGTGGAGAAGCCGGGAGCGCTTGTCCGCCGGGTCGGGGGAGCGTTCGATCCAGCCGCGCTCGGCGAGGTGGGCGACATGGCGGCTGGTCACCGACATGTCGACGCTCAGCAGCTCGGCGAGCCTGCTCATCCGCATCTCGCCGTGCCGTCCGAGCAGGGTCAGCACGGCGGCGGAGCCGGCGGGGCAGTCGGACGGCAGGATCCGTCCCATCTCCCGCTTCACGGCACCGAAGGCACTGAACTGACGTACCAGCTCCTCGTACAGCGCCTGCTCGGCCATAGGACGTCTCCCGGTTCTTTGTTGCTTAGGGCAACCATAGGAATGGATGGTTGCCACAGGCAAACGAAAACGGGCATGCGGGACCAAAAACTTGGCAAAGGCAAGTATTGGAGACTGTAAAGACGCAGGTGGGGAGGGCTATCGGGGTGACCCGGCGCGCCCGCGCGCCCCTGCGGCCCCGCGCGGGCCTTCGCAACCCCGGCCTTGGGCCGTTGCCGTCTCTTCGCTAGGGTCTCGGGGCATGGCCAACACCCAGAACCCGCAGGGCAACTACGACCCCGCAGGCAGCACCCAGATGTTCCGCGCGTTCGTCGACGAGGCGCCCCAGGCCCAGCGGCAGGCGTCCGCCCCGGCGGGCCCCCGGATCGGTCTGATCGTCGGTGTCGTCGTCGCCGTCGCGATCGTCGCCGCCGTCGCCTGGCTCGCGCTGAAGTAACCGCCCGCTTTCCGGGCACACGACAGACACCGGACACACGGCAGACACCGGACACACGGCAGACACACGACGGCCGCCGACGCGCGTGTCACGGCGCCTCGGCGGCCACAAGTCCCGCAGGTCGTGTCCGGTGCTCTGCCAAGTCGTCGGCTGTGACGACCCGCTGACGTGCTGTCGGCCGGACCGCCGACGTGCTCTCAGCCGGACCCGCCGACGTGCCCTCAGTCGGAGATGAGCCCGTCCCGCAGCTGGGCCAGCGTGCGCGTCAGCAGCCGGGAGACGTGCATCTGGGAGATGCCGACCTCCTCGCCGATCTGCGACTGCGTCATGTTGGCGAAGAAGCGGAGCATGATGATCCGGCGCTCGCGGGGCGGCAGCTTGGCGAGCAGGGGCTTCAGGGACTCCCGGTACTCGACGCCTTCCAGGGCGCTGTCCTCGTACCCGAGCCGGTCGGCCAGGGAGCCCTCGCCGCCGTCGTCCTCGGGGGCCGGCGAGTCCAGCGAGGAGGCCGTGTACGCGTTGCCGACCGCCAAGCCGTCGACCACGTCGTCCTCGGACACGCCCAGCACGGAGGCGAGTTCGCCGACCGTGGGGGAGCGGTCCAGCTTCTGGGACAGCTCGTCGCTGGCCTTGGTCAGGGCCAGGCGCAGCTCCTGGAGCCGCCGCGGCACGCGGACCGACCACGAGGTGTCCCGGAAGAACCGCTTGATCTCGCCCACGACCGTCGGCATCGCGAAGGTCGGGAACTCCACGCCGCGTTCGCAGTCGAACCGGTCGATGGCCTTGATCAGGCCGATCGTGCCGACCTGGACGATGTCCTCCATCGGCTCGTTGCGGGAGCGGAAGCGGGCCGCCGCGTAGCGCACGAGGGGGAGGTTCAGCTCGATCAGGGTGTCCCGGACGTAGGCGCGCTCGGGGCTGTTCTCGTCGAGGGCGGCCAGCCGCAGGAACAGGGAGCGGGACAGGGTGCGGGTGTCGATGTCCCCCGAGGCCGGCAGCGCCGGGACTTCGGCCGGGAGATCCGCCGGGACATCAGCCGTCGGGAGGGCCGGGGCCGGCGCGGCCCCGAGGGCCGTAACGTCGTCGAGCACGTCGGGCTCGACGGTCGCTCCCTCGCTCTTCGTGAGCGTGAGCACCTTCGAGCTGCCCTGGTCTGCGGACATGCCACCCCCTTTGGGTCGCGGGACGGTCTGGCGGTCGCTCCCGTCGAGGAACGCAGCCTTCACCTGAATACCGGAGCCGAAGCTCCGGCAAACGCGCTTCCCGCAGAATGTCACATGTCGGCAACACGCTGTAGTGACATGTCGACATGCAAGACGCGAAAACGCCCTGGAAACAAAGGGTCTGACGGCTTTTCGGCACACGTCCGACCACAACCGCCCAGGTGAGCGATTCGCTCGCGAGGGTGGTCGATGGATCAGGCTTTCGGTTGTGCGCCGGTTCGATTCACCCGGTGCGCAAACGGCTCCATACGGGTGTCCGGCCCCGGGAGGCGCACGGCGCCGGCCGCGCCTCAGGCCTCGATGCGGTTCGCCGACCGCAGCCGCTGGAAGCTGCGCGCCAGCAGCCGGGAGACGTGCATCTGGGAGACGCCGAGTTCCGCGCTGATCTGTGACTGGGTCAGGTTGCTGTAGTAGCGCAGCAGCAGGATGCGCTGCTCGCGTTCCGGCAGTTGCACCAGCAAGTGCCGGACGAGGTCCCGGTGCTCCACGCCGTCCAGCGCGGGGTCCTCGTAGCCGAGCCGGTCGAGCAGCCCCGGCAGTCCGTCGCCCTCCTGCGCGGCCTCCAGCGAGGTGGCGTGGTACGACCGCCCGGCCTCGATGCAGGACAGCACCTCGTCCTCGGAGATCCGCAGCCGCTCGGCGATCTCGGCGGTCGTCGGGGAGCGTCCGAAGGCGGTGGTCAGGTCCTCGGTCGCGCTGTTGACCTGCACCCACAGCTCGTGCAGCCGGCGCGGTACGTGGACGGTGCGCACGTTGTCGCGGAAGTAGCGCTTGATCTCGCCGACCACGGTCGGCATCGCGAAGGTCGGGAACTGCACGCCCCGGTCGGGGTCGAAGCGGTCGATGGCGTTGATGAGCCCGATGGTGCCGACCTGGACGACGTCCTCCATGGGCTCGTTGCGGGAGCGGAAGCGGGCGGCGGCGTACCGCACGAGCGGAAGGTTGGCCTCGATCAGCGCCCCGCGCACCCGGTCGTGCTCCGGCGTGCCCGGCTCCAGCTCCTTGAGCTGGGCGAAGAGGACCTGGGTGAGGGCCCGGGTGTCGGCGCCGCGGCTGCGCGGTGCGGTCTCCTGGGGCGGCGCAGTACTGGCCGACACGGTCAACGCCACCTCTTCATCGGTCAACTCATCCGTCAAAAGCGGTCATAGCATCACAAGACATGTGCACTGTGTGCAAGCACCTCATAACGCCGTGTTGAGGGATGAGTTGGGGTAAAAGGCCCTATGTGCGGTGGGAAAAAGCCCCCCGCCGGGAGGGCGGAGGGCCGGAGTCGAGGGGTGCGCGCGGCTCAGTACTCGTAGTCCGCGATCACCCAGGTGGCGAACTCCTTCCAGAGCGCCACACCCGCCTGGTGATCCGGGTGCTCCACGTACCGGCGCAGCGCGTCGGCGTCGTCGAAGCCCGAGTTGATGGCGAAGTCGTAGGCGATGGGGCGGTCGCTGATGTTCCAGCCCAGCTCCCAGAAGCGGATCTCGGGGATCCGGCCCTCGAGCGCGCGGAACGCCTCGACCCCCTTGACCACACGGGGGTCGTCGCGGTCGACGCCCGCGTCGAGCTTGAACAGGACCAGGTGGCGGATCATGACTTTCCTCCGTTGGCGACCCACGTCGCGAAGTCGCCCAGTGCCCCCGCGGCGTCCGATATGCCCTCGAAGCCTATCTGGACGTAGTCGGCGGCCTTGGCCGGGTCCGTGATGATCACGTACAGCACGAAGACCACGATCAGATAGACGGCGATCTTCTTGGCGTTCACCGCCACCGCGGCCTCCCCTGTGACTGCCGTGCCCCGAGGGGCCCCTGTTGCCGGCGGTGAGTGTATCCGTCACCCTGTCATGCCGTCGTCAGGGGAGGCGCGGGGGCCAGGGAGGCGTCGGAGCCGGGGAGCGAGGGGAGCCGGGGGAGCGGGGTGAGCCGGGGGAGCCAGGGGAGCCGGAGGAGGCGCCGTCCTCAGCTGTCGTGGACGCGGACGATGCCCGGCTCGGCGCGGGGCGCGTAGTACTCGGTGAACAGCTTGCCGACCAGTTCGCCCCGGCTGGAGACGCCGACCTTCTCGAAGACGGCCTTCACGTAGTCGCGGACCGTGTGCGGCGACAGGTGGAGCTCCTGGGCGATCTGGCCGGTGGACAGCCCGCGCGCGATGCACTGGGTCACCTCCGTCTCGCGCTCGGTCAGCTCGTAGGCGTCCACGATGAGCGGCACGATCTCGGAGGTCTTCGCCGGTTCGATCACCACCGCGGAGGGGCCGAGCGAACCGTCCGCCTCCCGCAGGCACGAGGCGTGGCACACCAGCCAGCGGCCGCTGCGGGCGCGCACCCGCACCCGGGCGTGGCCCCGGTCCCGCTCCTGGGCGATCGCACGGGCCTTCAGCGCGGTGGACTGGATCCAGGCCGGCACCTCCAGTCCGGAGGCCGCCCGCACGGCGGGACCCTCGGGCAGGTCCTCGAGGTGGGCGAGCGCGTCGTCGTTCGCGGACAGCAGCGCGCCGGTCGCGTCGAACAGCAGCAGGCCGGGGCCGTGCACGGTGTCGGGCAGGGACTGCGGAACGGTTCCGGCGAACGAGCGCAACTTCCTGGCCAGGGGGGTGATCAGACTCTCGATGAGCTTGGTCTCGGCCGGTCCGAACGCCGGACGGCCCTTCGCGCGGAAGAGGCTGATGTGCCCGTGCGGGCGTCCGCCGACGCGGAGCACGGCCCGTAACTCGTCCTGCAGGCCGCGCGGCTTCATGAACGCCTGGAACAGGCTGCTGCGCGCGGGCAGGTCGCCGGTGGCCTCGCGCAGCCCCGCCACCGGCCGCTCGGCCTGGGCCAGATCGCGGTAGAGGTTGACGTTCTCCGTGAACAGTTCGCACTCCCAGTAGACCGCGCACCCCTTCTCGTCCAGGTTCTCGGCGCGGATGGGGGCGGCCATCATCCCGGTCTGCGGATCCGTGACCCGCCAGACCGCGGCGTCGTACGGCATGAGCCTGCGCAGATGGTGGGAGGTCTCCGCGAACATGGCCAGCGGATCGGTGCTCCGCGCGGCACGGCTGAGGAGTTCGGTGCGTCCGGTGTCGACTCGGGTCGGCTGGGCACTGGTCACCGTCCGATGGTCGCAGGCCGCCGGCTCGCGGCCAACCCCGCACTTGAGGGGTATGCGCCGGCGGGCGCGGGCGCGACTCCCCTCGAATGCGGGGATGAAAAGCCGCCCGGGTTGCGGAAGGGTGGCGGCCGGAACGAGGTGGTCCGCGGCGCGGGGCCGCCCGGGCCCACCGAAACGTTCCGTCCGTGCAGGCCAGGAGCGGGAGCCGACCAGCAATGAGAGTGGGAGTCATCGGGGCGGGCGACATGGGCAGGGCGATGGCGCGGCGGGCTGCCGTCGCGGGCGCGGTCGTCCTGCTGGCCGATCGCCGTATCGGACGAGCCCGCACAGTGGCCCGGGAAGCCGCGGCCGGAACTCCCGGACTCGTCGTCGCCTGCACCGCACATGTGTCCTTTCAGCCAGATTTGGTGATCCTCGCGGCGCCGCGGGACGAAAGCGCGCAGGCCCTGCGGACCAGGGCGGGAACGCTCGCCGGGAAGGTGCTCGTGGAGGTCACCGCGCCGCACGAGCGGACCGCCGGGCGACGCATGCGGGATCTGGTCGACATCGCGCCCGAGGCCCGCTGGGTCAGGGCGTGCCCCGCCGGGGACGCCGAATCCATCTACCGCGGCGAGCTGGACCAGCAGCCCGTCGACGTCTTCGTGGCATCGGACGACGAGACGGCGAAAGTCCTGATGGTCGAGCTGGTAAATCGTGCGAAGTTGAGAGCACTGGACGCGGGCGGCCTCGACCGGGCACGCCTGCTGGATGAAATGGCGCGGCTGGGTAGGGAAATAAGCCATCAGTTGGCTGCGCCGGAAGGATGGGGACTAAAGTTCCTGCCGAGCTGGTGAGCTACGGAGAGGCGGCGACTCCGTATCGCCGCCAAGACTTCGGGGGGATCATGACCGGGAACCCTGCATTTCTGGCGCTCGGGCCTCTTGTCGTGCACGGGGCCAAGGGAGAGGTGAAACTCAGTGGAGATCGGCAGCGCATTCTGCTGAACATGCTGCTGCTGGAAAGCAACCGGGTCATCGAGGTGGAGCGCCTGATAAGAGCCATATGGGACGACTCCCCGCCCGTCACGGACCGCAGTCAGATACGCATCTGTATTTCGTCATTACGTCGGCAATTCGCCGGCGGTGATGTTCCCGCCACCATCGAGACGCACAAGACCGGATACCAACTCCAGGTCCGCGACGACGACATCGACCTGCACCGGTTCGCCCGGCTGATCGGCCAGGCCCGGCTGGAGGCGCGCACGAGGGCGCCCGGCGAGGTGGTCGGGCTGTTCCGCGAGGCCCTCGCGCTGTGGCGCGGCCCGCTCGGCGCCGGTCTCGGCAGCCCGCTGCTGGACAGCGTCGCCCTCAAGTACCACGAGGACTACCACTCCGCCCTGGAGGACTGCTTCGAACTGGAGCTGCGCCTCGGCTACCACCGGCGGATCCTGGGTGAACTCACCCATCACGTGACCGAGCACCCCTTCCGCGAGACGCTGATCGCGCAGCTGATGATCGCCCTGTTCCAGTCCGGCCGCACGGCCGACGCCCTGGCGCTGTTCCGCACCACCCGGCGGCGGTTCAGCGAGGAACTGGGCATCGAGCCCGGCGAGCGGCTGCGGTCGCTGGAACGTCTCATCCTGGGCAGCTCCGAAGCCCGTACCCAGTCCGAGGAATGGCGGGACCTGCTGTTCGGTCCGACCAGTCTGACGGACTCTCCGACCACCCCCCGTCGCCTCCTGCCGTCCCCCTCGATTTAGGGAGGCGGCACCGGCGGACTCCCTCTCCGGCTGGGGATGGCCGGGCTCTGCGGCGACGGAAAGACTCGATCCCGTCGCCGGTCGCGGCCCGCGCACCAAGGGCCGCACGCACAGAGAGGGATCTGCCCGTGACCAGCTCAGCGCAGCAGTACGAAGTCGAGAACAGCGCGGTGGACCGCCTCGTCGGCCAGGTGAAGGGTGAGGTCCTCCTGCCCGGCGACCCCGGCTACGAGGCGGAGCTGGCGGGCTTCAACGAGATCACCCGGCACCGGCCCCGGCTGATCGTGGCGGCGGTGCACCCCGACGACGTGGTCGCCGCCGTCCGGTTCGCGGGCGAACGCGGACTCGCCGTCGGGGTCCAGGCCACCGGTCACGGCATCGCCGCCCCCGACGAGCACGCCCTGCTGATCAGCACCCGCCGGATGAACACCGTGGCCGTCGATCCGCTGACCCGGATCGCGCGCGTCGAGGCCGGCGCCCAGTGGCACCAGGTCATCGCGGCCGCCGCCTACCACCACCTCGCCCCGCTCAACGGCTCCTCCCCGCTGGTGGGCGTCGTGGGCTACACCCTGGGCGGCGGCCTCGGACCGCTCGGCCGGCAGTACGGCTACGCGGCGGACCACGTGACCCGGTTCCGGATCGTCACGGCCGACGGACGGCACCGCACCGTCACCCCGGAGGCGGACGCCGACCTGTTCTGGGCGGTGCGGGGCGGCAAGGGCAACTTCGGTGTCGTCACGGACCTGGAGTTCCGCCTCGTGCCGGTCCCCCGGCTGTACGGCGGGGGCCTGTACTTCCCGGGCGAACTCGCCGCACCGCTGCTGCGGACCTGGCGGGACTGGACCCGCCGGGTGCCCGAGTCCATGACCTCGTCGGTGGCCCTGCTGCGGCTGCCCGGCCTGCCCGGAGTCCCCGGCCACCCCGCCGGGCGGCTCGCCGTCCATGTCCGCATCGCCTTCACCGGGCCGGCGGAAGAGGGCGAGCGCCTGGTGCGCCCGCTGCGGGCCGTCGGCGCGGCGCTGGCCGACACCGTCGGCGAGATGCCGTACACCGACGTCGCCGACATCCACCAGGACCCCACCGAGCCGCTGCCCTACCACGAACGCAACATCGTGCTGCGCGACCTGGACGACGCGGCGCTGGAACGGCTGCTGGAGGTGGCCGGGCCGGACGCCGACTGCACCGACCCGATGGTCGAGGTACGGCAGCTCGGCGGGGCGCTGTCCCGGCCGCCGGCCGTGCCGAACGCCGTCGGCAACCGCGACGGGGCCTTCACCCTGTCGACCCTCTCGCTGCCCGGCTCCCCGGACCGGGTGCTCGCCCCCCTCTCCGGCTGGGGCACGGGCCGCCGGTACGTCAACTTCCTCGCCGGCCCCGACACGGCCGACGCCGCGGCGGACTGCTACGACGAGCGGACCCGCGCCCGCCTGACCCGGCTGAAGGACCACTACGACCCGGACAACCTGTTCCGCCGGGGCCACGCGCTGCGCCCCGCGCACGACTGACCGACCCCGGGCCGTCCTGCCCCCGGCCTCCGGCCTCCTGCCTCCTGCCTCCGGCCTGCTCCTTCCCGCCTCCGCCTCTCCCCCTCCAGCCCCCCTGCTCTCCCCTCTCCTCCCTTCCCCTCCCTTGCTCTGTCCTCCTCCCCTCCTCCCCTCCTCCCCTCCTCCCCTCCTCTCCTCCTCCCCGCCTCTCTCTCCTCCTCCTCTTCTCCTTCGTCTCCGCAGAGGGATCTCCCATGACCACAGAACAGGCCGTGTCCGTCACGGCCGACCACCCCGCCCCGCTCAGTGCCCGCTCCGCGGGGCTGCGCTACGGCGCGCTGTTCGGCCCCGCCGTCTTCGGTGTCACCGCGGCCGGTGTCGCCCTGCCGGACGTCGCCGCGTCGCTGGACGCCACTCCCTCGGCCGCCGCCTGGGTGCTGACCGCCCACGCCCTCGCGCTGGGTGTCGGCACGGCCCTGTTCGGCCGGCTGGCCGACTCGCGTGGAGTGCGCGCGTCCCTGCTGCTCGGCTCGCTGGTGCTCGCCCTCGGGACCGTGATCTGCCTGGTGGCGCCCGACATCGGCACCCTGGTGGCGGGCCGTTTCGTGCTGGCCGCCGGCTCCGGGGCCATGACCTCGGGCGCGCTGGCGCTGTCGGCCTCGGCCGCCCCGGCCGACCGGGCCGCGGTGCTGGGCGGTTTCGGCGCGACGATGGCGGTCTTCTCGGCCAGCGCGACCCTCGCGGGCGGTGTGTTCACCCAGTGGGTGACCTGGCGTATCACCCTGGTCCTGCCCGCGCTGTCGCTGCTCGCGGTGCCGCTGTGCCTGCGGGCCGCCGCCGCCCGGCGGGGCAGCGGACGGCCGCTGGACCTGCCCGGCGCCCTGCTGCTGACGGTCGCGGCGATGTCGTTCCTGCTGCTCATCCAGTCGTACGCGCTGGGGCTGTCCGCTCCGGTGGTGATCGCGCTGGCCGCGGCGCTGCTGGTGTCCGCCGTGGGGCTGCTGCTGCGGGTCCGCGCGGTGCAGGCGGCCTTCGTGCCGCGCCGGCTCGTCTCGGACGGCGTCTTCCTGCGGGCCGCGGTGACCGGCATCGGTGTCTACGCCGGTCTGTTCGCCGCGATGTACGCGGTGCCGCAGATCCTGGTCGGCGAGCACGGCTGGAGCGTGCTGGCGGTGGGCGCGTGGCTGCTGCCGGGCGCGGTCGTCGGCGCCGTGCTGTCCCGGACGGCGGGCAAGCTGACCGGCGGCCGGGGCGGCAGCCTGCTGCTGAGCGGCATCGCGGCGGCCATGGCGGTCGTGCTGGCGCTCTCCGTCGCGCTGTCCCACCCCGCGCCGGTGGTGATCGGTGCCTCCCTCGGCTTCGCCGCGTTCGCGGTCACCCAGGTCATCACCACCGCCCTGATGTCCGCGCGAGTCGAACCCGCCCTGCGTGGCGGTGCGATGGGCCTGCTCAACCTCACCTTCTTCGTCGGCGGCGGCGTGGGCAGCGCCACGGCGGGCGCCCTGGTGAAGTCGATGTCGCTGACCGACCTCCTCGTCGTGGTGGCGGTCTTCCCGCTCGTGGGCGCGCTGACCGCGCTGACGCTCGGCCGGCGCGACGCGTGACGGCCGGGGGTGCCGCGGCGAGGCCCGGCGCGGCACCCCCGGCGGAAAAACAACGGCGATACAGCAGCGATAGGCGTCGGCCGAAGGATGGACGGGTCGGCGCCTTTCCGCGTTGAGGAGCGCATCCAGCCATGACGACAACAGTCACGAACACCGCATTCGACCTGCATGTACGGAAGACGGTGGCCTGGCATTTCGGGGAGGACACCGGGTCGCCGTTCTGGCTCGCCAAGCGCCCGGCGCTCGGCTTCGACCCGCTCACCGAGGTGCACGGCCTGGCCGACCTCACCCGGTTCCCCGACGTGAGCGCCGAGCTGCGCCAGGTGCCCGTGCGGGACCTGATCCCGCGCGGCCTGGCGGACCGGCCGTTCCGGGTCTACGACTCCGGCGGGACGACCGGGTCGCCCAAGCGCATCGTGGACGGCGGCTACCGTGCGCGGATGCTGGTCTGGGCGCGGCAGCGCCTCATCGAGGCCGGGGTGCCCGCCGAGGGCGACTGGCTGCACCTGGGCCCGAGCGGCCCCCATGTGATCGGCTACGACGTCTCCCGTTACGCCGCGCTCGGCAACGGGCTCTTCCACACCGTCGACCTGGACCCGCGCTGGGTGAAGCGGCTGCTCGCGCAGGGCCGCGAGGCGGACGCCGACGAGTACGTCCAGCATCTGCTGGACCAGGCGGAGACCATCCTCGCCACCCAGGACGTGGCGGTGCTCAACACCACGCCCCCGCTGCTGGAGGCCATCTGCGCCCGCCCCGCGCTGTACGAGGCGGTCCGCGCCAAGGTCCGCGCCGTCCTCTGGGCCGGTACGTCCATCAGCGCCGAGAACCTCCGTCAGCTGGAGGAGGTGTTCTTCCCGGAGGCGACGGTCGTCGGCATCTACGGCAACAGCCTGATGGGCGTGGCTCCGCAGC
Source organism: Streptomyces sp. NPDC052687 (assembly GCF_040678395.1). Taxonomy (NCBI): domain Bacteria; kingdom Bacillati; phylum Actinomycetota; class Actinomycetes; order Kitasatosporales; family Streptomycetaceae; genus Streptomyces; species Streptomyces sp. NPDC052687. The sequence continues at coordinate 36,856 of NZ_JBFATR010000005.1, read as the reverse complement.
GGCCGGCCGTCCCCGGTGACGAACACCGGTGCGTGTTCGAGCCGTTCCCCGAGACCACCCGTCTCGAACTGGTGGACGACGAGGGTCGGCCGGTCGCCGACGGGGAGCGCGGCCGGGTGCGGCTGCACCTGGTGAGCGAGGAGATGTTCCTGCCCAACGTGCTGGAACGCGACAGCGCCATCCGCGTTCCCGCCCGGCCCGGCTCCCCGGTGGAGGGACTCGCGGACGTGCAGACCTACCGCCGACTGGACGACGTACGCGTGATCGAGGGGGTCTACTGATGACCGGCGCGAGCCCTGTGACCGTCGACCCCTTCGTCTGCGGCCGGACGCTGACCAGCTCCGACCGCACCCGGGTGCCGGACGTGCGCGGCGGTGACCTCGCCGACGTGGGCACCGCGCCGCGGCTGATGGCGCTGGCGGCGCTGCGGGAGCTGCGGGAGCGCGCTGACGGCCGGCCCCCCGGCGAGGACGTGTTCGCCAAGGCCGCCGAGCTGTTCGCCACGGCCACGCTGGAGGGCGAGAGCCCGCAGGATTACGCCGCGCGCGTGGCGCACGCCACCGGGCTGACCGCGGCGGCGATCGAGCAGGCGGTCGCCGACCTGGTGGCCGAGTTGCGGGAGCTGCCCGAGACGACCGCCGCGGAGCTGCCGCGCACCGGTTTCGGGCAGGGTTTCGAGACCCGCTGGGTGCCGCGGGGCCGGGTCTTCGCGGCGGTGATGGCGAGCAACCACCCGGTGCCCAACGTCACCTGGGCGCAGGCGCTCTTCCACGGCTACAGCGTGGCCGTCAAGCCCGGCAGCCGCGACCCCTTCTCGGCCCGGCGGCTGATGCGGGCGCTGCTCGCGGCCGGTCTGCCCGCGCACAAGGTGGCCTATCTGCCCGCCTCGCACCAGACCGGGGAGTTCCTGCTGCGCGAGGCCGACCGCGGGATCGTCTACGGCGGCGACAGCGCGGTGCGGCGGTGGCAGGGGCAGGACTCGGTGGCGGTGCGCGGGCCGGGGAGGACCAAGGCGTTCGTGGACGTGGAGCCCGACGACGCGGTGATCGACCACCTGGCGGTGTCCGCCTCCTTCGACGGCGGCACCCGGTGCACCAACCTGTCCGCGGTGCTCACCACCCGCCCGGTCGGGGAGGTGGCCGAACGGCTGGCCCGGCGGCTGGCCGAGCTGCCCTCGGTGCCGGCGACGGAGCGGGGCGCCACGCTCCTGGTCGCGGACCGGGAGCGGGCGGAGCGGATCCGCCGGCAGCTCGACGCGGTGCGGGAGGGCCTGGTCGACCACTCGGCCCGGATCGACGGCTCGGGCCCGGTGGTCGAACTGGCCGACGGATCGTTCCTGCTGCGGCCGGTGGTGCTCGCGGCCGACCGGGCGGACCACCCGGCCGTCGGGGTGGAGCTGCCGTTCCCGTTCGTGGTCGTCGCCCCCTGGACGGAGGCCGACGGGGTGGCGCCGCTGCGGGACTCGCTCGTGCTGAACCTGCTGACCGCCCGTGCGGAGCTGGCGGAGGCGGTGATCCGGGAGCCGAGCGTGCGCAAGGTGACCCGCGGCGCCGTCCTGCCGTGGACCGCGGTCCCCGGCATCCCGCACGACGACAACTACACCCAGTTCCTGCTGGAACCGAAGGGCGTCGTGGTGTCCGGGGCGGGGGCGACCGCCGCCTGACCGCGGCACCGCCCGGTTTTCCCCTCGTCCCCCCTCGCCCTCCTCGCCTCCTCGTGTCCAGCCGATCCACAGAAAGGTCATGATCATGACAATCGAGCGCCGTGAGATGGTCAAGCTCACCGCGGGCGCGGCCCTGGCCGCCGCGGCCGCCGCCGTCCCCTTCGTCACCGGGGCCGCCGATCAGGAGCCGTCCGGCACCGCCGCCGACGCGCGCCCGGCCGGCACCGCCGACGACACCGAGTACACCGAGCGGTACCAGGGGCGCACCATACGCGTCGCGTCCGCCGCGGCCGGCGGCGGCGTCTTCATCGACGGCCGTCCGCTGCACCTGATGAAGTTCGCGGACGACGCCTACCTCAGCTCGATGTGCCACTACGAGATGGCGCCCACCCCGCTGCACGCCGCGCGCCGGGCCGTCGAGGAGCTGCGCGGAGCGGCCCTCCTGCCGGCCGGGCACGGCACCCACTCCCACGTCACCACGGTCTGAGCCGCCGCCCAGGTCAACGTCCGACCCCTCTCTTTCCGAACGGGACCCGTCATGGTGCACATCCGCAAGAACCACTTGGACATGACCGCCGAGGAGAAGCGCCGCTTCGTCAACGCGGTCCTGGAGATCAAGCGCAGAGGGATCTACGACAAGTTCGTGGACCTGCACATACGCATCAACTCCGTGGACTACCTGGACAAGGAGACCGGCAAGCGGCTCGGCCACATCAACCCCGGCTTCCTGCCCTGGCACCGGCAGTACCTGCTGCGCTTCGAGCGCGCCCTGCAGAAGGTCGACCCGCGCGTCACCCTGCCGTACTGGGACTGGACCATCGACCACGGTGAGGACTCCCCGCTGTGGGACGAGGAGTTCATGGGCGGCAACGGCCGGCCGGGCGACCGCCGGGTGATGACCGGCCCGTTCGCCCGGGACAACGGCTGGGTGCTCAACGTCAGCGTGGTGCCCGTCGGCGACGAGAACCCCGCCCTCAACGGCAACTACACCCACGACGAGCGCGACTACCTCGTCCGTGACATGGGCACCCTCACCGACAAGCTGCCCACGCCCAAGGAACTCGACGACACCCTCGCGCTGCCGGTCTACGACTGCCCGCCGTGGAACCACACCTCCGGCGGCGAGGCGCCGTACAACAGCTTCCGCAACCACCTGGAGGGCTACACCAAGTTCCCCTGGGAGGAGAAGGTCGGCAAGCTGCACGCGGCCGGGCACGTCTGGGTGGGCGGCCACATGATGTACATCGGCTCGCCCAACGACCCGGTCTTCTTCCTCAACCACTGCATGATCGACCGGTGCTGGGCCCTGTGGCAGGAGCGCAACCCCGACGTGCCGCACTACCTGCCGCTCGTGGACACCAAGGACGTCCCCGACATCGACACCCCGCTGGGCCCGTGGCACACCATGACGCCCCGCGACCTCATCGACCACACCAAGTGGTACCGGTACGACAAGTAGGCCATCCGGCGGCGCCGGACCCGGGCGGACACCCGCCGGGGTCCGGCGCCGCCGTGTCTGTGCCCGCCTCACATCGCCGCCCCGCGTCACCCGCTCCGCGTCACCCGTACGACGTCGCCTGACCCACTCGCCCGAACCGCCCCGTCCCCCCGACCCCCGTCATCCCCCCCGTCACCCCGTCACCCCGTCCCCCCGTCATCCCGTCATCCCGTCAGGACGGAGACCCATGACCTCCTCGACCTCGCCTCTCGCCCCGCACCGCGAACGCCCGGCCCGGCTGCTGCCCGCGACCGGCACCGCGGTGTCCGTGCTCGCCCTGTGCTGGACGGCCGTCTTCTTCGACGGCTTCGACGTCATGGTCTACGGCGCCGCGCTGCCGTACCTGCTCGACGACCCGGAGTTCGGCCTGGACGCGTCCGGCGCCGGGACCGTGGGCAGCTGGACCACTTTCGGCATGCTGCTCGGCGCCCTGGGCTGCGGCAGCCTCACCGACCGGCTCGGGCGCCGCCCGGTCCTGGTCGGCTGCGTCCTCGCCTTCTCCCTCGGCTCCGGCGTCTGCGCCCTCGCCCCCGGCGTTCCCGTCTTCGCCGCCGGCCGGCTGCTCACCGGCCTCGGGCTGGGCGGGCTCATCCCCGTCTGCCTCGCGGTGGTCGCCGAGTTCACCCCCGCCCGCCGGGTCGCGCTGGCCACCGGCATCCTGATGTCGGGCTACCACGCGGGCGGCATGGCCGCGACCGGGCTGGGGCTGGCCGTGGCCCCGGAGTACGGGTGGCGCTGGGCGTTCGCCGCCGGTGTGCTGCCCGCCGTCGTCGCCGTACCGCTGCTCCTGCGTCACCTGCCCGAGTCCCCGACCGCGCTGCGCGTCCGCGGCGAACACGCCCGCGCCGCCGCCACGGCCCGCCGCTACGGCGTCCCCGCCCCCACCGAGACCCCCGCCCGAACCGGCGCCCCGGCGGGCCGGGCGGCGGCGGTGCGGCGGCTGGTGGGCCCCGGCTGGCGGTGGCCGACGGTGCTGCTGTGGACCGCCTCCGCGTGCGGACTGATGCTCGTCTACGGCGTGAGCACCTGGCTGCCCCAGCTGATGCGGACCTCCGGCTACGGGGTCGGCTCCTCCGTGGGCCTGCTCATGGCGGTCAACGCGGGCGGCATCGTGGGCATGCTGATCGCCGGCACGGTGGCCGTGCGGTTCGGCCCCGTCGCGGTGTCCGGCACCTGGTTCCTGCTCACCGCCGCGGCCCTGCTGCTGCTCGCCGTGCGGCTGCCGGTACCCGTGACGTACGTCCTGATCACGGTCACCGGCGTCTGGCTCTACAGCGCCTCCACGATGGTCTACGCGGTGGCCGGCCGGCTCTACCCCGAGACGCTGCGGGCGCCCGGCCTCGGCTGGGTGAGCGGCGTCGGGCGGCTGGGCGCGGTGTTCAGCCCCTGGCTGGGCGGTGTCCTCATCGCGAGCGGGCGCGAGGAGTGGGGCTTCCCCGCCTTCGCGCTGGCCGGGGTGACGGGCGCCGTCACCGTGGTCCTCGCGGCCGCGGCGTTCCGCCGTACCGCCGCGCGGGCGTGAGAACGCCCCCGGCCACGCCGGCCCCGGTGGGGCGGCGCGGCCGGGGGCGGTGGCCGGGAGCGGGGGAGACTCCCGGCCCGCCTCGGTGCTACTTCTCCAGGCAGAACTCGTCGATCGGGTAGCCGACGTGCCGGTCCTCGCTCGGCAGGTAACCGAGCACGGTGTCACCCGGCTTCAGCTCGGTGCTGTTGAGCACCGCGCCGCCCGGGCCGAGCACCCGCACGTGCCAGTCGTCCTGGAGGATCAGGTTGACCCGCTGCCCGTTCGGCGCCTCGGCGTCGATGGAGATCAGCGGACGGGACTCGATCTTCACCCGGCCGACGGTGACGAGCCGGGTGTTGCCCTTGACGTCGACGGCGGTCACCTTGCTGCCCGCCTTCAGCTCGCTCAGGTAGTTGGTGCGCTCGTCCTTGCCCAGGGTGTACGAGTGGATGGCGCCGGCGTTGACCCGGAACGGACGCGTCGGCATGTACGGCAGCGGGTGGGTCTCGCTGACGCAGAGGATCATGCCCTTGGAGTGCGAGCCGACCAGGATGCCCTCGTCCTCCCGGAAGTGCGTGCAGGTGTCCACGCAGGCCCGCTCGCCCATCCCGATGTGGGTCGTCTCCACGATCCGCAGTTCGACCAGGTTGAGGTTGGGCACGTCGGCCTCCGCGGCCCGCTTGAGCGCGGCGGTGTCACCGACGCCCCTCGGGGCCATCATCACGCCGTCCGAGCCGTGCTCCAGCACGCCGAAGATGATCTCGGCCTCCTCGACGTCCTGGGCCACGGTGATCAGCGAGCCGGTGGACCGGGCCGCCGCGGCGATCACGATCTCCAGCGGGATCTTGGTCGGGTCGCGGAACAGCAGCACGCTCCACTTCTCGGTGCGCGCCGACTCGCAGGCGTCCTCCAGGGTCGGGGCGTCGATGATCTCCACGAACCGCCCGAACTCCACGTCGGGGTGGCGCAGCGCCAGCTCGGCGGGGGTGGCGCCGTGCCGGGCGGGGTCGACGATGACGACCGAGGCGTCGCCGAAGTCCTCCGGCAGCGGCTTGCCCTGCGGGAAGAGCACCTTGGTCACGGTGGGCGGCAGGTCCTTCAGGTCCGCGACGTCGTCGGCGACGATCGCCTCCACGCGGTGGTGGAGCGCTTCCTGGACGATGGCGTCGCGGGCCTCACCGAGCGAACGGATGTCGAGCCAGCTGATCTTCATGGACGTACCTTTCGGAGGGTGAGTAGGGCGGTACGGCGTGCGATGCGCGTTGTCCGCGCCGGGTTCAGGCGGCAACGGCTCCTTTGGCGGGGCCGTCCTGCCGGACCGCCCGCCCGCCGTGGATCAGGTCGGAGAGCTTGTCTGCCATGGCCCCTGGGTCGGGGGCCTGGAACACGTTGCGGCCCATGGCGACACCGGCCACGCCGGCGCTCAGGGCCTCCTCGACGTAGGCGAGGGTCGCCGCCTCGTCGTCGGTGCGGGGGCCGCCGACCACGACGACCGGGACCGGCGCGGTCCTGGTGATGTCCGCCATCTCGGCGACGGAGCCGACGTAGAGGGTCTTGACCAGGTCGGCGCCCAGGTCGGCGGCGAGCTGGACCGCGTGGGCCACGAGGGCCGGGTCGCGCGGGTCGCCGATCTTGGGCCCGCGCGGGTACATCATCGCCAGCAGCGGCACGTTCCAGCGGTCGCAGGCCTCGGCGACCGCCGCCATGTCCGCGATCTGCCGGGCCTCCGCGTCCGAGCCCAGGTTCACGTGCACGCTGACCGCGTCGGCGCCCAGCCGCAGGCTCTCCTCCACACTGGAGACCAGGTACTTGGCGTTCGGGTCGGGCGCGTGGATGGTGCTGGCGCTCAGGTGCACGATCAGCGAGGTGCGGGTGAACCACTCGGGATCGACCTGCCGCACCGATCCCTTGTGCAGCACCACGGCGTCCACGTGGTGCGATGCCAGCTCGCCCACCAGCGCGTTGAGCCGGTTCCCGCCGGTGACGGGGCCGTCGGTGACCGAGTGGTCGAGCGGCACGATCAGCAGCCGGTCCGGGGTGTGGCGGTGCAGCCGCTGGAGCCGCAGCCTGCGGGCGAAGGGCAGATAGGCGTTCATCGAATCTCCAGTGGTTTCGCGGAACGGTGGGCGGGGCCCGACCGCCGGGGGGCGGCCGCCGGCCTGCCGGTCACGGCCGGGCCGCCAGCGGAAGGGGACCGCTGCCCTGCGCGGCGTCGAGCCCGAACTCGGTGTGCAGCAGCCGTACGGCCCGCTCCACCTCGCCGCGGGGCACGGTGACCGACACCCGCGACTGGGAGGCGGACAGCGCACCGGCGTGGATGCCGCGGCCGGTGAGGACGGAGAGCATGCGCTCGGCGTACTGCGGGCGGCTGAGCAGTCCCGTGCCGACGATGGACACCTTGGCCACGGACGTGTCCACGGCCACCGCCTCCGCGCGGTCCGCGAGCGACCGGCGGACCGCCTCCACCCGGTTGTGCGGGACGGTCACGGCGACCGCGTGGCCGCCGTCGCTCTCCTTGAGGACCGTCGTCATGTCGGCCGGCACGGCCTGCCGGCCCAGGGCGCGGAAGACGCTGAGGGCCGCGTGCTCCCGGCCGTTCGTGGTGCGGACGGTGACCCGTGCGACATCCTGGTCGTGGACGACCGCCACGACGGCGGTCCGGGTCTCAAGCATGCTCTCTCCGTCTCGTGTGAGGATGCGGGTCCCGATGCCGGAGCCGGCCGCGTGCCCGACGTGGATGTCGACCCCGCACAGCGCGGCGAGTTCGACGGCGCGCGAGTGCATGACCTTGGCTCCCGCGAAGGCCATCTCCGCCATCACGTCCATGTCCAGCTCGGGCAGCAGCCGGGCGGTGGGCACCAGCCGCGGATCGGTGGTGAGCACGCCGGGCACGTCGGTGTAGATCTCGCAGTGGCGCGCGCCCAGTTCGGCGGCGACGGCCACCGCGGTGGTGTCCGAGCCGCCGCGGCCCAGCGTGATGATGTCCAGCTCGGCGCCGATCGCCTGGAACCCGGCGATCACCACCACCCGGCCCCGGTCGAGCAGCCGGTCGATGCGTTCGGTGTCGATGGCCGCGATGACGCCGGAGCCGTGCGGCCCGGAGCCGAGGATGCCGGTCTGCGCCCCGGAGAGGGCGGTCGCCGGGACCCCGGTGTGCTGGAGGGCCATGGCCATCAGCGCGGCGGAGGCGGCCTCGCCCGTGGCGAGCAGCTGGTCCAGCTCCCGCCCGTCGGGCCGCGGATTGATCTCGCTCGCCGCGCGGAGCAGCTCGTCGGTGGTCTTGCCCTGGGCCGACACCACCACGGCGACCCGCCGCCCGGTCGCGGCGACCGCCGCGATCCGCTGCGCCACCGCGCGCACCTGCCCGGCCGTGGCCAGCGAACTGCCGCCGTACTTCTGCACCACAGTGCCGTTCGTCCGCCCGTCGGCCGGCGTCGTCATCTCGCCCCCGCTCTCGAAGACCTCGTGCGCTGACTGGACGCGTCGAGCTTCCGCGAGGCGGGTATCGCCGCCGCTATCGGATCGCACCGTGCCCGCATCGGCCGCGTATCGCGGGGCGCCGGCCGGGCCGGGGAACGAGAAAACCCCCTGGGCACCGGGGGTGCTCAGGGGGTTTCGCTGGCGGTAGCGGAGGGATTTGAACCCTCGGTGACTTGCGCCACACTCGCTTTCGAGGCGAGCTCCTTCGGCCGCTCGGACACGCTACCGAGGGAGACCTTACAGCACGCCGGGCCGTGGTCCGAAATCCGTTTCCCGGGGGCCGCCCGGCACGCGCCCCGCACCTGCCCCGCGCACGGGAGTCACCGGGGGCTCACGGCGCTCAGCGGGCGCGGAAGAAGTCCGTGAGCAGGCGCGCGCACTCCTCGGCGAGCACGCCTTCGATCACCTCGGGGCGGTGGTTGAGCCGGCGGTCGCGGACGACGTCCCACAGGGAGCCGGCCGCGCCCGCCTTGTCGTCCCGGGCGCCGTAGACCACCCGGTCCACCCGGGACTGCACGAGGGCGCCCGCGCACATCGTGCAGGGCTCCAGCGTGACGACCAGGGTGCAGTCGGACAGCCGCCAGTCGCCGAGCCGCGCGGCGGCCCGGCGGATGGCCAGCACCTCCGCGTGCGCGGTCGGATCGCCGGTGGCCTCGCGCTCGTTGTGGCCGGTCGCGAGCACCGTCGTACCGTCCGGGCCGAGGACGACCGCGCCGACCGGGACGTCTCCGCCCCGGGCGGCCCGGTGCGCCTCGTCCAGGGCGAGGCGCATGGCGTGGTGCCAGCGGTCGCGCACCGGGTCCACGGGGTCCGGTGCGCCGCCGGTGTCGGGGGAGGCGGTCAGCGCACCGCCTCCAGGACGTCCGCGGCACCCAGGGCGTCGGCGATCGAGTTGAGCGCGTCTCCCTTCAGGGCCCGCAGTTCCTTCGCGTCGATGCCCAGGTCCTCCAGGAGGCCGGCGTCGCCGACCGGACCGTGCGGCACCGTCTCACCGGCGGTGCCGCCGGCCGTGTCGGCGGCCTCGGCGTCGAAGGTCTCCGGCTCGCCGTCCTCGGTGCCGTCGAGGTCGAGGGCGTCGAGGTCGGGGTCGTCGTCGCCGGGCTCCCGGCCGAGCAGTTCGTCGGTGAGCAGGATCTCGCCGTAGCTGCTGCGGGCGGCCGCAGCGGCTTCCGAGACGTAGATCCGGGGGTCGTCCTCGCCGTCGACCCGGACGACGCCGAACCAGGCGTCCTCCTGTTCGATCAGGACGAGCACCGTGTCCTCGTCGGGAGAGGCTTCCCGGGCCAGGTCGGCCAGATCCGACAGGGTCTCCACATCGTCGAGCTCTGTGTCGCTCGCTTCCCACCCGTCTTCGGTGCGCGCGAGCAGTGCGGCGAAGTACACCGTGACTCTCCCACTGGTCATAGGCGTGCCGGTTGGGGGTCCCCCCGGCGGAGGTTTCGGGCGGGGAGTTCAGGGCTCCGAGCCCCACCCACTCGGAATCGTGGCAGAAACTAAGCGTTCAGGGGACGTCTTCGGCTCCCTGTGTCCGGCTGTTTTGATCGCACGTCCGCGAACGACTCACCAGCAGACTCGTTGCCGCCACCTGCGGATCGTACGCGGCTTTCGGCACCGGTCACGCACGCCCACCCCCACAACGCCCGTTCGCGGCGCGGTTCTTCCCACGGGTGGGCGGAGGGGGACGGCTACCAGCGGAACGTGCGCATACGCATCGCGTGGCGCAGCCGGGCCACCTTCGCGCGGCGGGGCTGGACGCGGTCACGGAGTGCGCGCGCCTCGGCGAGTTCCCGCAGGAACTGCGCCCGCCGGCGGCGGCGCTCGGCGTCCGTCTCCGGTCGGGACCCCTCGTCCGGCCGATCACCCGACGGGTCGGGCGCGGGCAGGTCCGGCAGCTCGGGCACAGGCACACCTCCCAGTCCGTCCCTCCCACCTTCCCCCGGACGGGCGGTTTGACGCCACTGTGCGCCGAGCGGACGACGGGCGGGCGACGGGCGGACGACGATCGGAAGGGGTCCGCGGGCGCGGTTACTGTTAGGGCATGCGTCTCCACGTCGTCGACCACCCCCTGGTCGCCCACAAGCTCACCACGCTGCGCGACCAGCGCACCGACTCCGCGACCTTCCGCCGTCTCGCCGACGAGCTGGTCACCCTGCTCGCCTACGAGGCCACGCGCGACGTGCGCACCGAGCAGGTCGACATCCAGACGCCGGTCGCCCGCACCACCGGCGTCAAGCTCTCCCACCCGCGTCCGCTGGTGGTGCCGATCCTGCGCGCCGGGCTCGGCATGCTGGAGGGCATGGTCCGGCTGCTGCCGACCGCCGAGGTCGGCTTCATGGGCATGATCCGCAACGAGGAGACGCTCCAGGCCTCGACGTACGCCACCCGGATGCCGGAGGACCTGTCCGGCCGCCAGGTCTACGTCCTCGACCCGATGCTGGCCACCGGCGGCACCCTCGTCGCGGCGATCCAGGAGCTGATCAAGCGCGGCGCCGACGACGTGACCGCCGTGGTGCTGCTGGCCTCGCCCGAGGGCGTCGAGGTCATGGAACGCGAGCTGGCCGGCACGCCGGTCACCGTCGTCACCGCCTCGGTCGACGAGCGCCTCAACGAGCACGGCTACATCGTCCCGGGCCTCGGCGACGCGGGCGACCGGATGTACGGCTCGGCGGAGTAGCCCGGCAGGTCCCTCCGGCGCCGACGTGCCCCGCTGGGGGCCCGGCGGTCCGGTCCGGCAGTCCGCTCCGGCAGGACGGTGCTCTGACCGGCGCGTTCCGCCGGGGGTTCGGCCGGTCGGTGCCGTGGGGCTCTGGCCGGCCGGCCCGTGAGGCCGGGTGCGGCCGGGGCCGCCGGGGCGATCACTCAGGTGCGGGGCGGCGCGGCCCGGTCCGTGCCGGAGGTCAGCAGGTCCTCTTCGACGCCGTGGCCGTCGGCTTCGGCTCGGTCAGGGTGGCCACCGCCCGGTCCGCGTCCGGCTCGGGGGCGAGGTTCTTGAAGGCGTCGCCGAGGATGAGGTCCACGGCGGCTCCCTTGCGGCCGGCGTCGGTGCGGCGTTCCGCGGCCGGCAGCTGGGCGGCGAGCACCGGCAGCGAGGTGTCGAGGGAGGCGGCGGGTCCGAGGAGTATCCCGGTGCCCTTGACCTTCTTGTCGTACTCCTTCGGCGCGTTGCCCACGTCCCCGATGCGGAAGCCGCGCTTCTTCAGCTCGTCCGCGGTCTTCTTGGCCAGGCCGGTACGGGTGGTGGCGTTGAGCACGTTCACGGTGATCGCGCCGGGCTTCGGCACCGCTTTCGCGGCGGCCGGGCTCGCGCCGGGAGACGGGCTCCGGGTCGCACAGGCGGCCTTCGGGGCGACCGCGGAGGCCTCGCCGCCGCCCGTGAAGACGTCGATCAGCTGCAGGGTGCCCCAGCCGAGCATGCCGAGGACCGCGGCGGAGGCGGTGACGAGCAGCGCGATCCGGCCGCGCCTGCGGGGCCGGCGCATCCGCGGGTACTTGTCCCCCGTGATGCGGTACTGGCCGCCCATGCCGGGGGGAGTCAGCATGCTCATGAGCGCAGCGTAGTGCGCCCCGGCGGCGATGCCTATTAGATGATCAGTCGACGCCGCGCGGGGGAGGTGAAAGAACCCGAAAGGGCCAAGAACGCCCCGCGGGCGGGTCAGTCCAGTTCGAGCACGCGCGCGTGCAGCACCTGGCGCTGCTGGAGGGCCGCGCGGACCGCGCGGTGCAGGCCGTCCTCCAGGTAGAGGTCGCCCTGCCACTTCACGACGTGCGCGAAGAGGTCGCCGTAGAAGGTCGAGTCCTCGGCGAGCAGCGTCTCCAGGTCGAGCTGCTGCTTGGTCGTGACGAGCTGATCGAGGCGGACCGGGCGCGGCGCCACGTCCGCCCACTGCCGGGTGCTGTCCCGGCCGTGGTCGGGGTACGGCCGGCCGTTTCCGATGCGCTTGAAGATCACACGGAAAGCCTACCGGTCCCGACGTTCCGGGCGCAGCCATGAAGAGCGAGTGCGACGCTGGAAAAGATGCCGTGAACCGGGGCGAAACGGAAACCGGGGCCCCGTGCCGGGCCGATGTGAGAGGGCTGCCATGAGCGACCGCGAGACCCCGCCCCCCACCGCGCCCGAGGCGCCCGGACACGCTTCCGCACTCCCCGCGCAGGCCCTGGAGATCGCCTCCGGGTACGCCTTCGACGGGCCGGCCCTCGACCTGGGCGCCCTGCTGTGGGACGGCCGGTGCCTGCCCGACGCGCGGGTCCGCGTGCCGCTGCCGGTGCTCAACCGGCACGGCCTGGTCGCGGGCGCCACCGGCACCGGCAAGACCAAGACCCTCCAGCTGATCGCCGAGCAGCTGTCCGCGCAGGGCGTGCCGGTGTTCCTCGCCGACGTCAAGGGCGACCTCTCCGGCATCTCGGCGCCGGGCGTCGCGGGCGACAAGGTGCGCTCCCGGGCCGCCGAGGTGGGCCAGAACTGGACGCCGGCCGGTTTCCCCGCCGAGTTCTACGCCCTCGGCGGCCACGGGCACGGCATTCCCGTCCGGGCCACCGTCACCGGCTTCGGCCCGCTGCTGCTCGCCAAGGCGCTCGGGCTGAACCGTACCCAGGAGCAGTCGCTGGGCCTGGTCTTCCACTACGCCGACGGCAAGGGCCTGGAACTGGTCGACCTGAAGGACCTCCGCGCGGTGGTCGCCTTCCTCACCTCCGACGAGGGCAAGGCCGAACTGAAAGGCCTCGGCGGGCTGTCCCCGGCCACCGCGGGCGTCATCCTGCGCTCGCTGACCGCGTTCGAGGCGGAGGGCATGGGCGCCTTCTTCGGCGAGCCGGAGTTCGACACGGCGGAGCTGCTGCGGACCGCCGCCGACGGGCGGGGCGTGGTCTCCGTGCTGGAGCTGCCCGCCGTACAGGACAAGCCGCGGCTGTTCTCCACCTTCCTGATGTGGCTGCTGGCGGACCTCTTCCACGATCTGCCCGAGGTCGGGGACGTGGACAAGCCGAAGCTGGTGTTCTTCTTCGACGAGGCGCACCTGCTGTTCAGCGGCGCGTCGAAGGCGTTCCTGGAGTCGGTCACGCAGACCGTGCGGCTGATCCGTTCGAAGGGCGTCGGGGTCTTCTTCGTCACGCAGACCCCGAAGGACGTCCCGGCCGACGTCCTCGCCCAGCTCGGCAACCGCGTCCAGCACGCGCTGCGCGCCTTCACCCCCGACGACCACCGGGCGCTGAAGGCGACGGCGCGGACCTTCCCGGACTCCGCCTACGACCTGGAGGAGCTGCTGACCGGTCTGGGCACGGGCGAGGCCGTGGTGACGGTGCTCAGCGAGGAGGGTGCCCCGACACCGGTCGCGGCGACGCGGCTGCGGGCGCCGGAGTCGCTGATGGGCCCGGTCGACCCGGCCGGCCTGGAGCGGGCGGTGACGGGCTCCCCGTTGTTCGAACGCTATGCACAGGCTGTGGACAGGGAGTCGGCGTACGAGAAGCTCCAGCGGGCGGCGGAGCGCACCGCGCGGCCGCGTCCCGAACCGGGGCGGGAGTCCGAGGGCGAAAGGACGCCGCGCGGCGGGCGGGGGACCGGGCGCGAGCGGGACGAGTCCATGCTCGAACAGGTCGTCGAGAGCGGTGTGTTCCGGTCGCTGGCCCGCTCGGTCGGCACCGGGATCGGCCGCGAGATCACCCGGTCCCTCTTCGGTACGGCCCGGCGCCGTCGCTAGGTCCGGGCCGTACCGGCGGCTCAGCGGCCCTGTTCCTTCACCGAGGACTGCTGCGGGCGCGGCTTCTGCGCCTCCGGCTTCGGCGCGCTGCGCGCGGCCTCGGCGCGCAACAGGGCGCGCAGCACCGCGTACGGATCGACAGGCATGGCTGTGCTCCTTGCGTCGTGGGGTTACGTGTCCGGGGAGCGGGCCCCGGTCAGCAGCGCAGCACCACGCACCGCAGGGCACTGAGGGGGTACGGCGAGGACGGCACCGGGAGGCGCAGCGGCGGACGCACGGGTGCCGGGGCGGGCCGGGCCGCCCGCCGGGGCACGGCGGGCGGCCGGGGACCGCGCGTCACGGGCCGCAGCGCCGCCTCCGCCAGGTCCGTTTCGGCGGCCTCCGCCGCGGACGTCGCCGCGACCGGCAGCCCGGCCGCCGCCACGGGCGCCACGGGCATCAGCAGCGCGAGCAGCACCACGACGACGCGCAGCAGGAACCGCGGCCGGACCCGCGGCCACACCCGCCGCGGCCGTATCCGGCTGCGCGGGGGGCGCGGGCGGCTGGGTGCGGTGCTCACGGAAGTCGTCTCCCCGGAGGGCGTAGGGCGGTCACGGTGGTGGCCAGATCCGCTCACTCGGCGTACCGGCGCGGCTCACAGCTCGTGCGGTACGTGCCGGGCCCGGCCGCGGACGCGCAGGGCGGTGAGGATCTCGACGATGCCGACGGCGACCAGCCAGCAGCCGCCGACCACGGTGAGGACGGCGACCGACTCGAACGGCGAGACGATCAGGACGACACCGGCGAGCAGGGTGACGACGCCCAGCAGGATCTGCCAGCCGCGGGCCGGCACCCCCGGATCGGAGGCCGCGGCGAGGGTCTGGGCGATGCCGCGGAACAGCCAGCCGATGCCGATCCACAGACCCAGCAGCAGGATCGACTGAAGGGGTCCGCGGAAGCAGAACAGGCCGAGCAGGATCGACAGCGCGCCGCTGACGAACGCCAGCACGCGCAGCGCGGTCGTCTTGTGCGTGCCGAACGCGGAGACGAGCTGGAAGGCGCCGCTGAGCAGGAGGTACAGGCCGAACAGGACTCCGGCGGCGCGCAGGGACGCGCCCGGCCAGACCAGGACCAGGACGCCGAGGACCAGTGAGGCGACCCCGGTGAGCAGCACGATCTGCCAGGCCGCGCGGGACAGCGCGTGCAAAGGGCCCTCGAACGGCGGCTCGGGTTCCCGGGCGGTGGGTGCCGTCCGGGTGCGGTGGACCTTGCGGTCGTCGTACTCGGGTCCCCACGGGGAGCCCGTCGGTGCCTCGCTCATGGTCCATGCTTGGACCGCGCGCGGGCCGCCCGCCACCTGGGGCGGGCCACCCGGACGACCGGGCGGGTGCCCGTGACGGGGAGGAGTGTTACTTCCCGGCCGCCTTGGCGGCCTTGGCCGCGGCCTTCATCTCCTGCTTGTGGGCGCGGACCTTGGCCAGGGACTCGGGGCCGGTGATGTCGGCGACGGAGCGGAAGGACTTCGCCCGGCCGTAGTCGCCGGCCGCCTCGCGCCAGCCCTCGGGGGTGACCCCGAGCTGCTTGCCGAGCAGGGCGAGGAAGATCTGGGCCTTCTGCTTGCCGAAGCCGGGGAGCTCCTGGAGCCGCCTGAGCAGTTCGGCGCCGTCGGGGACGTCCTTCCAGACGGCCTCGGCGTCACCGTCGTAGTGCTCGACGAGGTATTGGCACAGCTGCTGGATCCGCTTGGCCATCGAGCCGGGGTAGCGGTGCACGGCCGGCTTTTCGGACAGTACGGCGGCGAAGGCCTCGGGTTCCTGGGCGGCGATCTCGTGGGCGTCCAGGTCGTCGGTGCCCATCCGGTCGGCGATGGTCCTGGGGCCCTTGAACGCCCACTCCATGGGGATCTGCTGGTCGAGCAGCATGCCGATCAGCGCGGCGAGCGGGCTGCGGCCGAGCAGCGCGTCGGCGTCCGGGTCCTGGGCGAGGCGGAGGGTGACGTCCATGCACCGATGATCCCGCGTCGCCGGGCGGGCCGCGCGCCGGTGGTCCTGGGGCGGCCGCGCGCCGGTGGTCCTGGGGCGGCCGCGCGCTGGTGGTCCCCGGCGGGCCGGGGCACCGGTGGTGCCGCCCCTGCACGCGTCGCGTACGATTCCGCCACGAATCACTTAGGCAAGCCTAACCAAAGCAGTCCGATCAGAGCGCAGAGGGGTCACTGGGGTGACGACAGAGAGATCCGGGGCCCATGGGATCTACCGGGACGCCTGGGGCATCCCGCATCTGCGGGCCGCCAGCGCACGCGAACTCGCCCGCCTCCAGGGCCGCGTCACCGCTCTCGACCGCGCGTGGCAGCTCGAGGTGGAGCGGCACCGCGCGCGGGGCACCTCGGCTGCCTTCCTCGGCTCCGACGCGCTCCACTGGGACCTCCTCGCCCGCCGGGCCCGCCTCTCCAGCACCGCCTACCGCTGCTTCCGCGCCCTCGCCGCCCGCGACCCCGAGTCGTCGGACTTCATCCGCGCGTACGTCGACGGCGTCAACGACGGCTTGGCGGAAGGCGCGCGCCGCGACCCCCGGTTCGGCGAGGCGGGTCTCGCCCCCGGCCGCTGGGAGCCGTGGACCCCGTTCGCCGTCTGGCTGTCCACCCACATCCTCTTCGCCGGGTTCCCCGCCAAGCTCTGGCGGGCGCACGCCGTCCGCCACCTCGGCCCCGACGCCGTCGGCCTCTTCGCCACCGACGGGCCCGGCACCTCCGGCAGCAACGGCTGGCTGGTGTCCGGCGAGCGCACCGTGACCGGGCAGGCCGTCATCGCCGGCGACCCGCACCGCTGGATCGAGGATCCCGGCGTCTACCAGCAGATCCACCTCTCCTGCCCGGAGTTCGACGTCATCGGCCTCGCCGTGCCCGGCGTTCCCGGCATCGCCCACTTCGGCCACACCGGCACCGTCGCCTGGGCCATCACCAACGCGATGGCCGACTACCAGGACCTGTACGAGGAGCGACTGCGCCGCACCGGTGCCGGAGTGGAGGCCCTCGGACCCGACGGGGTCTGGCACCGTGCCTCCCTGCACACCGAGTACGTCGAGGTGCGCGGCGAGGAGAAGGTGCCCGTCGAGGTGATCACGACCGACCGGGGACCCGTCGTCGCGGGCGGCCCCGAAGGCCTCGACGACGGCACCCCGCTCGCCCTCAGCCTGCGCTACCCACCGCACGTCACCGCCGACCTCGGCTTCGGCGCCCTGCTGCCGCTGCTGCGCGCCCGCACGGTGGCCGACATCGACCGGGCCTTCGACCAGTGGGCCGAGCCGGTCAACGTCGTCCAGGCCGCCGACACCCAGGGCGGCACCCTGCACCGGGTCGCCGGCCGCGTTCCCGAGCGCTCCGCCGCCCACCGCCTCGGTCCCGTCCCCGCCTGGGAGCCCGGCCACGAGTGGACCGGCTGGCACCCCATGCCCCGCGCGGGCCTCACCGACGGCGTCGCCGTCATGGCCAACCAGCGCGGCCCCGCCGCCCCGCTCGGCGTCGAGTTCGCCCCGCCGCACCGCGCCGACCGCATCGCCGCGCTGCTCGCGCGGAAGGAGCGCTGGGCGGCCGGCGACATGCCCGCGATCCACATGGACACCCACCTCGCCTCCGCCGCCCCCCTCCTGGACCGGCTCGCCGGCCTCGACGGCCTCACCCCCGAGGCGGAGCGGCTGCGCGACCGCCTGCTGCGCTGGGACCGCCACATGGACGCGGACAGCGCCGACGCGGCCGCCTTCGCCGCCGTGCGCAGCGCGCTCGTCCGCCGCCTCGCCGCGCACCCGGCCTTCGCGCCGCTCACCGAGGTGCCCGCCTATCCCGAGGCCCTGCTGCCCTGGCTGAACCTCACGGTGCGCATCGGCTACGCGCTCGAACACTTGCTGCGAGCGCGGGAGCTGTACGGCATCGACCGCCCCGCGCTGATCCGGGAGGCGCTGGAGGAGACCGCCGCACGGCCCCCGCGGGGCACCTGGGGCGAGACCCACCGCCTCGCCCCCTGGCGCGCGCTGAACAGCACCCCGTACGACGAACCCGGCCTGTCAGGGGATCACGACTGCGTGCTGTGCACCTCCGCCGTCCCCGGCCTCACCGACCTGGCGGCGCGCGGACCGGCCGCCCGCTATGTGTGGGACCTGGCGCGGCGTGAGGACAGCCTGTGGGTGGTGCCGTTCGGCGCGTCCGGCGTGCCCGGCTCCCCGCACCACCGTGACCAGCTCCCTCTCTGGAGCGGGGGAGAACTCGTCCCGGTCGTCACCGACTGGGACCGGCTCGTGAAGGAGAACGAGAGCGATGTCTGACGCCTGCGTTTCACGTGAAACAGTCCACGAGGAGGTGGTCGACGGCTTCGGCACCGTCCGCATCCTGCCGCTCGACGCCAAGGGCGACGCGGAGCTGATCCACAGCTGGGTCAGCGAGGAACGGGCCGCCTTCTGGGGCATGAACGGCCTGACCCGTGATCAGGTCGCCGGCATCTACGCGCACATGGACACCCTCGACACCCACCACGCCTTCCTGATGCTGAAGGACGGCATCCCGGCGGCTCTCCTCCAGACCTACGACCCGGAGGCCGACCGGGTCAGCGAGTGCTACGAGGTCCAGCCCGGCGACATAGGCATCCACCTGCTGCTCGCGCCCCCCACGGCAACGGGCGGCGCGCGCTCCGGCTGGACGGCGGGGCTGGTGGCCGCCGTCACCGCGTACGTCTTCCGCACCCTCGGCCGGCGCCGCATCGTCGTCGACCCGGACGTGCGCAACGACAAGGCCATCGCCCGGTTCGTGAAGCAGGGCTTCGACGCGGGACCGGCGGTCGTCCTGCCGGAGATCGACCTGCCGGACGTGTACCTGCCGGAGAAGCGGGCGCAACTGGCCTTCCTGCGCCGGGAGGTGGTGTTCCCGGCGTGAGCGCGGGATGCTCGGGGAGGCGCGCGAGGCCGTCGGGTTAGGCGGCGAGATTCTGGCGGTAGCCCGCGAGACCTTGGGGGTGGCCCGCGAAATCCTGAACGTAGGCCGCGAAACCTGGGGGTAGCCCGCGAGACCCTGGGGGTAGCCTTCGCGGCGTGACGCCAGAAGAGCTCATCGCGCACTACGGACTCGAGCCGATTCCGCGCGAGGGCGGCCTGTTCCGGCGGACCTGGGCCGGTCCCGAGCGCCCGGACGGCCGCCCCGAGGGCAGCGCGATCGTCGCCCTGCTCACCCGCGACGACCACTCCGCCCTGCACCGCCTCCCCACCGACGAGATCTGGCACTTCTACCTCGGCGACCCGCTGGAACTGCTCCTGCTCGCCCCCGACGGCACCGCCCGCACCGCCGTGCTGGGCCCCGACGTCCTCGGCGGCCAGCAGGTCCAGCTCACCGTCCCCGCGGGCACCTGGATGGGCGGCCGGGTCGCCGAGGGCGGCTCCTGGACGTTCTTCGGCTGCACCCTGGCGCCCGGCTTCACCTACGCCGACTACGAACACGGCGACGCGGGCGAACTCACGGCGCGCTATCCGGCCGAGGCCGCGCGGATCATGGCACTGTGCCGCCCATGACGACGCCTTCCCCCAGACTCCTGGAGGGGCAGACCGCCCTCGTCACCGGCGCGGGCAGGGGCATCGGCCGGGGCATCGCGCTGCGATTCGCCGAGCACGGCGCGGCGGTCGCCGTGCACTGCCGTACGGCGGTGCGGGAGGCCCATGCCGTGGCGGACCGCATCCAGGAAGCGGGCGGCCGGGCCACGGTCGTACGCGGCGACCTCACCGACCCGGCCGCGTGCCGGCGGATCGTGCGCGAGGCCGCCGCGTGGGGCGGCGGACGGCTCACCGCGCTGGTCAACAACGCGGGCGTGCAGCCGGTGCGCGAGCTGGCCGGGATGACGGCCGAGGAGTGGCGGGCGGTCGTCGACACCAACCTGGGCAGCGTGTTCGCCTGCACCCAGGCGGCCGTCGAGGTCATGGGCGAGAGCGGCGGCTCGGTGACCCACATCGCGTCCGTCGAGGCGAGCGCGCCCGCCCCGGGCCACGCCCACTACAGCGCCGCCAAGGCGGCCGTGGTGATGCACGCCCGCGCGGCGGCCCTGGAGTACGGCCCGCTCGGCATCCGCGTGAACACCGTCTCGCCCGGCCTCGTCGACCGCGAGGGGCTGGCGCGGGACTGGCCGGACGGCGTGGACCGCTGGCGGCGCGCGGCCCCGCTCGGCCGCCTGGGCCGGCCCGAGGACATCGGCGACGCCTGCGCGTTCCTCGCCTCCCCGCTCGCGTCCTGGATCACGGGCCACGACCTGGTCGTGGACGGCGGGGTGACGGCGCGGCCGACCTGGTGAGCGGCTGAACACCCGGGCCGCGCCGTCCGTATGACCCCTGAGTGGCTCTCCCCGGTCGAGTACGGAGGTGTACGGATCCGATGCACGAGGGCGGACGACCGCGCCGGCCGGCGCTGCTGCTGGCACTGCTGACCCTGCTGGTCCTCCTCGGCTCCGCCGCCCCCGCCTCCGCGCACGCCGCGCTGGCCGGCACCGACCCCCGCGACGGCGCCGTCCTGAAATCCGCGCCCCGGCAGCTCACCCTCTCCTTCACCGAGTCCGTCGGCCTGCTCGACGGGTCGGTGCGCCTGCTCGGCCCCGACAACCGGCGCGTCCGCGTCGGCGAGGCCCGGCACGCGCCCGACGGCGACGACACCGTCCGCGTCCGCCTGCCCGATCACCTGCGCACCGGCACCTACACGGTGGTCTGGCGGGTGGTCTCCGCCGACAGCCACCCCGTCTCCGGCGCGTTCAGCTTCTCCGTCGGCAAACCCAGCCGTACGACGGCCGCCGCGGACACCGGCCCGCCCGAGCACCCGGCGACCAAGGCCCTGCACCTCCTGGCCCGCCACCTCGCCTACCTGGCCGTCGCCCTCCTCCTCGGCACCGCCGCCTTCACGGCCCTCTGCCGCCCGCCCGACCCCGGCCCCCTGCGCCGGCTGCTGGTCACCGGCTGGTGGACGCTGCTGGCGGCCACCCTGGCCCTGTTCCTGCTGCGCGCCCCCTACGAGACGGGCGCGGCCCCGTGGACGGCGTTCGACCCGGACAGCCTGACCCGCACCGCGACCACCCGCCCCGGTATCGCCCTGCTGGCCCGTGTGGCCCTGCTCCTGCTCGCCGTACGGCTCCCCGGCCGGCGTACACCGGCCGTGCGGGCGCTGCTCGCCGTGGGCCTGGCCCTCACCTGGGCCGCCGCCGAGCACGCGTCCGCCGGGATCCAGGTGCCGGTGGCGATGGTCTCCTCGGTGCTGCACCTGCTGGCGATGTCGGCCTGGCTGGGCGGCCTCGCCGCACTGCTGACCTGCCTGCGCCACGGAGGCCTCCCCACGGCCACCGTCCACCGCTACTCCCGCCTCGCCCTCACCTCCGTCACCGTCCTCGTCGTCACGGGCGTCTACCAGTCCTGGCGCGGCCTCGGCTCCCTCGACGCGCTCACCCAGACGACGTACGGCCGGCTCCTGGCCGCCAAGACGGCGGCGGTGGTGCTGCTGCTGGGGGCGGCGTGGGTGTCACGGGGGCTGGTGCGGGAGCCGGCGTCCGGGGAGGCGACGCCCGGCGAGGCGACGTCCAGCGCGCCGGCGTCCGGGGAGGGCACAGCCGTACCGGAGAGGGCACTGGAGCGGGTCGGAGGGCCGTCGGCGCGGGAGGCGGAAGGAGGCGGCGGCGGGGAGCCCGCGCCCGCGCACCCGGTCGGAGGCCCTGCCGAGCCCTCACCCTCGCCCTCGTCGCCGCCCTCGTCGTCGCCCCCACCCCTGCCCTCACCCCCGTACCCGGACCGGCGTCGCCTGCGTCGCTCGGTCCTCGCCGAACTGGCCGTCGCCGTGGTCGTCCTGGCGCTGACGACCCTGCTGACCGGCACGCTCCCGGGCCGCGCCGCGGCCGAGGCGGCGGCGGCCGGACCGGCGACCGTGCTGCCGCCCACGACCACCACGACCGTGCCGTTCGACGTGGGCACCCCCGGCGGACGCGGCACCGTCCAGATCACCCTCGACCCGGCCCGCACCGGCGAGAACTCCGTCCAGGCCGTGGCCTTCGCCCCCGACGGCGGCCTCGTCACCGTCCCCGAACTCCGCCTCACCTTCACCCACCCCGCGCAGGACATCGGCCCGATCGACGCGGAACTCGCCGACCGCGGCGGCTACTGGGCCACCGACACCCTCGACCTGCCCGTGCCGGGCAGCTGGCGCATGAAGGTGACGGTGCGGGTGTCGGAGTTCGACCAGGTGACGGTGGCGCGGACGGTCCGCATCGGCTGAACCCGCACCGGTCGAAGCCGGAACGGAGTCAGGAACGGAGTCAGGAACGGGGTCATCCGAACGGCTGACCCAAGACGGGCCCCCAAGCCCGACAATGGAGGTGTTTGCCCAGCTCAGCGCGGAGGAGAAGGGAGGCGGGGAGGCATGGCGCACGCGACGGACGACGACGCGCGAACACTCGAACCGGACGACCGCACGACCCTCACGGTCGTCATGCACACCGCCTTCTTCGTCCTGCTCGGCGCCTCCCTGGCCCGCTACCTCGCCCGCCACGGCCCCGAGCCGCGCACCCCGTGGATCATCGCCCTCTCGGTGCTGCTGGCGGCGCTGTATGTGCTCGGCCCGGCGCTCGGCGCCCGGCTCACCGCGCGGCGGATGATCTGGCTGGGCGCGGTCGTGGCCGCCTGGGCGGCGCTGGTGGCCCTCGCCCCGAGCTTCGCCTGGTGCGCGGTCCCGCTCTTCTACACCGGCCTGCGCACCCTGCCGCCGCGCGCCGCCGTCACCCTGGTCGCCGTGCTCACCGCGCTGGTGGTGGCCGCCCAGCTCCGGCTGGCGGGCTGGCCCGACCCGAACGTGCTGCTCGCGCCCCCGGCCGTGGCCGCGATCGCCACCGCCGTCTTCGTCACGATGGAACGCCAGTCGGCCCGCCGGCGCGCCCTCATCGACGACCTGGTCCGCACCCGCCGCGTCCTCGCCGCCACCGAGCGCCGCGAGGGCATGCTGGCCGAACGCGAACGCCTCGCCCGGGAGATCCACGACACCGTCGCCCAAGGCCTGTCCAGCCAGCGGATGCTGCTCCAGGCGGCCGATCGCGTCTGGGAGACCGACCCGGCCACGGCCCGCTCCCACGTCCGTACGGCCGCCTCGGTCGCCGAACGCAACCTCGCGGAGGCCCGCCGCTTCGTCCACGACCTCGCTCCGGCGGACCTGGCGGGCGGAGCCGGACTCCGACAGGCCCTGGCGGCGCTCGCGGAGCGCGAGTCGGACGCCGGCCTCACGGTCCGCCTGCACACGGAGGGCACCCCCACGGCCCCGCTGCCCGCCCTGGTGGAGTCGGCCGTCCTGCGCATCGCGCAGGGCGCGCTCGCCAACGTACGGGAACACGCGGCGGCGACCACGGTGACCCTCACCCTGACCTGCCTGGACGACCAGATCGTCCTCGACGTCGCGGACGACGGCCGCGGCTTCGACCCGCGGACGCCCGCGCCCCAGGGGTCCGGCCGGGGCCACGGCCTGCCCGCGATCCGCGCCCGCCTGCGCCGGCTGGGCGGCACCCTGACGATCGAGTCGGCGCCCGGCGAGGGCACGGTCCTGTCGGCGGCGATCCCCCTGTCCGCGACCCCACCCCCGGAGCCGCAATGACCGTACGGATCCTCCTCTGCGACGACCACGCGGTGGTCCGCGCGGGCCTGCGCGCCCTGCTGGCCAGCGCCCCGGACATCGAGGTGGCGGGCGAGGCGGCGACGGGCGAGGAGGCGATCGCGCTCACCCGCAAGCTCACCCCGGACGTCGTCCTGATGGACCTCCAGCTGGGTGAGGGAATGGACGGCGTGGAAACCACCCGCCGCATCCTGCGCACGGCCGACGAGGGCACCCGCGCGCCCCACGTCCTGGTCCTCACCACCTACGACACCGACGCCGACATCACCCGCGCCATCGAGGCCGGCGCCACCGGCTACCTCCTCAAGGCGGAACGCCCCGAGGAACTCTTCACCGCGATCCACGCCGCCGCCCAGGGCCGCACCGCCCTCTCACCCCCCGTCGCCACCCGCGTCATGTCCCACCTGCGCACCCCCCGCCCCACCCTCACCCCCCGCGAACGCGACATCCTCGGCCACCTCGTCCAGGGCCTCACCAACCGCGACATCGCCCGCACCCTCTACATCAGCGAGGCCACCGTCAAAACCCACCTCCGCCGCATCTACGACAAACTCGGCGTCACCACCCGTGCGGCGGCGGTCGCCACGGCGAAGGAACAACGGCTCATCCCGTGACCGCGTGTCCCAGGGGTGTCTCGCCCTAGCCGCCCCGCAGCCACCACACCAGCAGGGTCACCACCCCTGAACCGACCGCACCGGCGGCGCCGAGAGCCGCCTGACGGGCGAGACGGTGCCAGAAGGCGGACCGCGCGGCAGGCGGCCGCCCGGCGTCGTCGGTCCTGGCGTCGTCGGTCATGGTCATGGTTTTCCTCCCGTTCGGCATCGGCGTGTGCACCGTGGGACCGATCGTTCCCCACGCGGACGGCAGGCAAGGCCCCGAAGGGCGCCGCGCGTGTTGCCGTTCGCAGTGGCAGCACTCGGGGGTGTTGCCGTTCCGGACGGCAACACCATTGACACCACAGGCGAGTTGGGCCGCCGCGATACTGGCGGGATGTACGACGGACAGGCGCCCACCCCTGGCGAGGTGGCCACGGCCGCCCCGGCCCGGCCGGTGAGGCTGGCCCCGCTGAAGGACGGCTTGCCCCCGGAGAAGCGGGCGCTGGCGCAGCATCTGCGCCAGCTCTTCCTCGTGCTCGGGATCGGCGTGCGGCGCCTCGCGGCACGGCAGTTCATCGATCCCAGCTCGGTGACCCGCTACCTCAACGGCGAGCGGGTCCCGCCCTGGGACTTCGTCACCAGGATCATCGAGGATGTCGAGAAGGCCCGGGCGGCCCCCCTCACCCCCGAGGCGCGGGCGGCCCTGTGGGAGCTGCACCGGGCGGCGCTGAAGAGCAACCGGCACAGCAGTGAGATGCAGGCCCTCCAGGACAGGCTGGCCGAGGCCGACGAGGAGACCCGCCGCATCACGACCCGGCAGCGCGCCCTGGAGGAGGCGCTGCTGGACCGGGAGGGCCGCCTGGCGAAGGTACGGGGCCGGTGCCGGAACCTGGAGGCGCAGCTGGAGGAGCAGCGGCTCGCCCACCGGGGCGAGGTGGAGCTGTGGCGGGGCGAGTACGCGCGGCTTCAGGAGGAAAGCGGTGACCTGCAGGAACAGGTCATCTACCTGCAGGAGGCACTGGCGGTCACCCGCGCGGAACTGATCGCCGCCGAGGACCGGTGCCACCGGCTGGAAAGCAGGCTCGAGACCCTTCAGGCACTGGGCGAGGGCGAGCAGGACGACGACGAGCGCCCCTCCATCGTGGCGATGCTGGAGGAGGCCGACCGCAGGTCCTCGGTGCCCGAGCTGGTGCGGGCCGTCGGGGATCTGGAGCTGCGTACCCGGAAGGCCATGGCGAGCGAGCTCGTGCGGTCGGCCGGCCAGTCGCGCACCGTCGAGGAGGTGGCGGGGCTCCTGTCCGCGCTGCGGCGGGCGGGCTTCGACACGCACGCCCAGACCGCGCTGCCCGCCATGCTGATGGTCCGCTCGGTCGACGACACCAGTGCCCTGGCCCGGGAACTGTTCCGGGACGGCCTGGAGGAATACGTGGTGATCCTGGTTCAGGCGTCGGTGCGGTTCCACCAGCCCGAGGACCTGGCCGACTTCGCCCTCGCGCTGCACCGGGCCGGGCTCCCGGAGCACGCGGAAGGTCTTCTGGGTGCGGCGGCCGTGGTCCGTTCGGTGCCCGACCTGGTGTCCGTGACCCTCACCCTGGCGGGCGGCGAACTCGACGGCGCGGTGGTCACCGCGATGTCGGCGGCAGCCGCCCAGCGACCGGTGTCCGACCTGGTGACGCTGAGCCTCACCCTGCGCGACGTGCGGCTGTCCCGGTACGCGGACGTCCTGCAGCGGGCGGTGGCGGCCGGGCGGTCCGCGTCCGACGTGGCCGAGTTCCTGCGCGCGCTGAGCCACCACGGCCTGGAGCGGGACGCCGAGACGGTCTTCGCCCTGACCCAGGACCGCAGCATCGGCCATCTCATCCCGCTCGTCCAGGCCCTGCGGGACGGACGGGCCTGGTCGGTGCTGTCCCGCGCGGGGAGGTGCCGTCCCGTCGACGACGTCGCCGTCCTGATCAGCGAGCTGCACATGGCGGGACGCCATCAGTTCGCGGCGAACCTGCTGGTCCTGACCGTGCGGTCGCGACCGGTGGACCAGATCGAGCAGCTGCTGGACCTGCTGGGCGGCATGGCACCGGGCCTGGAGGCGGTCATGCGGACCGCGGCCAGGATCCTCACGCCGGCCGAGTGCGCCGCACTGCTGACCTGGCTGGAGCACCACGGGCTGGACGCGCCCGCCGAGGCGATCTTCCGGTGCGCGGTCCACGACGAGCTGGCGGGACAGGCGGGCCTCTTCCTCGCGGCCCTGGCCGAAGCCGGATCGCGCTGTGCCGGCCGGGACGTCCTGTGCCGGCACGCGAGCAGCATGGAGGTGCCGACCCTGGCCCACCTGATGCTGGCACTGGAGTCGGCCTCGCTGACGGGCCAGCTCGACGCGGTGATCACCGACAGGTACCTCCATGGTCCGGTGGTCGACGTGGCCCTGCTGGTCAAGCGGCTCGGCTCGACGAGCGGCGTGGGTCCGCGCGCGGAGCGCGTGCAGCGACGGGTCCTGGACCACATGGTCCGCGCCCGCTCCTGCGCCGATCAGGCGGCCCTGGTGGGAGCCCTGCAGGCGGCGGGACTGGGCGCACTCGCCGACCTGCTCGTCACCGAGGCCCTGAAGGCCCATGGACGGCAGTTCAAGGACCACCTGACGCGGGAGCGGACCAAGCACGAGCAGAAGGTCATGTCCCGGGCCTTCTGGGTCTCCGACCGCCCTCGCCCCCGACGCCGCGACCGGCGCGCCCAGACGGGCGGGACCGCCGAGGACGACCTGTGAGACGCCACACGACGAAGGCCCCGACCGGCGAACCGGTCGGGGCCCTCGACTGCCCTCGCGGGCGGAGGCGGAGGATACGAGATTCGAACTCGTGAGGGGTTGCCCCCAACACGCTTTCCAAGCGTGCGCCCTAGGCCTCTAGGCGAATCCTCCGCCGGAAACATTACATGACCGAGAAGGGTGCTCGCGAACTCGTTCCCCGCCCCCGGGATCAGGTAGCCTGGGCGCAGCCCCTCACGCGGCGCTATCTGACTGAACTCCCCCAGGGCCGGAAGGCAGCAAGGGTAGGTTGGCTCTGGCGGGTGCGTGGGGGGCGCTTGCGTTGCCGGGCGTGTTGCGGCTGCCGGGCGGGGCCCGGTCGGTCTTCGGCGGTGGTCGGCGTGACCGCCGGTGATTCCCGCGTCCGCGATCGGCGATCTCGCGAGCGCACTCCCGGCGATCTCCGAGACCGGGGGGCCGGCGATCTCCGGGCCCGCTGTCGGCGATCTCGGGGCGGATCCGGTTGTCAGTGGGCGCCTATAACCTCGTATGCGTGTCGTCTCTCGCGCTGTACCGCCGCTATCGCCCGGAGTCGTTCGCCGAGGTCATCGGGCAGGAGCATGTCACCGACCCGTTGCAGCAGGCGCTGCGGAACAACCGGGTCAATCACGCGTACCTGTTCAGCGGTCCGCGTGGCTGCGGCAAGACGACCAGCGCACGCATCCTCGCCCGCTGTCTGAACTGTGAGCAGGGTCCCACTCCCACCCCCTGCGGGGAGTGCCAGTCGTGCCGCGACCTGGCCAGGAACGGGCCGGGTTCGATCGACGTCATCGAGATCGACGCAGCCTCCCACGGTGGTGTGGACGACGCCCGTGAGCTGCGCGAAAAGGCCTTCTTCGGCCCCGCCTCCAGCCGGTACAAGATCTACATCATCGACGAGGCCCACATGGTCACGTCGGCCGGTTTCAACGCCCTGCTGAAGGTCGTCGAGGAGCCGCCGGAGCACCTGAAGTTCATCTTCGCCACGACCGAGCCCGAGAAGGTCATCGGGACCATCCGCTCGCGGACCCACCACTACCCGTTCCGGCTCGTCCCGCCGGGCACGCTCCGGGACTACCTCGCCGAGGTGTGCCGTAAGGAGGACATCCCCGTCGAGGACGGCGTCCTTCCCCTGGTCGTCCGGGCCGGCGGCGGGTCCGTGCGTGACTCGATGTCCGTCATGGACCAGCTGCTCGCCGGCGCGGGGGAGGAGGGTGTGACGTACGCCATGGCCACCTCCCTCCTCGGCTACACCGACGGCTCGCTCCTCGACTCCGTCGTCGAGGCCTTCGCCACCGGTGACGGCGCCGCCGCCTTCGAGGTCGTGGACCGGGTCATCGAGGGCGGCAACGACCCCCGCCGGTTCGTCGCCGACCTGCTGGAGCGGCTGCGCGACCTCGTCATCCTCGCCGCCGTGCCGGACGCCGTCGAGAAGGGGCTCATCGACGCCCCCGCCGACGTCCTGGAGCGGATGCAGGCCCAGGCCGGCGTCTTCGGCGCGGCCGAGCTGAGCCGCGCCGCCGACCTCGTCAACGAGGGCCTGACCGAGATGCGCGGCGCCACCTCCCCGCGCCTGCAGCTGGAGCTGATCTGCGCCCGCGTCCTGCTTCCCGCCGCGTACGGCGACGAGCGGTCCGTCATGGCCCGCCTGGACCGCCTGGAGCGCGGCGTGAACTTCTCGGCGGGCGCCGGCACGCCTCCCATGGGGTACGCGCCGGGGCCGGACGCCCACGCCGCCGCCGGGGCCGCCGGTGAGGTTCCTCCGGGGGGCGGGGCCGCCGCGGCCCGCGCCGCCGTACGGGGCTCCGGCGCACCCACGGCTCCCGCCGCCGCTCCGGCCCCCGCTCAGCCCGCGGCTCCCGTCCAGGCCGCCCCGGCACCCGCGCCCGTCGGCACCCCGGCCCCCAGCGCGCCGCAGCCCCAGGCCCCCGCCGAGGCCCCGGCCGCCGCCGCACCCGCCCAGCCGGCGGCGGCGCCCGCCGCCCCGGCCCCCGGCGCCTGGCCCACCGCCACACCCGCCGGTGCCGGTGCCGGTCGCCGCCCCGGCGGCTGGCCCACCGCCACCGCCCCGGGCAGCGGCCCCGGCCGCCCCCCGGCGGCCCACACCCCGAGCGCGCCCGGCGCCCAGGCACCCGCCCCGTCCGCCGCCGCCCCCTCGGCCCCCCTCCAGGCCGCCCCCGTCGGCGGCCTCGACCCGCGTGCCCTCTGGCCGGACATCCTGGAGGCGGTGAAGAACCGCCGCCGCTTCACCTGGATCCTGCTCAGCCAGAACGCCCAGGTGACCGGCTTCGACGGCACCACCCTCCAGCTCGGCTTCGTCAACGCGGGCGCCCGTGACAACTTCGCGAGCAGCGGCAGCGAGGACGTACTGCGGCAGGCGCTGGCCGAGCAGTTCAACGTGCAGTGGAAGATCGACGCGATCGTCGACCCGTCCGGCGGCTCCGCGCCGTCCGGCGGCGGCCCCGGCGGCGGCTACGGCGGAGGCGGCGCCTCCGGCACCGGCGGCTACGGCGGCGCGCCCTCCGGAGGCTACGGCGGCGCCACCGCCGGCGGCCACGGCGGCGCAGTGGGCGGTGGTTACGGCGGTGGCGGTGGTGGTACGGCGACGGCGCAGCGCCCGTCCCAGCCCGCCTCCCCGGCTTCCGCTGCTTCCTCCGCCCTCCAGGCCACCGCGACCTCGGCCGCCGCCCCCGCCGCTCCCACGCCCACCGCGCCCCCGGCCCCCGTGGCCCCGCCGCCCGGCCGGGACCCGGCCCCCGTCCCGGTCGCCCCCGAGGACGACATCCCCGAGGACGACGACCCGGACCTCGACGAGTCGGCCCTCTCCGGCCAGGAGCTGATCATGCGGGAGCTGGGAGCGACGGTGGTCGAGGAGTTCACCAACGAGTAGCCGTGACGCGGCGGGCCGCGCGACCCCGGTACCCGAGGCGGGCCCGGCCCGCGCGTGTCGCTTGCGCGACCTCCGCGTGTTGTTCGTGCGACCTCCGCGTGTCGCTCGCCCCACCCGGCCCCGCGTATCCCTCCGCCAGGCCTGCGAACCGCCCTGCCCGGTGTTACGTATCGCCCGTCCGGCGCTGCGTATCGTCCGCCGGCCCCGAAAACCGCCCCGCCTCGCCCGTGTTGGTTTCGCCGGGCCCGAAAAGCGCCCGCTTTGCCCGCGTATGGCTCCGCCCGGCCTGCGAACCGCCCTGCCTGGCCCCGCGTATGGCGCTCTGCTCAGCGCTGTGTATCGCCCGGTCCGGCGCTGCGTATTGCTCCGCCGGGCCCGAAAAGCGCCCGCTTTGCCCGCGTATGGCTCCGCCCGGCCTGCGAACCGCCCTGCCTGGCCCCGCGTATGGCGCTCCGCCCAGCGCTGCCCATCGCCCCGTCCGGCGCTGCGTATCGCTCCGCCGAAACCTGTGAACCCGCCCCGCCTCGCCCGCGCGTATGCCTCCGCCCGGCTTGTGAACCGCCCCGCCCGACCCCGCGTATGTCCCAGCCCGGCCTGTGAACCACCCCGCCCCCGCCCCGCGTATCGCATGCCCGCACCCCGCCCCACCCCCGCCCCTTGGACAAACCCACAACCACCCCACCCCCATCCCTTCGGCCGCCCGCACAAACCGCCCCGCCCCGCTCCGGTTAGGCTGACCCCGTGAAGGTCCTCGTCATCGGTAGCGGCGCCCGCGAACACGCCCTGTGCCGTTCCCTGTCCCTCGACCCCGCCGTCACCGCGCTGCACTGCGCGCCCGGCAACGCCGGCATCGCCGAGGTGGCCGAGCTGCACCAGGTCGACGCCCTCGACGGCGCGGCGGTGGCCGCGCTCGCCACGCGGCTCGGCGCCGAGCTGGTCGTCGTCGGCCCGGAGGCCCCGCTGGTCGCGGGCGTGGCCGACGCGGTGCGCGAGGCGGGCATCCCGGTCTTCGGCCCGTCCAAGGAGGCCGCGCAGCTGGAGGGTTCCAAGGCCTTCGCCAAGGACGTGATGGCGGCGGCGGGCGTGCCCACGGCCCGTTCGTACGTCTGCACGACCCCGGAGGAGATCGAGGAGGCCCTCGACGCCTTCGGCGCGCCGTACGTCGTCAAGGACGACGGTCTCGCCGCCGGCAAGGGCGTCGTCGTCACCGGCGACCTCGACCGGGCCCGCGCCCACGCGCAGGCCTGCGAGCGCGTGGTCATCGAGGAGTTCCTGGACGGCCCGGAGGTCTCCCTCTTCGCCGTCACGGACGGCGAGACGGTCGTCCCGCTCCAGCCCGCCCAGGACTTCAAGCGGGCCCTGGACGGCGACGAGGGCCCCAACACGGGCGGCATGGGCGCGTACTCGCCGCTGCCCTGGGCCGACCCCAAGCTGGTGGACGAGGTCGTGCAGACCGTGCTCCAGCCCACGGTCGACGAGATGCGCCGCCGCGGCACGCCGTTCTCCGGTCTGCTGTACGCCGGTCTGGCCATCACCGGCCGGGGCGTGCGGGTGATCGAGTTCAACGCCCGCTTCGGCGACCCGGAGACCCAGGTCGTGCTGGCCCGTCTGAGGACCCCGCTGGCCGGCCTGCTGATGGCCGCCGCCACCGGCAACCTCGCCGACCTGGAGCCGCTGCGCTGGAGCGACGAGGCCGCGGTCACCGTGGTCGTCGCCTCGCACAACTACCCCGGCACCCCCCGCACCGGCGACCCGATCACCGGTCTGGACGAGGTCGCCGCGCAGGACGCGCCGCACGCGTACGTGCTGCACGCCGGCACCCGGCGCGACGGCGACGCCGTGGTGAGCGCGGGCGGCCGGGTGCTGTCCGTCACCGCGACCGGCAAGGACCTCACCGAGGCCCGTGAGCGCGCCTACCAGGCGGTCGGTCGCATCCGGCTCGACGGCTCCCAGCACCGCACGGACATCGCGGCGAAGGCGGCGGCGGGCCGGTAGCGGACCCGCGGCACCCCCGCCCACCAGGCACGATCCAGGCCCCGGACTCCCGACGGAATCCGGGGCCTGACCTTTGCCCTGCGTCATCCACCTTTCCCCAAAGCCATTCCATCGAGTGACCGATGTGCTTTCCGGCTGACGGGGGCCGAACCCCCAACTAGGGTGCGGCGCAAGCGTTCCGGCACTTGGCCCACCGGCATTGCGATGTCAGTGGTGGGTGCCACAGTGGGGGAGTGAGCAACACCAGGACAGCCAGTGCAGCCAGGACGGGAGGGGGTGAGGTCCGGTCGTGACCGCCATCGGTGTGGAGGTGGGGGCCCAGGCCGCGCGGGCCCGGGCCGTGGCCGTGCTGCGGGTGCGCAGCCGGGCCCTGGCCGTGGCCCTGCTGCCGGCCGCCGCCGCGGTGATCCTGCTCGTCGGCGGCTCCACCGGGCGTCTGACGGGCCCGCTCTGGGACGCCGCCCGCTGGGCGACCGGCGCCCTCGCGCTGCTCGTGCTGCTCGCCGCCGCCGGCTTCGCGCTGGTCGTCGCCCGCGCCCGGCCGGCCGTGAGCCCCACGGTCCCGATCGCCGAGGAGGCCGCCCCGGATCTGTACCGGCTGGTGCGCGACCTAGCCGACCGGCTCGGCGTCCCGGCCCCCTCGGCCATAGCGCTCACCCCGGACTGCGACAGCTGGCTGGAGGACCGCACCCACCCGGCCCACGGCCCGCCCCCGCCCGGCGACGATCCCGGCCACCCGCCGGGCCTCGCCCGCCGCGGACCACGCGGACGCCGCGGGCCACGCGGACTGCGCGGACCGCTCGGTCAGGACGGGCCGCTCGGTCGCGGCGGTAATGGCGAGCAAGGCGATCACGGTGGTCACGGCGGTCACGGCGGCCCCCGGCGCACACCGACCGCGCCCGTCCTCGTCATCGGCTCCCCGTTCCTGTGGTGGATGCGCGTGGGCGAACTGCGCGCCGTCCTCGCCCCCGTCGTCGCCGGTACGGGCCCCTCGGCCCACCCCGACATAGCGGCCGCCAGACGCTTCGTACGCGGTCTGGACGCCGCGGTGGCCGTCACCTCCGCCGCCGGCCGCGGCCCGCTGACCCGGCTCCCCGGCGCCGGGGCCGCCTGGCTGGCCCGGCTGCTGCTGCGCGGCTGCCGCGAGCACGCCGCCGAGATGGAGCGCGGTGTGGCGGCCGCCGCCGCCGAGCGCGCCCAGGCGGTGGACTACGGGCTGCGGATCGTCGCCCAGGAGCAGGTCGGCCTGGCGTACGCGGGCTGGGACCGGCTGCTGACCCGGGTCGCGCTGCCCGCCTGGCGGATGGGCCGCTGGCCCTCCCGGCTGGACGCGGGCGTCGTCGCCGCCCTCACCGAGCTGTCCCGGCGCGACCGGCTGGCCGAGGGCTTCGCCTCGCGGCTCGGCGAGCGCCCCGCCTGCGACCTGCTGGAGGAGCCCGGCGCGGTGGACGAGGCCGCCTCGCTGCTCGCCGCCCGCCTCTTCCACGGCGGCCCCGCCGCGCCGGGTCCGGACTGGTGTCCGGTGGACTGGCAGGAGTATCCGGAGGAGGTCGTCGACCGCAAATGGCGCACCGACGCGGCCCGCCTCCACCGCGTCCTGGACGCCCTCGGCGTCCGCCGCACCGCCCCCGACGCCCAGGGCCCCACCCTGGCCCGCGTCCTCGACCACCTCGCGGAGGAGACTCCCGCCCCGGCCCGCGCCTCCGCCCACGCCTCGCACACCGCCACCCGCGTGGAGGACGCCGACGGGCAGCCCGTGCCCAGCCCCCGCTGCACCGCCCTCGCCGCCGGTCTCAGCGAGGAGCTGACCCGCGAGGAGGAAGCCGCTCTCCCCGTCGTCCCCGCCCAGCCGGCCGTCACCGGCCCGGACGCACCGCTCTGGGACGACGCCGCCCTCCCCCTCTTCCCCCTCCAGCCGCCGCGCACCCCGCGCGAGCTGCTGGCCGACCACATCACGGCGATGGTCTGCTGCGCGGCGATGGACACCGCGGGCGCCACCCCCGGCCTGGACTGGCTGGACGGCCCCTCGCTCCTGATCAGGGGCGAGCGCGCGGCCGACCTCGCCCCGAAGGTCCTCAGCCTCATCGAGGACGGCGACCCGGCGCCCCTGCGCGCCTGGCTGACCGAGATCGGCATACGCCCCGAGAAGCCGGTTCGTCTCGTCTGAGCCCCCTCCCTCCCGGAGCCCTCTGTTCCGCTTTCGGTCAATTCGAAACGAACGGTGACGGAGTCCGTGCGCAATGTGATGTGCTGGGACCGAACAGGCGCGTGGCAAGGGCTTGCGACATACGACAAGCTCATAACCGCACCGGCGTCACAAGCACCACCCCCGCCCCGCGACCACCCGGCCGCGGCCCACGCGAACGCACCACCGCACCACCCCGGAACCCGCACGACCCGGAAACAGCACCACCGCACCACCGCACCACCCGAGCACAGCCCGACCACACGACCGCACGACTCGACCACGCAGCTCAGCACCACCGCACCACCGGACCACCGCACCACCGGACCACCGAACCGACCGACACACACGGGGGCCCAAGGGAGGGGAGCACGCACCATGGGCTCGGACCAGATCCGCCGCTGGGAGTCGGGAGCACTGGCGCACGCCGTGACGGACCCCTTCGGCCAGGGCCCGCTCCCCTGGCTGCGCGGCAGCGAGACCTACTTCGACGACGGCCAGGTCGTCCCCTGGTACGTCGACCCGGACGCCCCCGAGCGCACCGGCGCCGCCCACCGCCCCGGCAGCCGCGTGCCCGCCCCGCGCGCCGGCTCGACCGGCCCCATCCGCTCCGCCGACGACGTGCACCGCCAGATCAAGGGCTTCGCCTCCACCGGCGCGGTCACCCCCGGCGAGGCCGTGGACTTCCACATCACTGTGGACCCGCCGCAGGAGTTCAGCGTCGACGTCTACCGCATCGGCCACTACGCCGGTGACGGCGCCGCCAAGATCACCACGAGCCCGCGCCTGTCCGGCATCGTCCAGTCCCCGCCGCTCGTCGTCGACCGTACGGTCTCCTGCCACCACTGGTGGCTCTCCTGGCGTCTGCAGGTCCCGGACCACTGGAGCACCGGCGCCTACGTGGCCGTCCTGACCACCGCCGACGGCTACCGCTCCCACGTGCCCTTCACCGTCCGCGACGACCGCCCGGCCGACCTGCTGCTGGTACTGCCGGACGTCACCTGGCAGGCGTACAACCTCTATCCGGAGGACGGCCGCACCGGCGCCAGCCTCTACCACGCCTGGGACGAGGACGGCCGCCTGCTCGGCGAGCGCGACGCCGCGACCACCGTCTCCTTCGACCGCCCGTACGCCGGGGCGGGCCTCCCGCTGCACGTGGGCCACGCCTACGACGTCATCCGCTGGGCCGAGCGCTACGGCTACGACCTCGCCTACGCCGACGCCCGCGACCTGCACGCCGGCCGCGTCGACCCCACCCGCTACCGAGGGCTGGTCTTCCCCGGCCACGACGAGTACTGGTCCCCGCAGATGCGCCGCGCCGCCGAGGCGGCCCGCGACCACGGCACGTCCCTGGTCTTCCTGTCCTCCAACTCCGTCTACTGGCAGGTCGAGCTGGGCCCGTCCCCGTCCGGCAGCCCCGACCGCCTCCTCACCTGCCGCAAACGCCAGGGGCCCGGCAAACCGGTGCTGTGGCGCGAGATCGACCGCCCCGAGCAGGAACTGCTCGGCATCCAGTACGCGGGCCCGGTCCCCGAACCCCACCCGCTGATCGTCCGCAACGCCGGCCACTGGCTGTGGGACGCGACCGGCGCGCACGAGGGCGACGCCATCGAGGGCCTGGTCGCCGGCGAGGCCGACCGCTACTTCCCGCGCGCCCCCCTCCCCGACCACGACGAGCGCATCCTGCTCGCCCACTCCCCGTACCGGGACGCCGAGGGCGTCACCCGTCACCAGGAGACCTCCCTCTACCGCGCCCCCTCCGGCGCCTGGGTCTTCGCTTCCGGAACCTTCGCCTGGTCTCCGGCGCTGGACCGGCCGGGCCACGTGGACCGCCGTATCCAGCGAGCCACGGCCAACCTCCTGGACCGCATCTGCAAACGTGACTGACCCGCTGTCCGCCGGCCCGTGCCCGTACGGGACAATCGAGGCATTGGACAGAACCACGGGGAGGAACCGTGTCCGGATTCGTCGAAAAGCCCGAGCCGATCCAGGTTCCGGGCCTGGTGCATCTGCACACCGGCAAGGTGCGCGACCTGTACCGGAACGAGGCGGGCGACCTCGTGATGGTCGCCAGCGACCGCATCTCCGCCTACGACTGGGTGCTGCCGACCGAGATCCCCGACAAGGGCCGGGTCCTCACCCAGCTCTCCCTGTGGTGGTTCGACCAGCTCGCCGACCTCGCCCCCAACCACGTCCTGAGCACCGAGCTGCCCGCCGGCGCCCCCGCCGACTGGGCCGGCCGCACCCTGGTCTGCAAGTCGCTGCGGATGGTCCCGGTGGAGTGCGTGGCCCGCGGCTATCTGACCGGCTCCGGCCTGGCCGAGTACAACGAGTCCCGTACGGTGTGCGGCCTCGCCCTCCCCGAAGGCCTCACCGACGGCTCCGAGCTGCCCGGCCCGATCTTCACCCCGGCCACCAAGGCCGCCGTCGGCGAGCACGACGAGAACGTCTCCTACGAGGAGGTCGCCCGCCAGGTCGGCGCCGACACCGCCGCCCGGCTGCGCCAGCTGACCCTCGCCGTCTACTCGCGGGCCCGCGACATCGCCCGCGAGCGCGGGATCATCCTGGCCGACACCAAGTTCGAGTTCGGCTTCGACGGCGACGCCCTCGTCCTCGCCGACGAGGTGCTGACCCCCGACTCCTCCCGTTTCTGGCCGGCCGACCAGTGGCAGCCGGGCCGCGCGCAGCCGTCGTACGACAAGCAGTTCGTGCGCGACTGGCTGACCTCCGCCGAGTCGGGCTGGGACCGGAAGAGCGAGCAGCCCCCGCCCGCGCTGCCGCAGCAGGTGGTGGACGCGACCCGGGCGAAGTACGTGGAGGCGTACGAGCGTCTGACGGGCACTCCCTGGAGCTGAGCCGTCCATGGCCCCGCCCCGGCCCGCCCCCGGCCCGCCCCCGGCCCGCCCCCGGCCCGCCCCCGGCCCGCCCCCGGCCCGCCCCCGGCC
>NZ_JBFATR010000004.1:239454-287842 GCF_040678395.1 Streptomyces sp. NPDC052687 | reverse complement strand
CACGCCGGGGCCGCCGCCCCGGCGTGGCCCGCGGCCGCGCCGTCCTGCGCCCGCGCCGCGCCGAAGCGGCCCTGGAGCCGGGCGGCCAGGTCGCGGATCGCGGGCAGCCGCGCGGTGAGGGCGGCGCCGGGGCAGCTGGTCATGTAGCCGTCGTTGTGGCCGGCGAGGGCGGGCAGGGTGGCGGAGGTGCCGGCGGCGTAGCGGCTGCCGCTGTTGCTGGAGACGAGGCGGACCCGGGAGCGCGGGTCGACGCCCGACAACCCGAGCTTCCAGGCGGCCAGCGCGGCGATCGCGTCGGTCATCGCGCGCGGCACCTCCACCCCGGCCGTGAAGGTGCCGATGGCGGCGATGCCGGCGGTGCGGTGGTTGAAGCCCTGGGTGTGGGCGCCGGTGACGGCGCGGGCGACACCGCCCGCGCGGCCCTCGTAGACGACGCCGCAGCGGTCGACGAGGAAGTTGTAGCCGATGTCGTCCCAGTGGCGGGCGCCGGTCTGGCCGGCGTGCAGATAGCGGATGATGCGGGGCGTCTCGGCGCAGTCGTAGGCGTTGGGCGAGTCGGTGTGGTGCACGAAGACGGCGACGACCTTGTCGTCGTAGCGGGCGGGCGGCTGGGTCGGGCGGGTGCCGTCCAGCCAGGCCGAGCGGGGCACGATGCGCGGCCGGGGCGCGGTGTGCGCGGTCGCCGGACCGGTGGCCGCGAGGCGGCGGTCGGCACCGGCCTGGGCGGCGCGTTCGACGCCGTGCGCGCACAGCGCGAGCACGACCGCGGCGGCGGTCCCGGGCAGCGCGCCCAGCGCCACCCGGGCCGGGCCCGGCAGGCGCACGCCGCGCCGGCCCGCCCGGCGGGCCCGCCGGGCTTTTCGCACATCACGCATGGTCCCACTGTCCGCGCGATCACCGGTGCCCGCGATGTGAGCTGTGCCGGCCGGTGGAACCATCGTCCCGGTCCGCGACGTTTTCCCGGTACCCGCCCGCGTGGCCGGTTCGCGGCCGGCGGTCGCGGGCGCGGCTGATCACGGGGCCCGTCCCCCGCGTACAGGGGTCCGAGAGAAAGGCGGCCTGGTGGACCTCCTCGACATCGTTCTGCTGCTCGCGCTCCTGCTCTACGCCGGCTCCGGCTACCGGCGCGGGCTGGTCGCCGGCTGTGTCTCGCTGGCCGGGTTCGTGGGCGGCGCGGCGCTGGGCGTGTGGCTGCTGCCGTGGGTGATGGACCTGCTGACGCCGGCCGGTACGGCGGCGACGGTCACCGCGGTGCTCACCGTGCTCGCCCCGGCGGTGGTGGGCCACGAGCTGGCGGGCCGGCCGGCGCTCAGGCTGCGGCGGGAGCTGGACCGGGGGCCGCTGCGGGTGGCCGACGGGGCCGGCGGGGCGGTGGCGAACGCGGCGGCGGTGTTGATCGTGGCGTGGGTGGCGGCGAGCGTGCTGGCGGCGTCCTCGTCGGCGCTGCTGTCGTCGGCGATCCGTGACTCGCGGGTGCTGGGCGCGGTGCAGGAGGTGATGCCGGACACCACGCCCGCCTGGTTCGCGCGGGCCACCTCGGCGCTCACCGACGCGGGCTTCCCGCAGGTGTTCAACCCGTTCGAGAACGAGTCGACGGCCGAGGTGGCGCGGCCCTCCGGGGACAGCGTGACGCCGGCCGCGACGGCCGCCGCGCAGCGCTCCACGGTGAAGGTGGAGGGCGTGGCGGGCACCCAGGGCCGCGAGGGGAGCGGGTTCGTGTACGCGCGGGAGCGGGTGATGACCAACGCGCACGTGGTGGCGGGCATCGACGAGCCGACCGTGCGGGTCGGGGGCGTCGGCCCGGCGTACGAGGCCACGGTGGTGCTCTTCGACCCGGAGAAGGACGTGGCCGTGCTGCGGGTGCCCGGCCTGCGTGCCCCCGTGCTCCGTTTCGACGACGACGCGGCGCGCGGCGACGCCGCGGTGGTCGCCGGGTATCCGCAGGACGGCGGCCTGGACCTGCAGGCGGCGACGGTGGCGAACCGGGTGCGGGCGACGGGCCAGAACATCTACCGCGACGACACGGTCACCCGCGAGATCCACTCGATCCGCTCCACGGTCCGCCCCGGCAACTCCGGCGGCCCGCTGCTGACCACCGAGGGCCGGGTGTACGGGGTGGTGTTCGCCCGGTCGACCTCCGACGCCGAGACGGGGTACGTCCTGACGGCGGCGGAGGTGTCCGACGACGCGGAGCGGGGGGCGCGGGCGACGGCACCGGTGGACACGGGCGAGCCGGTCTCCTCGTAGCGCGGGCGGGGGTATGGGGGCGGGGCGGACGGGCGGGGCCGCCGGGCTGGGCGGCTGGGAGGCATGGCCGGGGGGCGGCCCGGCTGGGCGGCCGGGGGGCGACCGGGCCGAGCGACCGGGCGGCATGGCCGGGGGCGACCGGGCCGAGCGACCCGGCGGGATGACCAGGGGGCGACCGGGCCGAGCGACCCGGCGGGATGACCGGAGGGCGACTGGGCCGAGCGACCCGGCGGCATCGCCGGGGGGCGGCCCGGCTGGGCGACCCGGCGGCATCGCCGGGGGGGGCGGCCCGGCTGGGCGACCCGGCGGCATCGCCGCAGGCGACCGGGCCGAGCGACCGGGCGGCATGGCACAGGAGGGCGACCGGGCCGGGCGACCCGGCGGGATGACCGGGGGCTGCCGAGCCGGGCGGGGTGGCCGGTGGGGGCCGTCAGGTCGGCCGGCCGGTTTCCTCGTAGCTCCGGCCAGGTCAGCCGGCGGTCGGCTGGGTCAGTTTGCGTCCCATGAGGACGTCGTCGACGTAGGCGCCGTCCAGGTAGAACTCCTCCGGCTGCACGCCCTCGACCTCGAAGCCCTCCGACGCGTACAGCGCGCGGGCGGGCGCGTTGTGCCCGAGCACGCGCAGGGTGATCCGGCGGAAGCCGCGGGCGCGCGCGTCCTCGACGGCGGCGCGCAGCAGCGCGCGCCCCACGCCCTTGCCGCGGGCCTCCTCGGCGACGGCGAGGCCGCGGATATGCCGGACGTGGGCGTTGGAGGGCAGCGGTGTGGGGAAGCCGAGGCGGATGTAGCCGACGACACGGCCGTCGAGTTCGGCGACCAGGTGGTCGTCGGGGCCGGCGGTGTCGCGGAAGAACGGCTCGTCCGGGGCGGGCGGTGCGGTGACCGCGTGCAGATACGACCAGGACGCGTGGTCCAGCCGTCGCAGGGGTTCCTCGTCGTCGGGCCGGGCGGTGCGTATGGACGGTTCAGACATGCCGGCCACCCTACGGGCCGGACCGCACGTGGCTCATCGGGGTTTTACGCGCGCTCGGGGATGATGGCGCCATGCAGCACAGGAAGATCGCGGTGACCGGCGCGTCCGGTCTCATCGGAGGCGCTCTGGTGCGGTCGCTCGCCGCGGACGGGCACCAGGTGGTGCGGCTGGTGCGCCGCATGCCCCGGTCCGCCGACGAGGCGCACTGGGATCCCGAGCGCGGGCATGTCGACCCGGCGGTGCTGGCGGGGTGCGACGCCGTGGTGAACCTGGCGGGCGCCGGGGTGGGCGACCGCCGCTGGACCACGGAGTACAAGGCGCGTATCCGCGCCGGCCGGGTGGCCGGCACGGCGGCGCTGGCGCGGGCCGTCGCCGCGCTGGACCGGCCGCCGCGGGTCTTCCTCAACGGCAGCGCGATCGGCGTCTACGGCGACACCGGGGACCGCGTGGCGGACGAGGACTCGCCACCCGGGCGGGGGTTCCTCGCGGAGCTGTGCGTGGAGTGGGAGGGGGCCGCGGCGCCGGCGCGGGAGGCGGGGGTGCGCACGGTGTTCGCCCGGACGGGCCTGGTGGTGGCGCGCGAGGGCGGGGCCTGGGGGCGGCTCTTCCCGCTGTACCGGGCGGGTCTCGGCGGGCCGCTCGGCGGCGGGCGGCAGTACTGGTCGTTCATCGCGCTGCACGACGAGGTGGCCGCGCTGCGCCATCTGCTGGACCACGAGGAGCTGTCCGGTCCGGTGAATCTGACCGCGCCGCAGCCGCTGACGAACCGTGAGATCAACGCGGCGATGAGCCGGGTGCTGCGCCGCCCGGCGGTGCTCGCGGTGCCCGCGCCCGTTCTGCGGGTGGCGCTGGGCGAGATGTCCACGGAGGTGCTGGGCAGTCAGCGGGTGGTGCCGAAGCGGCTGTTGGAATCCGGGTTCCGCTTCGCGTTCCCCGGTATCGAGGAGGCGATCCGGGCGGCGCTGTGAGCCGGCGGCCCCCGGCGGGCCGGCAGGAGCGCCCACGGCTGCGGCGCGGGGAACGCCCCCCGGCTACGGCGCGGCGAACGCCCCCCGGCTACGGCGCGGGAAACGCCCCCGGCGACGGCGCGGGGAACGGCCGCGGGAAACAGGGCGTCCCGACCGTTTGCGACCGCCGTGCGACCGTGCCCTGCCCATGCGCGACTGCCACTGACCGATCACGGCTCTACGCTCGTGCCGAACTCGGGTATCCCTGGAACCGGTTGGGGGCATCACGTCTCCACCGGCCGCGCAACCTCGAGGAGGGGCACGTGCTTGAGCCCGCGTTTCAGGCGGACGTCGTCGTGGTGGGAGCCGGGATCGCCGGCCTCTCGGCGGCGCTACGGCTGGCCCACGCAGGAGTGACGACCACGGTTCTGGAGGCCGGCCCCGGTGTGGGCGGGCGGATGTCGACGGAGAAGGTCGACGGTTTCCGGCTCGACCGCCTCGGGCAGCCGCTGTTCACGTCGTACCCGGAGCTGCACCTGACCCCGGGGCTCGACGCGCTCGCGCTGCGCATGTTCGCCCCCGGCGTCCTGCTGCACAGCGACGGCCGCCGGCACCGGGCGGGCGCTCCGGTGGCGGGCAGAAGCGCGAGGGGCGCACTCAACGCGGTGCGCGCCCTCGCGAGCGCCCCTCGGGCGACGCCGGTCCGCGGCCGCGGGAGCGCCGCCGCCGTGCCCCCGCCCCGCGGCCGGGCCGCGGCCCCGGTGGGCGGCGCCGTCGACCAGGCCCGGCTGGGCAGCGCGCTCGCGCGGATCGCGGGCACGCCGCTGGAGCGGCTGCTGTCCCGCCCGGAGCTGCCCGCCGCACAGGCGCTGGCGGCCCGTGGCCTGCCGCCGCGCACCGTGGACGGCTTCCTGCGCCCCCTGCTGGCCGCGCTGCTGTGCGACCCGGACCTGACCACGTCCAGCCGGTGCGCGGACCTCGCGCTGCGGGCGTTCGCCGGCGGGCGGATGGCCGTGCCGCAGGGCGGGGCCGCGGTGTTGCCGGAGCTGCTGGCGCGGGCGCTGCCGCCGGGCACCGTGCGCACCGGGGTGCGGGTCACCTCGGTGTCCACCACGACGGTGACCACCGCCGAGCACGGGGAGTTCCGCTGCCGGGCGGTGCTGGTGGCCACCGACGCGCGCGCCGCCGCCGAGCTGCTGCCGGGGCTGCGGGTGCCGGACTTCCACCCGGTGACCGTCGTCCACCACACCACCGACGAACCGCCGGGGACCGGCGCGGCGCTGCTGCTGGACGCCGACCGGGGCGGCCCGGTGGCGCACACGGCGGTGCTCAGCTCGGTCGACCCTAGCCGGGCCCCGGCGGGCCGGGCGCTCATCTCCTCCACGGTCCTCGGGCCCCCGCCACCGGACCTCGACACCGCCGTGCGCACCCATCTCACCCGGCTCTACGGCACCTCGGCGGCCCGCTGGGAGACGCTCGCCGTCCACCACACCGCCGACGCGGTGCCCGCCATGCGCCCGCCCCACGACCTGCGGCGCCCGGTGCGCCTGCTGGCCGGCCTGTACGTCTGCGGCGACCACCGCGACTCCAGCACCGTCCAGGGCGCGCTGCACTCCGCCCGCCGCGCCGCGGCCGCGATCCTCACCGACCTGGGCGCGACGGGTTCGATGCACCGGTCGGAACCGGCGCCTGCCGTCAGGGCGGCCTGACCGCCCTGACGGGGCGTTCAGGGGCGCGGGGAACCGCGCGACCGGCCACGGCGGACCCGCACCCGGCACACGACCACCGACGGCACGGCGCTACCCCAACGCGGCCACCTTGTCCCGGTACGACCGCACGGGAGCCGCGTCCTTGTACGGCTCCAGCCGCCGCTCGAAGTCCCTGACGTACTCCACCGCCCGCACGGACCGCATCTCGGCGGCCTGCGCCGCCGACTCCGCGGCCAGCGCACAGGCCTGCTCCAGCTCCCCGAGCCCCAGCCGGGCGGTGGCGAGGACGACACGGCAGAACAGCCGGCTCCGGGCGTACGCGGGCGCGCGCAGCTGCAGCGACCGCTCCGCGTGCTGCGCCGCCGCCCGGAACTGCTGAAGGTCCCGGTGGCAGTGCCCGAACTCGTCGGCGAGCTGCGCCTCGTCGAAGAACCGCGCCCAGTGCGGTACCTCGTCGCCGGGCCGGGCGGCCTCCAGCGCGCGTTCGGCCCGTACGAGGGAGGCGGTGCAGGCCCGCACCTCGCCGAGGACTCCGTGCCCGCGCGCCTCCGCCGCGTGCAGCAGCGCCTGGACGACCGGCGGCGCCGAGCCGCCGACCCCCTG
Source organism: Streptomyces sp. NPDC052687 (assembly GCF_040678395.1). Taxonomy (NCBI): domain Bacteria; kingdom Bacillati; phylum Actinomycetota; class Actinomycetes; order Kitasatosporales; family Streptomycetaceae; genus Streptomyces; species Streptomyces sp. NPDC052687. The sequence goes on along the minus strand of NZ_JBFATR010000004.1, from coordinate 281,363 downwards.
CTGGGCCACCCGCGCCAGCTGGACGGCCTCCCGCCCGTGCCCGAGGTAGACGGCCTGCCGGCTCATGGTGACCAGCACATAGGAGCCGTACGCCCGGTCCGCGGCCGCCTGGGACAGGCGCAGGGCCTGCACGAAGTAGCGCTGGGCGAGGCCGTGCGCGGCGATGTCGTACGACGTCCAGCCCGCGAGGCGGGTCAGGTCGGCGGCCGCGGCAAACAGGCGGCGGCCGATCTGCTCGCCGTAGGTGCCGCGGAGCATGGGCTCGCACTCGTGCTCCAGGTAGCGGACGAGGGCCTGGCGGGCGTGGCCGCCGCCGTAGGCGTCGTCCAGGGTGCGGAACAGCTCGCCGACCGAGCGCAGCGCGGCGATGTCGCCGGCGGTGACCCGGTGGCCGGGGCCGCGCTCGACGCCGCGCTGCCGGGGCACCCCGGCGCGGCCCTGGGCGGGCACCCGCGAGGGCTCGGCGCCGCGGGCGACCTTCTCGTCGGCGCGCCCGATCAGCCAGTCCCGGCTGGGCACCACGAGGCCGGCCGGGGTGAAGGCGATCTTGCGCAGTTCGGCGTGGCTGCCGGAGTCCTTGCGCCACAGGCCGCTGACGATGTCGATGGCCTCCTCGGGTCCGGCCGCGAACTCCAGCCCCGCGTAGACCGGGGCGCAGGCGTCGAGGCCGAGGTCCTGGGCGGTGAGCCGGCGGCCGAGGCGGCGGGTGAAGACCTCGGCGATGAGCGCGGGTGTGGTCCCCCGGGGCTGCTGTCCGCGCAGCCAGCGGGTGACGGATGTCTTGTCGTATCTGAGATCGAGGCCGTGCTCGAGCCCGAGCTGGTCCACTCGACGGGCCAGACCTGCGTTGGAGAACCCCGCTTCTGCGATGAGCGCGGCGAGCTGTCGGTTGGGGGTGCGCTGCGCGGGTCGTTCCGTCATCTGCGGTGCGATCTCCTGCCTCCGGGCTGCCGAAGTGCCCGGACTGCCTGTGAGCAGCCCTTATGGCCTTGTGAACGGCGCGAATGTAGCGGAGAGTAAACACCCGATCGCACACTTCCGCGTGCATTCATCCGATCGTGTGAGGATTGCCCCCGAGGCTGACGTGTGGCCGGCGGTCGTACAGTGACGTAGGCGCGTTTTACGCCTTACGACCTTCGAGGGAGGGGCTTGCCGTGAGCGAGCTGCGGTTCGTCCGTATGGGATTCGGTGCCGAGGCCGTCGAGTACCAGGCCGCCTGGGATGAGCAGCGCAGGGTGCACGCCGCGCGCTTCGAGGACCAGGTACCGGACACCGTGCTGCTGCTGGAGCACCCCCCGGTCTACACGGCCGGCCGGCGCACGGACCCGAGCGAGCGCCCCCTGGACGGCACCCCGGTCATCGACGTGGACCGCGGCGGCAAGATCACCTGGCACGGGCCAGGCCAGCTCGTGGGCTACCCGATCCAGAAGCTGCCCCGCCCGGTGGACGTCGTCGCGCACGTCCGCCGCCTGGAGGAGGCGCTGATCCGCACCTGCGCAGAGTTCGGCCTGGAGACCACCCGGGTCGAGGGCCGCAGCGGGGTGTGGGTGCTGGGGGATCCCGTGGAGCAGCGTCCGGCGCTCGGCGGGCTCGCCCTGGACTTCGACCCGCGCCTGCACGACGAGGAGTTCGACCCGCGGCTCAACGGCCCGGAGTACGCCCCGTCCAACGCGGGCCAGCGGCGCGAGGACCGCAAGATCGCGGCGATCGGCATCCGGGTCGCCAAGGGCGTGACCATGCACGGCTTCGCGCTCAACGTGAACCCGGACAACGCCTGGTTCGACAAGATCATCCCGTGCGGCATCCGCGACGCGGGCGTCACCTCGCTCGCGAACGAGCTGGGCCGCGACGTCACGATCGAGGAGGTGCTGCCGGTGGTCGAGCGCCATCTGCGGGACGTGCTGGAGAACGCGGAGCTGAAGCCGCGGGCGGTGGAGAAGACGCCGGCGTAGGGAATGGGCCCCGCCCTGGGCGGGTTGGCCCGGTCGGAGGGCCATCAAATCCACGGGCGTACCCTTGAGGGCGCCGAAGAATCAACGCTAGGGAGCCGGTCGTGTCCGCAGTCGCACCCGACGGACGCAAGATGCTGCGCCTGGAGGTCCGCAACAGCCAGACCCCCATCGAGCGCAAGCCCGAGTGGATCAAGACCCGGGCGAAAATGGGCCCCGAGTACTCGAAGATGCAGAACCTCGTCAAGAGCGAGGGCCTGCACACGGTCTGCCAGGAAGCCGGCTGTCCCAACATCTACGAGTGCTGGGAGGACCGCGAGGCCACCTTCCTCATCGGCGGCGACCAGTGCACCCGGCGCTGTGACTTCTGCCAGATCGACACCGGCAAGCCCGAGGCGCTGGACCGCGACGAGCCGCGCCGCGTCGGCGAGTCCGTGGTCACCATGGACCTGAACTACGCCACCATCACCGGCGTCGCCCGCGACGACCTGGAGGACGGCGGCGCCTGGCTGTACGCCGAGACCGTGCGCCAGATCCACCAGCAGACGGCGGACCGCGAGGGCGGCCGGACCAAGGTCGAGCTGCTGGCCCCCGACTTCAACGCCGTCCCGGAGCTGCTGCGGGAGGTCTTCGAGTCCCGCCCCGAGGTCTTCGCGCACAACGTCGAGACGGTGCCGCGGATCTTCAAGCGGATCCGCCCCGGCTTCCGCTACGAGCGCTCCCTGAAGGTGATCACCGAGGCCCGCGACTTCGGCCTGGTCACCAAGTCCAACCTGATCCTCGGCATGGGCGAGACCCGCGAGGAGGTCAGCGAGGCGCTGAAGCAGCTGCACGAGGCCGGCTGCGAGCTGATCACCATCACCCAGTACCTGCGCCCGTCGGTGCGCCACCACCCGGTGGAGCGCTGGGTGAAGCCGCAGGAGTTCGTGGAGCTGAAGGAGGAGGCCGAGCAGATCGGTTTCTCCGGTGTGATGTCCGGCCCGCTGGTCCGCTCCTCCTACCGCGCCGGCCGCCTGTACCAGATGGCGATCGAGAAGCGCGGGACGTTCGTCGCCGCCCAGGCCGTGTGAATTCACGCACAAGCGATTACCGACGAGTAGAACGCAACGCCGCCGCAGTCCCGGCCGTCCTCCCAGCTGAGGACCACGCCGGGGCCGCGGCGGCGTTCGCGCGCCCGGTCACTCCTCGGCCATCCGGCGGCATCGGGGCTTCACGCGCGTTTGACCAGGGGGTCACGCCCTGGTAACACCAATCAGTGACCCTGGTTTCACACCCCGTGAACCCGTGCACTGAGCCCTAGGGGGATCCACCATGCCGGCCGCGCCCGTCAACGAAGCAATGCCGACAGGCACCCGCGCCACCGCGCTTCCGTCCCTCACCGACGCCCTGCGTGCCGTCGAGTCGCTGCTCATGAGCGGCGGTCAGCGCACCGCCCGCCGCAACGCCTGGACCTCGGTGCTGGAGGACCGCCGCCGCGCCAAGGACCGGGTCGAGGCCGAGCGCGTCCTCGAGCGGGTCTCCTCCGCCGCCCACTCCTGAGCCGCGCCGCCGGCGACCGCCCGGACACCGCCGTCAAGGGCGCTCCCGGAGCCACGTAGACTTCGTGGCATGGCGAGGAAGGACACGGCAGCCGAGGCTGCGAACCCCGGGCGACTGAAGCAGATCGCCCTGACCTACAAGATGACCCGCAAGGCCGACAAGAAGATCGGCCTTGTACTCGCGGCTGTCGGAATCGTCACCTTCGGTGTCTTCCTCGCGATCGGTTTCTTGATCGGTCACCCCATCTATCTCGGCATCCTGGGCCTCCTGCTCGCCTTCCTCGCGACGGCGATCGTGTTCGGGCGCCGGGCCGAGCGGGCGGCCTTCGGGCAGATGGAGGGCCAGCCCGGCGCGGCGGCGGCCGTGCTGGACAACATCGGCCGGGGCTGGACGACGACTCCGGCGGTGGCGATGAACCGCAGCCAGGACGTGGTGCACCGGGCGGTCGGCAAGGCCGGCATCGTGCTGGTCGCCGAGGGCAACCCGAACCGGGTCAAGAGCCTGCTGGCCGCCGAGAAGAAGAAGATGAACCGCATCGTCGCGGACGTCCCCGTGCACGACCTGATCGTCGGCACCGGCGAGGGCCAGGTGGAGCTGAAGAAGCTGCGCACCACCATGCTGAAGCTGCCCCGGGTGCTGACCGGCCCGCAGGTGACCGCCACCAACGACCGGCTGCGCGCGCTCGGCGACCTGATGAGCAACATGCCGCTGCCGAAGGGGCCGATGCCGAAGGGCATGCGCCTGCCGAAGGGCGGGCCGCGGCCCCGCTGACCCAGACCTCGTACGACGAAGGGCGCCCGGAGTGATCCGGGCGCCCTTCGTCGTACGAGGTGCTCTCAGATCCGTACCTCGACCGTGCGGGCCAGCCGGTCGTGCAGGCCGCGGCCGTCGCGGTCCCAGATCAGGGCGGGGATGGCGAGGCAGAGCAGGGCCGTGCGGACCAGGGCGCGGCCGGGGTGGACGGTGCCGGTGTCCAGGGCGACGACGCGCAGGCCGAGCAGGCGCTTGCCGGGGGTGAAGCCGACCGTGCCGACGGTGAGCAGGCTCATCACGAAGAAGATGAGCAGGGCCCAGTTGCTGGTCGCCTGGCCGTAGCCGTCCGTGATGAGACCGTATGCGATCAAGAGGCACAGGCCCCAGTCGACGGCCAGTGCTCCGATACGGCGGCCGGGGCGGGCCAGCGAACCCGGACCGTCCTCCGGCAGGCCGAGCTGTTCCCCCCGGTATCCGAAGTCGGCACCGGCGTCCTCCATGGCCGCGCGCGGCCCCGAGAGCCATGATCCGATTGCTTGCCTCTTGTCCACCCGTACACGGTACTGCGCCCGTTTGTGACCGATGGACGGCGGGGTGTTTCCGGGCCGTCCGCGGACTACTGTGGAACCCGAGCCGGTTAACTTGTGCGAAACAAATGGGTCACGCCGGAGAAATCACGCCTCCCTAGGGTCGAGGACAGCGTGTGCCACCGCACTGGCCGCACGAACGATCTACCACCCCGGCGGGACGGTCGGGAGTAGGAGGAGCTGGATGTTCCAGAACGCCGACGAGGCCAAGAAGTTCATCGCCGACGAGGACGTCAAGTTCATCGACGTCCGGTTCTGCGACCTCCCGGGCGTCATGCAGCACTTCACGATTCCGGCTGCGGCGTTCGACCCGGACGAGGAGCTGGCCTTCGACGGCTCCTCCATCCGTGGCTTCCAGGCCATTCACGAGTCCGACATGGCGCTGCGCGCCGACCTGTCCACCGCGCGGGTGGACCCGTTCCGCCGCGACAAGACGGTGAACATCAACTTCTTCATCCACGACCCGATCACGGGCGAGCAGTACTCCCGTGACCCGCGCAACGTGGCGAAGAAGGCCGAGGCCTACCTCGCGTCCACGGGAATCGCCGACACCGCGTTCTTCGGCCCCGAGGCCGAGTTCTACGTCTTCGACAGCGTGCGCTTCAAGACCGCCGAGAACGAGTCGTACTACCACATCGACTCCGAGGCGGGCGCCTGGAACACCGGCGCGCTGGAGGACAACCGCGGTTACAAGGTCCGCTACAAGGGCGGCTACTTCCCGGCCCCGCCGGTCGACCACTTCGCCGACCTGCGCGCCGAGATCTCCCTGGAGCTGGAGAAGGCGGGCCTGCAGGTCGAGCGCCAGCACCACGAGGTGGGCACCGCCGGCCAGGCGGAGATCAACTACAAGTTCAACACGCTGCTGGCCGCCGCGGACGACCTCCAGCTGTTCAAGTACATCGTGAAGAACGTGGCCTGGCGCAACGGCAAGACCGCGACCTTCATGCCGAAGCCGATCTTCGGTGACAACGGCTCGGGCATGCACGTCCACCAGTCGCTGTGGAGCAACGGCGAGCCGCTGTTCTACGACGAGCAGGGCTACGCGGGCCTGTCCGACACCGCCCGCTACTACATCGGCGGCATCCTCAAGCACGCCCCGTCGCTGCTGGCGTTCACCAACCCGACGGTGAACTCCTACCACCGCCTGGTGCCGGGCTTCGAGGCGCCGGTGAACCTGGTGTACTCGCAGCGCAACCGCTCCGCCGCGATGCGTATCCCGATCACGGGTTCGAACCCGAAGGCCAAGCGCGTCGAGTTCCGCGCGCCCGACTCCTCCGGCAACCCGTACCTCGCCTTCTCGGCGCTGCTGCTCGCGGGCCTGGACGGCATCAAGAACAAGATCGAGCCGGCCGAGCCGATCGACAAGGACCTCTACGAGCTGGCTCCCGAGGAGCACGCGGGCGTCCCGCAGGTCCCGACCTCCCTCGGCGCGGTCCTCGACTCCCTGGAGGCCGACCACGAGTTCCTCCTCCAGGGCGACGTGTTCACGTCCGACCTGATCGAGACGTGGATCGACTACAAGCGCACGAACGAGATCGCTCCGCTCCAGCTGCGCCCGCACCCGCACGAGTTCGAGCTGTACTTCGACGTGTGATCGACCCGGTTCCGGTCGTTCCGGCGCCCCCGTCCTGTAGCGCGTTCCGCAGGGCGGGGGCGCCGCCGTATCGTCTTCTGTACAGCTGTTCGAGCTGGGTGAGCGACCACGACGGGGAGACGGGGATGGCCGGACGGGACGACGAGGAGCGGGAGTTCGATCTGCGCTGGGCGGAGAGCGCCGAGCACAAGGAGCCCTCGGCCCGGGCGCGGATGCTGGCCGCGCGGTGGAAGGACAACCCGCCGGGGCCGGTGCCGTTCCGGGCCGCTCCCGAGCGCCGCGGGTCGTCCGGGCGGCGGTCGTGGGTGTCGACCACCATCGTGCTGGGCAGTGTGGCCGCCCTGATCGTGCTGATCGGGTACATCAACTTCCGGGCGCAGTACTGACGTGCGCGAGAACGTCAGGGACGGCGGCAAGGCCGCCCTCCGGCTCGCGGCCGGCACGCCGCCGAAGGACGCGCTCGACGCCGCCGATCCGTACGCGTGGACCGCGCTCGACCTGGGCGTACGCGTCTGGCTCGACGGCGGGACCGAGCGGGAGATCAGCGCCCGCGTCCTGGGCCGGGCCACGGGGCTGCTGCGTCGCCGGCCCGCGCCGCCGGACGCGCCCGTGCTCGCGCTCGCCCTCTGCCACCGCGACGGCCGGGTCCGGGAGGCCGCGCTGCACCGGCTGCTGCCGGACCACCCGGAGCTGCTGCCGCTGGCGGTGATCCGGGCCGCCGACTGGGCCGATCCGGTCCGGGACCGCGCCCGCGACCTGCTGCGCGGCGCCCTCGACGCGGCCACGGCCGTCGCTCTCGCCCCGCTGATCCTGCTGGTCGGCCGCCGGGCCCGGGGCGGCACCGCGGTGGAGCTGCTGACCGAGGCGCTGCGCCGGTCCCCGCGCGACGGGCTGGTCCCGCTGCTGCGGCACGAGTCGCCCACCGTGCGCCGGTTCGCGTATCGACTGGCCGTCGGGGAGGGGATCCTCTCCCCCGCCGAGCTGGCGCGCACCGCGGCCCGGGACACGGACGTGGTCGTGCAGGACCTGTGCGCCGAGGCCGCGCTGGCCGGCGTACGGGAGGGCCGGGCGGCCTACGACGACGTGCTGCCGCCGATGCTCGGGGCGCGGCATCCGCGGGCCCGCTCCGCCGGGGTGACCGCGCTGCGGGCGGCCGGGCGGGCGGAGGCGGCCGAGGCGTTCCTCGCCGACCGGTCGGCGCTGGTGCGGGCGTGCGCCCGCTATGCCGTACGGCAGGGCGACTCGCCCCGCGATCCCCGCGAGTTCTACCTCGCCCTGTGCGCGCGGTCCGACGACCCCGCGTTGCCGTCCGGTGCGGTGATCGGGCTGGCCGAGTGCGGCCGGCGCGCGGACGCCGCGCTGCTGGAGCCGCTGCTGGCGCATCCGTCGGCCGCGGTGCGGGCGCGGGCGGTGGCCGGGCTGCGGCTGCTGGACGCGGTGGACGCGGCGCGGATGCGGGATCTGCTGGACGACCCCGCCCCCGGTGTGGCGCGCGAGGCGGTGGCCGCGCTGCTGCCGTCCGCCGCTGCCCTGCCGGAGGAGTGGCTGGTGCGGCGGCTGGCGGCCGGACGGCCCCGGCCGGTGCGGGCCGCGGCGTTCCGGCTGCTGGTCGCGCGCGGCGGGGTCGTACGGTTGCGGGCGGCGGTGGCGCTGCTGGACGACCCGGACGACCGGCTGCGGCACTGGGCCCGGCAGACCGTGCAGCGGTGGCACGCCGTCGAACGCGGGAACGCGGAGGTGGGCGAGCTGCTGGAGCGGGTCAGGGACCGGGGCCTGCTCAGCGACCACGTGTTCAAGCGGCGGATGTGGGCGGCAGGGCTGCGGGCCTGATCCGTGGTGGCCGCGCCGCCGCCGGGTGTGCGGCGGTGGCGCGGCGGCGTCCGGCCCGCAGGTCGCTCACCTGGTCCGTTCGCGCTCCTGGCGACGGGACTCCAGGGGGCGTTCGCGGCGGTAGCGGCGCTCCCACTTGGCCTGCTGGTCACGGCGGTCCCGGTAGGCCTGGTAGGTGGTGGGCACGGACCCGGAACCCGCGGTGGGTGCCGAGGACGCGCCGCCTCCGCGGCGGACGTACACGCAGAGCAGGGCAACGGCGGCGAGCCAGTAGAGGGGGTTGCCGAATCCCAGGACGACCAGGACGACCGCCCCGGACAGCACGATGGTGCCCATGACAGAGCCTCCTTCCCTGGGCCGTGGGGGTGGGGTACGTGTTCCGAGGGTGCCCTGGGCGCACGGCGCGGCGCACCTTCTTTTCGCCTGGCTCCGGGGGGAGTCGGGGTCCGGGGGGAGTCGGGGTCCGGGGGGAGTCGGGGTCCGGGAGTACGTCGTTCAGGGCTCCGGGGTCGCCGCGATCACGCCGGCCACGACGGCCGCGCCGAGGGCGGAGTGGTCCTCGGCGGTCTGGTCGGCATAGCGCAGGGCGAAGTCGGCGACCGCGCGCTCGAAGGTGTCGGCGCCGCCGAGGTAGCCGGCGATGGCGATGCGGTCGCCGGAGCGGGCGTGGGCGCGCGCCAGGGCGGTGCCGCACAGCGCGGCGTAGGCGCGCAGACCGGCGGGGTCCAGCGCGGCGACGTCCGCGCAGCCCTGCGTGTCGCGCAGTTGCCGCCAGTAGCAGGAGCGGCCCTGAGGGCCGGTCATCCAGCCGAGGAAGACGTCGGTGTCGGCCTGCAGCAGCCGCTGCCCGGCGACCACCCGGTGGCCTGGATGGTCGTACGGCCCGCTCGGCAGGTGCTCCTCCAGGACGGACGTGCCCGCCTCCTTGAGCTGGAGGAACAGCGGGTCGCCGGTGTCGCGGCCCTCCAGCAGGACGACGTAGCAGGGCATGCCGACGCCGGCGATGCCGACGACCTTGCGGGCGGCGTCGACGAAGCGGTAGCGGTCGAGGAGCAGGCGGCGGTCCTCGGGGAGCGTGGAGCGGTAGTCGCTGAAGTTCTTGCGCAGGGCGGCCGTGTCCGGCGCGCCGGCCGGTTCCAGCAGCGGCGGGTCGTGGACGATCCGGCGGCGGCCGTCGACGACCTCGGTCAGCTTGCCGAGGGACTGCAGGCCGCTGTGGCGGCGGGCGCGGGTGAGGCCGGCCTCGACCCGCCGGCGGCGCCGCCCGGACCGCACCAGGGGCAGCAGCCGGTCGGCCTCGACGCGCTCGTACCAGACCTCCAGCTCCCCCCTGCGTGCCAGCCGCCGCATGGCGGTGCGGTAGGCGGCGGCCGACTCCAGGGCGGCCCGGTGCGCCTTGGCGTCGGGGTGCCCGTTCTCCCGGGCGGCGACGGCGACGCTGGCGGCGAGCCGTTTGACGTCCCATTCGAAGGGGCCGGGGAAGGTCTCGTCGAAGTCGTCGAGGTCGAACAGCAGGGTGCGTTCCGGGGAGGCGTACAGGCCGAAGTTGAGCAGGTGGGCGTCGCCGCACAGCTGCACGGTCAGCCCCGTGTGCGGGTGGGCGGCGAGGTCGGCGGCCATCACGGCGGCGGCGCCGCGCAGGAAGGCCAGCGGGGAGGCGGCCATGCGCCCGTACCGGACGGGCAGCAGCTCGGGCAGCCGGTCGCGGCCCTGCTTCTCCAGTACGGCGACGGGGTCCTGCCGGTCGACGGGCGGCAGCCAGCCGGCGTGCGCGGTGCGCGGGACGTGCTTGCGGGCCGCCTTGCCGCGCTCGGCGCGTTCGGCGGGGCCCGCGGGTCCCACGGGTCCGGCGGAGCCGCCGGGACCGACGAGCGGGGTCACGGGGTGGTGGCCGATGGCCGTACGCGGTGGTGGTTGCCGTTGCGCTGCATGCCGCGCCTCCCTGGGTCGGTCGCCGCCTCCTGTTCGCAGTGAACGGCCCCGGGCGGGGGCGGCGCATGCCCAGTACGGCGAACGGGTGAGGGGCGGCGGGTGCGGGCCGGGGGGCGTTGTCAGTGGTGTCGGGCAGGATCGGCAGGGCGGTGACCGGCAGGGCCTGGTGGCCGGCCCTGCACGGCGCCCGCGACGGACTCGACGGACTCGGCGGGCTCGGCGGGCTCACCGGGCTCGATGAACTCGGCGGGCTCGATGAACTCGGCGGGCTCGGCGGGCTCACCGGACTCGACGGACTCGACGGACTCGACGGACTCGACGGACTCGACGGACAAGGAGATCGGCATGGGCGGCGGGGCGGCACGGCGGCACATCGGCGGGGCGGAGCGGCGGGCCCGGCTGGCGCTGCGGCACCGGCTGGCGCCGCAGGCGCGGGCGGCGGGACCGGAGGAGGTCGCCGAGGCGCTGGTGGCGCTGCACGGCACCGATCCGGCGACGGTGTTCCTGGCGGTGGGCGCCCGGCTCGCGGAGCCGGGGAGGACGGTCGCGCAGACCGAGCGCGCGCTGTACGAGGACCGGACGCTGGTGCGGATGCACGGCATGCGGCACACCGTGTTCGTGTTCCCGACCCGGCTGACCGCCGTCGTGCACGCCTCGACGGGCATCGCGGTCGCCGCGCGGGAACGGGCCGCGCTGGTGAAGGACATGGCGAAGGCGGGCGCGCCGGACGCGGCCTGGCTCGCCGAGGTGGAGGCGTCGGCGCTGGCCGCGCTGGCGCGCCGCGGCGAGGCCACGGCGGCGGAGCTGGCGGGGGACGAGCCCAGGCTGCGGACGCAGTTCGTGTACGCGGCCGGGAAGAGCTACGAGGGCCTGCACACCGTCTCGACCCGGCTGCTGAAGGTGCTGGGCGTGGAGGGCAAGGTGGTCCGGGGTCGGCCGCTGGGTTCCTGGACGTCGTCGCAGTTCCGCTGGGCGCCGGCGCCGCCGCATCCCGAGCTGGACGTCGCCGCGGCCCAGGCGGAGCTGCTGCGCCACTGGCTGACGGCCTGCGGCCCGGCGACCGAGGCCGACCTGAAGTGGTGGACGGGGTGGCGGGTGACGGAGGTGCGCCGGGCGCTGGGGGCGATCGGGGCGCGGGAGGTCGCCCTGGACGAGGGCACGGGGTATGTCGTGGCGGGCGACGAGGAGGCGCCGGACGGGCCGGACGGGCCCTGGGCGGCGCTGCTGCCCGCGCTCGACCCGACCGCCATGGGGTGGCAGCAGCGGGACTGGTACCTGGCGCCGGAAATGCGCCCCGCGCTGTTCGACCGCAGCGGCAACGTCGGGCCCACCGTGTGGTGGGACGGGCGGGTGGTGGGCGGCTGGGCCCAGCGGCCGGACGGCGAGATCGTCTGGCGGATCCTTGACCGCACCGGGGCCGGCCGGGAGGCCGAGGCGGCGATCGGCGCGGAGGCGGAGCGGCTGCGGGCGTGGGTGGGGCCGACGCGGGTGACGCCGCGGTTCCGGACGCCGCTGGAGCGGGAGCTGGCGGGCTGACGCGGCGGTGCGACGCCGGGTGCCGTGCGGGACACGGCACCCGGCGTCGCACCTGACCGCCGCTCAGCGGCAGTACTTCATCAGGGCCCGCACCATGTGGCAGGTCGTGTCCGACGGCGGGTGGACGCCGATGAGCTGCGCGGTGTCCCGGATCGTCTCGTTGCGGGCCTGGCCCGGCAGGTAGACGCCGGAGTCGAGCAGCGCTATCGCCAGGCGCATCGCCTTGAGCCGGCGGTTGTGCGAGACGTACCACTCGCGGGGCCGCCCGGCCGGCAGCGGCTGCTTCGGGACGGGCGCGTACGGCAGGTCGAGCTGGACGGGGCGGCGGGCGGTGGACTGGGTGGGCAACGGCTTCGGCTTCAGGGCGGCAGCGGGCACGGGCATCCTCCTGTCGCGGTCAGGGAGTCTCCCGGAAGCCCCGGGCGATTCCCTCGAACACTGCTTCAATTCTACTGCCCGCCACTGACAATCGGGGGTTCGTGAAGTGCACGAAAAGCCCAGGTCAGTACGGGAATTGCGGGTGTGTCAGGCCGTACGGGAGGGGCGTGTGGGACGCCGCGCCGAAATCGAACACGGCCGACTGTCCTCCGGGTGCCGTCCGGGGGCGTGGCCGTGCCGCGCGTACCGTGTCCGGCATGGAAATCTGGATCAATCCCGCCTGCTCCAAGTGCCGCAGCGCCGTGCGGCTCCTCGACGCCGAGGGGGCCGACTACACCGTCCGCCGCTATCTGGAGGACGTCCCGACCGAGGACGAGATCCGTGCCGTACTCGGCCGCCTCGGCCTCGAACCCTGGGACATCACGCGCACCCAGGAGGCGGTCGCCAAGGAGCTGGGCCTGAAGGAGTGGCCGCGGGACGCCGCCTCGCGCGACCGGTGGGTCACGGCGCTGGCCGAGCACCCGAAGCTGATCCAGCGGCCCATCATCACCGCGGACGACGGCACGGCCGTGGTCGCCCGCACCGACGAGGCCGTACGGGACGCGTTGTCCCGCTGACGTCGACGTAACTCCCTTGTGACGCAGGCCACTTCAACACGTCACCGCGATCGCTGAGCAACCTCGTTCGGGATCTCGTACATAGCGGCGTACGCTCCCCGACCTCTTCAGGAGGCGCGCATGTCGCGTAGGAGAAAACTCGGCACGAAGAAGAAGATCGCGCTGCTGGTGAGTGCCGCGACGGTGGCGGGAGGCGGTGCCTTCGTCATGGCGAGCACGTCGAACGCCGCCCAGTCGGCGAAGGACTCGACCGTCTGTCAGGGTCTCGCCACCGCGCTCGGCAACAACCAGCGGTTCATCGAGGCGCAGCGGGCCGCCCCCGACGCCCAGTCGGAGGCGCGGATCGCCAACCGCGAGGCGGTCATCGCCGAGATCCGGCGCAAGCAGGAGGCCTCCGGGTGCGAGGTGGGCGAGGCGATCGGGGGGTCGGCTCAGGACTCCCGGACCGCGCGGCCCTCCGCCCCCGCGGAGGCCGGCGAGCCCGCCGATCCGTCCCAGCCGGCCGATCCCGCCGCCCCTGCCGACCCTGCTGACCCGGCGGCCCCTGCCGATCCGTCGGAGCCGGCCGGGGGGGCCGGTGAGCAGGTCTGCAACGGGTCCACCGTCACCCTCTCCGGCGAAGGCGGCGCACCGGCCGCGTCCAGCAACCAGTTCCCGGCGGGGACGAAGCTGAAGGTCACCAACCTGGACAACGACAAGTCCACGACGGTGGAGGTCACGTCCGTCTCCGGCAGCTGCGTCCTGCTCAACAACGCGGCCTTCGAGCAGGTCCGGGAGCCCGGCAAGTTCCTGATCCGCCGGGCGCTGATCGAGAAGGTGGGGTGAGGCTCGCCCGGCCCGGCCGGACAGGAGACCGCTGAGGCGGCGGTCCGCGCCCGGGGGCGGGAAGCGCGGCCGCGCGAGGGGGGTCACCCCGGCTCGGGCGAAGGCCCGGAAGCCGGGGCAGAGACACCGGGGAGGCGGACGTCTCACCCCCCGTCGCCGGCGACGCTTCCGTACGGACCGCCGCCTCGGCCCGCCCCCCGCCCTGCCGCTCCCGGCCCGAGGAGCGGCAGGACGCCCGGCGGGTACGCCGTCTCGGCCCGGCCCAGCACGGAGCCGGGCCGGCGAGGAACAGACGGCGCACCCGCCACGGCACCGGGCCGAGGAGCACTCCGGGCAGCATCTGCCCGGAGCACCGGGGCCGCGCGCGACCAGCGGACCGCTGCGGCGCCGGGACCGCCGGGACCGCCTGGCCGCAGGGGCCGCTTCCGCGGGGCGGGCGTGGGCTGCCCCGGTGGGGCGGTCCATGCGTCTCGCATACAAGGCGGCCGGCCGCTCACCGCGCCCGCTCGCGGGCGGTGAGGTGGCGCGCCCGTTCCCCGTTCACCTGGTGAGCCGAGCCACAACACCACCAGGTAACACGGGGTTCACATTCGAGCAATGGCCGGGAAATCGCCTGTTGACAGGCTCGCGGACAGCAAGCGCGGCGCCCCAGTGCCGCAGCGCCGCAGCACCCGCAAGCGCGCCCTGACCCACCCCCGAAGGATGTGGCCCGTGACCTTCAAGGCTGAGTACATCTGGATCGACGGCACCCAGCCGACCGCCAAGCTCCGCTCCAAGACCAAGATCATCGCGGGTGAGCCCGCCGGTCTGGACGCGCTGCCGATCTGGGGCTTCGACGGGTCCTCCACCAACCAGGCCGAGGGCCACTCCTCGGACCGCGTCCTCAAGCCGGTCTTCACCTGCCCGGACCCGATCCGCGGCGGCGACGACGTCCTCGTGCTGTGCGAGGTGCTGAACATCGACATGACGCCGCACGAGTCCAACACCCGTGCCGCGCTCGCCGAGGTCGCCGAGCGGTTCGCCGCGCAGGAGCCGATCTTCGGCATCGAGCAGGAGTACACCTTCTTCGACGGCTCCCGCCCGCTCGGCTTCCCCGAGGGCGGCTTCCCGGCCCCGCAGGGCGGCTACTACTGCGGTGTCGGCGCCGACGAGATCTTCGGCCGCGAGATCGTCGAGAAGCACCTCGACAACTGCCTCGCCGCCGGCCTCGGCATCTCCGGCATCAACGCCGAGGTCATGCCCGGCCAGTGGGAGTTCCAGGTCGGCCCGCTCGCCCCGCTGGAGGTCTCCGACCAGCTGTGGGTGGCCCGCTGGCTGCTCTACCGCACCGCCGAGGACTTCGGCATCTCCGCCACCCTCGACCCGAAGCCGGTCAAGGGCGACTGGAACGGCGCCGGCGCGCACACCAACTTCTCCACCAAGGCGATGCGCGAGGGCTACGACGCGATCATCACCGCCTGCGAGGCGCTGGGCGAGGGCTCCAAGCCGCTCGACCACGTCAAGAACTACGGCGCCGGCATCGACGACCGCCTGACCGGCCTGCACGAGACCGCCCCGTGGGACCAGTACTCCTACGGCGTCTCCGACCGCGGCGCCTCGGTCCGCATCCCGTGGCAGGTCGAGAAGGACGGCAAGGGCTACATCGAGGACCGCCGCCCGAACGCCAACGTCGACCCGTACGTGGTGACCCGCCTGCTGGTGGACACCTGCTGCTCCGCGCTGGAGAAGGCCGGCCAGGTCTGATCCCGGAGCGGACTCCGTACTCCGCAGAGCACCCGGTGTGGGGCGCCAGCCGTAACGGCGGGCGCCCCTCCTGCGCATCCGCCCCCTCGTACGTATCCGCGCCCCGACGCGCGCGTATCCTGCGCCCCCGTGGGGACCGACGGGGTGGACCGGGCCGCGCTCACGCACGCGGACAGGCCGGCGCGGGACGTACCGGCGCTGCTGGGGGCGATGGAGTCGCGGGACCCTGAGGTACGCGAGACGGCCCTCCATGCGCTGGAGCACGCGCTGTGCCGCTGGGGAGACGTGTTCCCGGCGACCGCCCCCGCCGTGCCGCACCTGGCCCGGCTCGCCCTGGAGAGTCCCGGCCACCGGGAGGAACTGCTGCGGCTCCTCGGTGACATCGCGGACGGGACCGGCGAGCCCTCGGTTGCTCGGCCCCGCCCGGCGGGCCGTGGCGGTCGCGCTGCCGGCCCTGCTGCCCCTCGCGCACGACGCCGGCTGCGGGTGTGTGTGACCGAGGGCGTCCACTCCGAGGTTGCCGCGGTCGCCGCGGTGGCACCACCGGGTCGGCGGGGATCCCGCCCTGGCCCTGTCCCACCTGCGGCGGCTCATGACCGAGCGCCCGGGGTACCGGCCGGAGCGCGCGGGTGAACTCGGGCCCGAAGGCGCGCCGTTGCTGCCGCTCGTCGAGCCGTTCCTCGCGCCCGCCGCCGGACTCGGGGTCCGTGCGACGGCCGCGGACGCCGTCTGGCGCATCACGGGCCGCACCGAGGACACCGTGACACCGGTGGCCCTGGCGGCACTCGGGTGGGAGCGGCCGTACCCCGGAGTGCGCCACCCCGTGGAGACGCTCACCGGGACGGGACTCGTCCCGCGTTTCGCCGTGGCCCCGCTGCGCGAGGCGGCCGCGTGGCCGCGCCGGCTCGTCCACGACCGCATGTGCGGCGACTCCCCGCACCCGGACCACGTCCTGCGGGAGGCGGTGCGGCGGCTGTTGGCGACGGCGGAGGTCGTCGGCCGAGATCGTCGGGACGGGGCGTGCGCGGCGGCGACTTCGCGCCACCGTGCGCGGCCGGCGGCGTCCAAGCAGTGAGAGAGGGGTCCGGTCCTCGGTCTCTCGTGCTTGAATGGGGGCATGGCCAGCTTCCAGAAGCACTCCGCGACGGGTCGCCATGACCTCGAGCCCTTCTGGCCTTCCCGTCAGCACCACGACTTCGACCGGGTGTGTTGCCGCGCGACGAACGCGCCGGCCCTCTAAAGCCGTACGGGCCCTTCGAGCCGTACACCCTGGCCTTCGGCCGGCGCGACGACGTACGTCCCCTCCCCGACGGACTCCTCGCGCGAAAGAGCTGACCTCTCATGGCGACCACTCGTTCCCTGTCCACCGCCCCCTCGCACAGCGCCCGCCACCGGCTGCGAGCCGTCGACCGCGACGACGTGGTCGACGTGACGGACTTCCTGCCGCCGGGCGCGACCTGGCTGCCCGCCCCGCAGCACGCCCTGCCGGTGCTGCCGGGGCGCCCGCCGATGGTCGGTTACCTGGTGCTGGTCCCGGCCGACCAGCAGCCGCCGTTCCCGCCGTTCGCCGTGCCCGACCGGCCCGATCAGCCGGACCGGACCGACCGGACCGACCAGCCGGGCGAGGTGGCGGCCGCGAGCGGCACCGAACCCCTCATCCGCATCGACTCCGTCCGCCGCACCGCCGAGGTCGACGGACGCGAACTCGACCTGACCTACCTGGAGTTCGAGCTCCTGGCGCACCTGGTGGCCCACCCGCACCGGGTGCACACCCGCGACCAGCTGGTCACCACGGTGTGGGGCTACGGGCACGTCGGCGACGGCCGTACGGTCGACGTGCACATCGCCCGGCTGCGCCGCAAGCTGGGCGCCGAGCACCGCGACACCATCCGCACCGTGCGCCGGGTCGGCTACAAGTACACCCCGCCCGCCGGACGTTGATCCCCCGGCCTGCCGCAGGGCCGCCGCAGGCACCGCGCCGGGCCGCCCCGGGCCCGCCCACGCCCCCGGCAGGCGCCGCTCCCGCCCGGGGCCGGCCCCGTGTCTGCCCTCGGCAGAGCCGCCTTCCGTCCCCCTTCCCGGGCGGGCAGAGTCACCGGCATGAGACTTCTTGTGCTGGGCGGTACGGAGTTCGTGGGGCGGGCGGTCGTGGAGGAGGCCCGAGGGCGCGGCTGGGACGTGACCGTCTTCCACCGGGGCCGCCACGCGGCGCCCGCCGGGGTGCGGGCGCTGCACGGCGACCGCACCGCGCCCGGCGGGCTCGCCGCCCTCTCCGGCGGCGCGTGGGACGCCGTCGTCGACACCTGGTCGGCGGCGCCCCGCGCGGTGCGGGAGGCGGCACGGCTGCTGCGCGAGCGCGCGGGGCGGTACGCGTACGTCTCCAGCTGCTCGGTGTACGACTGGGCGCCGCCCGCCGGGTACACCGAGGACGCGCCGCTGGTCGGGGGCGCGTCGCCGGACGCGGAGCAGACCGACTACGCGCGCGACAAGCGGGGCGGTGAGCTGGCCGCGCTCGACGCCTTCGGCGCGGACCGGACGCTGCTGGTGCGGGCCGGGCTGATCCTCGGGCCGTACGAGAACGTGGGCCGGCTGCCCTGGTGGCTGACCCGGACGGCCCGTGGCGGGCGGGTACTGGCACCCGGCCCCCGCGATCTGCCCCTCCAGTACGTCGACGCCCGCGACCTCGCCGCGTGGACCTTGGACGGTGTCGAGCGGGGCCTGAGCGGGCCGTACAACCTGATGTCGCCGCAAGGGCACGCCACCATGGGCACGCTGCTGGAGGCCTGTGCCGCGGTCACCGGCGGCGGGGCCGAGCTGCGCTGGACCGACCCGGAGGTGATCCTGGCGGCCGGGATCGAGCCGTGGACCCAGCTGCCGGTGTGGGTGCCGCCGGGCAGCGACATGCACGACGCACTGCACGGCGCGGACGTCTCCCGCGCGGTCGCGGCGGGACTGCGCTGCCGCCCGGTGGAGCGCACCGTCGCCGACACCTGGGACTGGCTGCGCTCCCTGGGCGGCGTGGCCCCGCAGCGCCCCGACCGGCCGCTGAAGGGCGTCGCCCCGGAGACGGAGGCGAAGGTGCTCGCCGCGGCGGACGCACGTCAACTCCCGTAGCCGGGAAGCAATTTCCGGGACGTTTGAACACCCGTGGGACCGGTTCCGTATGGAGGGGAGCCGCTTCACTCCTGTCGGGCGCCTCGGTGCTGCCCCGCAAGGAAGTCAGAGGAGTTCCATGGGACGCAACACACGAAAACGCCGTACGCCGCTGGCCACCAAGGCCATTGCCGCATCGGCGGCCCTAGCGCTCGGTGGGGGCGGGCTGATCTGGGCGAACTTCTACGCCTCGGCGCACGAGGAGAACCGCTGGCCGGACCGGACGAAGGCGGCGACGGCGCAGATCGCCACCATCGACTGCCCGGACGTCGGCCAGCGGCTCACCGACGTGCCGGACCGGGCGCGGGGCGAGGTGGACGGCGAACTGGCCACGCTCGACCAGCAGATCACCGACGCCTACCAGCGGCTGGCGACCACCCGCGAGGCGCAGGCCCGCGACGCGCGCTTCGTGCAGAACGCGATCCTGCAGCCGCTCAAGGACCGCCGCAAGGTGATCATCGACCGCATCCAGCTGGAGATCAACCGGGCGGGCGGCAGCGCCGCCGAGGAGCTGGACGGCCTGGCGGGCTGCACCGGCACCCCCGCCGAGCAGCCGCAGACCACGGACGGCCAGCCTGGCGACGGCCAGCAGGACGGCGGTCAGAACGACGGCCAGGACGGCGGCGGCCAGCAGGACGGCGGGAACCAGAACCAGGACCAGAACGGCGACGGCCAGGACGGCGGTCAGGGCGACGGCCAGGACGACGGCCAGGACGGCGGCCAGCAGGGCGGCAACGGCGGTCAGGCCGGCAACGGCCCGGTCGCGGCGGACTTCCAGGACATCACCACCGTCCAGCCCGGCTCCCGCAACCTGCCCAACGGGCTCGCCGCGAACGGCCGCACCGGTTCGCGCGGCGTCTTCATCACCAAGTGCGGCACCAACGGCAACGACAACCACAACACGGACAACGTGATCGTCGCGCCCGGTGTCACCAACGGCGCCCACCACCTGCACGACTACGTCGGCAACCAGAACAACGACGCCTTCGCCAGCGACGACGAACTGGCCCGCGCCGACACCACCTGCCAGAACCAGGGCGACCGGTCGTCGTACTTCTGGCCGGTGCTGCGCCTCCAGGACGGTTCGCAGGACTTCGACCAGAACAACGCGGGCGGCGGCACGGAGGGCAACGTCGGGCGGATCCTGGAGCCCAAGGTGGCCCAGCTGAAGTTCGTCGGCAACAAGCGCGGCCCGGTCGTCGCGATGCCGAGGGCGCTGCGCATCATCACCGGCGACGCCAAGGCCTTCGTCAACGGCCTGGCCAACGCCAACACCTCGTGGAGCTGCACGGGCTTCGAGAACCGGCAGCTGACGGACAAGTACCCGCTGTGCCCGGACGGCAGCGACGTGGTGCGCACGTCCAACTTCCAGAGCTGCTGGGACGGCCAGAACATCGACAGCGCCAACCACCGCACCCACGTGGCGTTCGTCCGGCCCGACGGCTCCTGCCCGAACGGCTTCAAGGCGATCCCGCAGCTCCAGGTCCGGCTCGTCTACGAGGTGCCGCGGCCGGTCATCGAGAACGGTGTCGTCCAGAACCCGTTCGCGGTGGACACCTTCCCGGAGCAGCTGCACAAGCCGATCACCGACCACAACGACTTCATCAACTTCTTCTCCCAGCGGCTGATGAACAAGATGGTCAACTGCATCAACACCGGCCGTAAGTGCCAGTAGGCGCGACCAGGACGGCGAAGGCCGGCGGTGAGGGTCGTCCCCTCCCCGCCGGCCTTCGGGCTGTACGGCGGCGCGGCGGCTCAGTGGTGACCGCCCGCCCCCGCACCCTGCCCCGCCTCCGCACCCTGCCCCGCCCCCGCCCCGTGGTCCTGCCCCTCCTCCAGGGTCCCGCCCAGCCTGCCGCGCAGCGCCGTCACCACCTTCGGCTCCCCCACGGCCACCCACTTGCGGCCGACCAGGTAGTGACCGCCGTAGTCCTTCGCCCCGTTGATCCACTCGCGCTGGCCGCGGTCGGTGGCGAAGGTGGCGAGGACGAACCGGCCGTCCCCGTTGCGGCAGATCGCCTGGCGGATCTCGTCGGCGTCCGTCTGGATGTCCGGCTCGCAGCGCACCTCGGCGGCCAGCTGCTCCAGACTGCCCTCGGCGGTCTCCGGCACCCGGGCCGCCGCCTCCTCACCGCCGGAACCACACCCCGCGAGCGCCAGCGCCAGCGCGGCCACGGCGAGCAACGGTCGGGTCAGCCTCATGGGTTCCTCCGGTCGGGCGTCGTACGGCACTGTCTCCGAAGTCGATACGGCCGCCGGCCCCCCGGTGCTCAAATCAGCTGCGCCGCACATCCGTCCGTGCGAGGCTGACCAGGTGAACCAGGACTGGGAAGACCGCGTGGCCGCCACGTGGGCCGCCTTCGACGACTACGCGCAGGACCGGGCCGCCGACTTCCGCGCGCTGATCGACGCCCTCGTCGCCGAACTCCCCGAGGGCAGCCCGGACGCGCCGTTCGAGCAGGCGTGCGCCTGGGACTCCACGGGCCGCTCCGACCGGGCGGTGCCGCTCTACCGCGAGGCCCTGGCCCGCGGACTCACCGGCTACAAGGCGCGCCGCGCGAAGATCCAGCTGGCCAGCTCACTGCGGAACACCGGACACCCGGAGAGGGTGTCGAGCTGTTGACGCCGGAACTGGACGCCCCGTCCGACGAGCTGGACGACGCCGTACGCGCCACCCTCGCCCTGTGTCTGTCGAGCCTCGGCCGCGACCGCGAGGGCCTGTCCCTCGCCCTCGGCGCGCTCGCCGCCCATCTCCCCCGCTACCAGCGCTCGATGGCGAACTACGCCCGCGCGCTGACCGAGCCGGGCGGCTGAGTCCCCCCGAGTTCCCCGAACGGCTGTGACCATCGGCCGTCGCGCTCGTTCTCCCGGACGTGCAGTCACAGGATGTCGCCCAGCGTCAGAGCTCCGCAGCCCCCGGTCCGGTGGTCGACGTCGAACGCGCCGAGGCCGCGCTCGTCGAGCACTATCCGCGGCTGGTCCGTCTCGCCTACCTGGTGCTCCCTCCGGGCCTGGGCCGCAACCGACGGGTCCTGACCGCGCACGCGCTCACCCAGCGGGCCCTGCCGCGGGGCCGCGCCCGCGCCTCGGTCGTCCCGGCCCAGGCCACGGGCCGCGAGAGCGACCCCGGGTACGCGGTCGTCCGCCTCCAGGTGCTGCGTACGGCGCTGGAGGCCGGGCAGCCACTGCGCCGCCGGAAGTGGCCGAAGCGCTCCCAGCTGCCGCCACTGCTGCCGCAGGTGTGGGGCCTGCGGCTGTTCCCGCGCTCGGGCGGCGCCGACGAACTCGCCCTGGACCAGCGGCTGTCGGCGCTGTCGGCCCCCGCCCGCGCCGCCTATGTGCTGCGCGGCCTGGAGCGGCTGGCCGACGCCGACGTCCGTACGGTGCTCGGCGCCGCCGGTGTCGAGGACCCGGCGGCCGCGCTCGCCGAGGCCGACACCGTCCCCGCGCGGTACGCGCTGCTGGACTCCCCCGAGTTCGACCCCTGTTCGCTCCAGGCCCGCCCCACCGACCTGATGCGCCGCCGCCAGCACCTGAAGGCCGCGCTGGCCGCGACCGCGGCGGTCGCCGTGTGCGGGGCGCTGCTCGGGCTGCCCGGCGACGGCTGGGGCCCGGACGGCGCCGCCGCCCCGGTGTACGCGCACAACGCGTCGGCGCGGGCGGCGCTCGACCCGGCGAAGCTGACCAGGGTGCCGGCCGCGGCCTGGCAGTCGGCGACCCGCGCCGACTTCTCCGTGTGGCCCGCGCGCGGCGACCTCACCGGCGACACCGCGCTGCTGCGCCGCGCCCTCGCCGTCTGGGCGCGCCCCGGTGAGAACGTCCGGGTGTCGGTGACCCCGGGCACCGCGTTCGGCGGCCCGCCCGGCCCGCCGCAGCTGCTGTACGCCGGGTCCGTGGACCGGGCGCGGGTGGTGATCCTCTACGACGGTCTGCGCATCGCCCGCTACGCCGAGCCGCAGGACAGCACGGCGGGCGCCGCCCTGGACTTCGCCCGCGCGGACGGCGCGGGCCGGGCCGAGGCGAGCGCGGTGGTGCTGCACCGCACCGGCCCCAACGTCCGCTATCTGATGGCTCCTTGGGTGAAGAAGGCGGCGGAGCGGGATCTGCTGAAGCCCGGCGCCGGGGCGATGGAGCTGACCTTGACCGACGGGGTCACCTCGCCGCTGGCCAGCCCGGCGACCCGGTCCGGTGCCTGTTCCTCCTGGAACGTGCTGCAGGTGTCGGACGGCTCCGGCACCCGGCTGATGTCCGACCTGGGCGAGCTGGTGCCGGCCCGGCTGACCAGCGGCCGGCCGGGCTCCGCGCGGGACGCGGCCGGCGCGCGGGCGCTGCGCACCTGGGCGCCGTTCGCCTGCTCGCTGGCGCACGCGCGGGGACAGGGCGTGCGGTCGGTGAACGCCTGGGCGTACGCGCGGCAGCCGCTGCCGGACGGCAGTGGCTCGGCGGCGTGGGTGTGCACCCGCGCGGAGACCTGGCGGGGCGGCGGCGAGCGGGTGCTGGCCCAGTTCCAGACGCCGGGCGGGACGTACGGCGCGGTGGTCGCGAAGGCGGACGGCGGCCCGGCGTGCGGGGCGAAGGACCCGCATGTGCTCGCCGGGGTGCTGTGGAAGTCGTCCGGCGGCGCCTGGTACCTGCTCGCGGCGGGCAGCCGGGACACCGTGTCGGTCGGCGCGACGGGCGGGGTGACCGGGAGCGCGCGGGGCAATCTGCTGGCCGTACGGACGAAGCAGGGCGCCCACGCGGAGCTGAAGGGGACGCTGGCCAGCGGGCGTTCGATCGGCGGGCTGCGCTAGCCGCCCGCTTGTCGGCATCGGCGTGGACAAGGTCGCGCAAGGGGTTCACCCCAGACCTACTCGCCAGTACATTGACGCGATGCCTAACAAGCAGGTCCGGGTGCCCCGGCCCGTCCCGCGCTACCTCAGCCGTGGCTACCACCCCTCGCGGGAGGTTTCCACCGAGCAGGCCGTCGCGTATCTGGCCGCCTCACCCGCCGCCGTCGCCGTCGAGAACAGGAGCGTTGACGGTTCCGGCGGACCGCAGCGCGCTGGCGGCGATCCGGGAGGCGCTGCCCGCCACCGCCTACTCCTGCGAGCAGGGCTTCTGCGGGACCTGCCAGCAGCGGGTGCTGGAGGGCGAGGTGGACCACCGGGACGAGCTGCTGACGGACGGGGAGCGCGACGACTGGAAGCTGATCTGTGTGTCGCGGGCGCGCGGCGAGCGCCTGGTGCTGGACATGTGAACACCGCCCGCCGACCGGGACCGTTCGCGGCCGGATTCGATCGGTAAGGTGTTCGTATGACTACCGGGGTGCGGCGCAGGATGGGAGTCGAGGAGCGGCGGCAGCAGTTGATCGGCGTCGCCCTCGAACTGTTCAGCCGCCGTTCCCCGGACGAGGTGTCCATCGACGAGATAGCGTCGGCGGCGGGCATCTCCCGTCCGCTGGTCTACCACTACTTCCCCGGCAAACTCAGCCTGTACGAGGCCGCGTTGAAGCGGGCGGCACAGGATCTGGCGGGCCGGTTCGTGGAGCCCGCCGAGGGGCCGCTCGGCGCGCGCCTTGAGCGGGTGATGGGCCGGTTCTTCGACTTCGTCGACGAGCACGGCCCCGGCTTCTCGGCGCTGATGCGCGGCGGCCCGGCGGTCGGCTCCTCGACCACCAACGCGCTGATCGACTCGGTGCGCCAGGCCGCCTACGAGCAGATCGTCCGGCATCTGCGCGTCGCGGAACCGCCCGCGCGGCTGGAGCTGGTGGTGCGCTCCTGGATCTCGCTCGCCGAGTCGACCGCGCTGATCTGGCTGGAGGGGCGGCGCGTGCCCCGCGAGGAGCTGCAGACGCAGCTCGTGCACGGCCTGGCCGCGCTGCTGGCGGTGAGCGCGGCCCACGACGAGGAGATGGCCGCCCTGGTCCGCCGCGTCCTGCGGGACGAACCGGCCGACGGCCCGTTCAGCGCCCTGGTGGCCCGGCTGATCCCGCCGGTGGCCTAGGAGCCGGGCGCCCTAGACGGCCTCGGTCTCGAACTTGCGGTAGGAGGGGTCCAGGTCCCGGATCTCCGCCGAGGCGTGCAGGGCGAGGCCCGTGCCCGGCTTGAGGTACTGCCGCAGCTGTTCCAGGACGGCCTCGGTGAGCCTGGCCTTGGTCTCCTCGCTGCGGCCCGCCAGCAGTCCGATGGTGATGTGCACGACGGCGTGCCCCTCGGTGTCGGGTCCGACCGTGGTGTCCTCGGTGCGGCGGAACTGGGTCTTGCAGGCCGGGGGCCTGGCCGCCGCGATCTCCACCACGCAGGTGTGCAGCGCCCGGGCGAACCCCGGCCGGTCGAAGTCGTCCGCCAGCTGCTCGGAGTAGTCGACGGTGATCTGCGGCATGGGTGCTCCTGTTCTACGGCGGACAGGAGCACCCTAACCCGCGGTAAGGATCAGCCGGCCCGGGTGAACACCGCCACCGTGCGGGCCGGGACGGTGAACGTGCCCGACTCGCGCGCGAAGTCCGACGTCTTCACCACGGCGTCCGACCCGGCGGCCTGCACCGGGTGCAGCCGGTACGGCTCACCGGCCGCCGCGGCGATCCGCTGTTCCTGCCGCTCGGGCGTCGCGTTGAAGACCACGACCAGGTGACCGAGGCGCATGGTGATCACGCCGGGTGTCTCGTCGGTGCCGGAGAGCGGGAAGGAGAGCGCGGACTGCACCTGGCCGGCCGTGTCGAGGGAGAACGCCTTCTCCGTCGTACGGATCCTCAGCAGGTCGCGGTAGGCGGCCGAGGTGCCCTCGATCTGCGGGCAGCCGACGCCGATCGTCGTCAGCAGCGGCTTGGCGTACGGCCACTTGGCCTGGTTGTCGGCGGCCGGCGGCAGTCCGCGGCCGAAGCCGTTGCCGTCGGCGCAGTTCCAGTGGATGGCGTTGAACCAGTCGCCGCTGTCGTAGGAGTTGCGGTCCAGCGACTTCGAGCGCAGCAGGTCGGTGCCCGCCTGGGAGAGGGCCGGGCCCTGCGAGAGGGTGGCCGTCGCCATGGCGAGGAGCTGCATGCGCGCGCGGTCGGCGGCGCTCGTCGACGCGGGCAGCTTGAAGGCGAGGGCGTCGAAGAGGGTCTCGTTGTCGTGCGCGTCGGCGTAGGCGAGGGCGTCGCCGGGGGCCGCCGCGTAGCCGGCGGGGGCGCCGTTGTAGTCGACCTCGGAGCCCTTGACCTCCTTGCCGCTGGTGTCGGTGAAGGTGTAGTCGGCGAGGTTGCCGGACAGCCCGACCTTGATCAGGTCCTGGTAGTGCAGCAGCCGGGCCTTCTGCTCGGCCGGGGTGCCGTTCTCCGCGTTCGGGTTGGGCTCGGTGTACAGGCCGGAGGCGAAGCCCTGGACGCCGGGGTCGGCGTCGAAGGGGCCGCCGCCGCGCACCGCGTCGCGGGCCCGGTCGGAGAAGGTGGCGATGCCGGTGCCGGCCATGTTCTTCTGGGTGGCCTGCTCGAAGCGGGCGTCGTCGGCGATCTCGCCGAAGTTCCAGCCCTCGCCGTACAGGATGATCTTCTTGCCGTCGACGCCGTCCTTCTCGACGGTGAGCGCGTCGAGGGCCTTGCGGACGGCGAGGATGTTGGCCTTGGGGTGGTGGCCCATGAGGTCGAAGCGGAAGCCGTCGACCTTGTACTCCCTGGCCCAGGTGACCACCGAGTCCACGACCAGCTTGCCCATCATGGCGTTCTCGGTGGCCGTGTTGGCGCAGCAGGTGCTGGTGGCGACCGAGCCGTCGGCGAGGAGCCGCTGGTAGTAGCCGGGGACGATGCGGTCCAGGACGCTGGTGTCCGCCTGGCCGCTCGCGGCGGTGTGGTTGTAGACGACGTCCATGACGACGCGCAGGCCGTCCTCGTTGAGCGCCTTCACCATCTTGCGGAACTCGACCGTGCGGGCGGTGCCGTCGGGGTCGGTGGCGTAGGAGCCCTCGGGGACCGTGTAGTGGTACGGGTCGTAGCCCCAGTTGTAGGCGTCCTTGGCGGCCGCCTTCGCCACGCACTCCTGCTGCTTGTCGGAGTCGGCCGGGTAGGAGGCCAGGTCGCAGTCGACGGTGGCCTGGCCGGCCTTGTCCTCCGGGATGGTGGCGATGTCGAAGGCGGGCAGCAGGTGGACGTACGAGGTGCCCGCCTCGGCGAGCTTCCTCAGGTGCCGGCTGCCGTCGCTGTCCTTGTCGGTGAAGGCCAGGTAGGTGCCCCGGTGCTTGGCCGTCCTGTCCTCGACGGAGAAGTCGCGGATGTGCAGCTCCTGGATCTGGGCGTCCTTGAGCGGTACGGCCTTCGGCTTCCGGTAGCTGTCCCAGCCGCTCGGTGCGAGGGACCTGTCGGCGAGGTCGACGACGAGGCTCCGCTTGGAGTCGGTGGTGAGGGCGACCGCGTACGGGTCGGTGACCTTGTTGGTGACGACCTGGCGGACGCTGGGCGCCCAGACCTTCACCACGTACCGGTAGGGCTTGCCCTTCCAGGACTTCGGGCCGGTGACGGACCAGACGCCGGTGGCGGCGTCGCGCCGCATCGGCTTGACTGACCCGTCCAGCTCCAGGGACACGCTCTGGGCAGTGGGGGCCCAGACCGCGAGGGTGGGACGGCCCTTGTGGAAGGTGGGGCCGAGGTCCGCCGTGGTCGCGTCGTAGAGATCGTCGAGGACGCCGGCGATCTGCACGCCGGTCGCCGTGAGCACCGCTCCGTTGGCGGCCTGCTGGGTGACGACGAGCTGGCCGCGCAGGGCCTCGCGGACCCGGTCGCGGTCGCGGGGGTCGACGGACCAGGCGGTGTAGTCCCTCAGGTGCGGGAACTTCACTTTCTGGGCGTCGGTGAGCGACGACTTGTGCAGGCGCAGCCACCGCTCGTCGGTGCTGGTCAGGACCCCGTTCTCGGCCTTGATGGAGCCGGTGCGGGAGTAGCGCAGCTGGGTGGAGGCGGCGGCGTCGGAGCCGTTGTAGGCGACGGTGTCCCGGTCGATCCAGACCGCCTTGGAGGTGGTCAGGTCGACGGCGGCCGCGGAGCCCGCGGGCTGCGGCAGCAGGGGCTTGTCCTGGCCGCTCACCAGCCACACCTCGTGGCCGCTCGCCTTGAGGTCGAGCGACTGGTCGGTGGGCAGGTCCTTCTCGTCGCCCTTGTGGATGATGTAGCTGAGGCTGGTGGCACCCTCGGTGAGCGGCACCTCGAAGACCGCGCCATAGGCATCAGTCTTCACCGGCTTCAGAGGGTTCGACCACTCGGTGGGGTGCGCGGCGCCGGTCCAGACGTGCAGGCCCCAGCCGTCGTAGTCGCCGTCGGCGCGGTGGTAGTGCAGGACGGCCTTGGTCTTGTCGGGGGCCGGGTAGTCGGCCGTGGGCCGCTCGGTGCGGACGGTCTCCTTGCCCTGCTCGATCCAGACCTCGCCGGTCTTGGTGACGTCGATCGTGCGGTCGGCGGAGACGTCCTTGTTGCCCTGCTTGTCGATGACCAGGAAGCCCACGTTGGAGGCGCCCGGCTTCAGCTTGACGTAGGCGAAGGCGCCGTAGGCGTCCCGGCCGGTGAAGGGGTGGCTGTTAGGCCATTCGGTGGCCTCGCCGTCGGCGAGGTCGCCCCAGGCGTACAGGCCCCAGTCGGCGTAGTTCCCGTCCTCGCGCTTGTAGTGGACGATCGCGTAGTCGCGGGAGGAGGCGGTGGGGATCTCCTCGGCGGGCGGGGTGCCGGTGGTGGAGGCGGCGGTGGCGCTCGCGGTGCGGCCCGCGCGGTCGATCACCACGGCCTTGTAGCGCAGGGCGGTGCCGGGCGGCACATCCTTGCCGACGGTGTGGGTGACCTTGTACGGGGCGTGGTCGGCGGAGCCGAGCGTCTGCCACTTTCCGTTGCCGGTCTGGGCGGCGAAGACCACCCGGTTGAGCTGTCCGCCCTCGACATCGGCCGTGACCTCGACGGTGCCGGTGGCACCGGGGGCCGGGGCCTTCAGGGTGAGGGTGGGCTCGGTGGCGGGGGCGGGGAGCGTGCCGGCGGCGCGGTAGACGACGGCGGATCCGGCGGGGACGGTGACGGTGACCTGGCGGTCGGCGCCGGACTTCACCGTCTCGTCCGTGCCGTAGAGGCCGCGGAACGTCATGTCCGGGGAGCCGGTCGCGAAGGTCGCCGTCTTCGCCCGGTCCGCGTTGTTGAAGGCGACGACGTACTCGGTGCCGGTCCTGGCGTCGGTGCGGGAGACCGCGTAGACGCCGGGGCCGTCTGCGGCGTAACGCTCGGTCTGGACGCCGTCGGCGAGGGCCGGGTGGGCCTTGCGGAGCTTGGCGAGAGCACTGATCTGCCGGTAGAGCGGTGCTCTCGGGTCGTAGGCGTCCTCGGCGTGGGTGCGGTCGGTGCCGAGCTGGTCGTCGTCCAGGTAGTCGGCGACCTTGGAGGCGAACATCGTCTGGCGGGCGTCCTTGTCGCCGCCCGCGCCGGTGAAGCCCTGCTCGTCGCCGTAGTAGATCACCGGGTTGCCCCGGTTGAGGAACATCAGCTCGTTGGCGAGCCGGGCCTTCCTCAGCAGTTCGGCGTCGCTCGCGTCCGGGTCGTCCTGCTCGAGGAAGGTCCCGATGCGGCCCATGTCGTGGTTGCCGAGGAAGGTGACCTGCTCGTAGGCGTTGGCCCGGCCGGTCGTGTACTTGTAGTCGTCACCGAAGACGGCGGCGAGCTTCTTGGCGCTCGCGCCTTGGGAGGCGTAGCCGCGCGCCGCGTCCTGGAAGGGGAAGTCGAGGGTGGAGTCGAGGCGGCCCTGGGTGACGTAGGGGGCGGTGACGTTCGTGTCGGCGGAGTAGACCTCGCCGAACATGAAGAAGTCGTCGCGGCCCTTCTTCGCCGCGTAGGCGTCGAGGGCGGTGGCCCACTGGGTCCAGAACTCCATGTTGACGTGCTTCACGGTGTCGATCCGGAAGCCGTCGATGTCGAAGTCGCGCACCCAGCGCTGGTAGATCTTCTCCATGCCCTCGACGACCTCGGGACGCTCGGTCCACAGGTCGTCGAGGCCGACGAAGTCGCCGTAGGTGGCGGACTCGCCGGCCCAGGTGGAGTCGCCGCGGTTGTGGTACATCGCCGGGTCGTTGAGCCAGGCCGGGACCTTCACGTTCCGCTTGTCCGGGGCGACGACCGGCGTGTACGGGAAGGAGCCGGAGTCCACGGCCGGGAAGTCCCGCTTCCCGTCCGCGTAGTCGGCGTCGTCGAAGGGCTCGCCGTCCTTCGTCAGATACGGGAAGGCGCCCTTGGAGAGGTAGTCGTAGGACTTCTCCTCGTAGTCGACGACGTCGGCGGTGTGGTTGGTGATGACGTCGAAGAAGACCTTCATGCCCTTGGCATGGGCCTTGTCGATCAGGGTCTCCAGGTCCTCGTTGGTCCCGAAGTGCGGGTCGACCTGGGTGAAGTCGGTGATCCAGTAGCCGTGGTAGCCGGCGGAGGCGTTCGCGCCCTCGCCCTGCACCGGCCGGTTCTTGAAGATGGGGGCGAGCCAGATGGCGGTGGTGCCGAGGCCCTTGATGTAGTCGAGCTTCTTCGTCAGGCCCTTGAGGTCGCCGCCCTGGTAGAAGCCCTTGTCGGCCGGGTCGTAGCCGGTGGTCAGCCGGGATCCGGTCAGGCCGCCCTTGTCGTTGGCCCGGTCACCGTTGGCGAAGCGGTCCGGCAGGACGAAGTAGAACTGCTCGCGGGTCAGGTCGTGCCGGGCGGGCACCTTGGCCAGGGCCGCGTCCGAGGGCGGGGGCGGCGGGGTGGCGGCCTGGGCGGCGAGGGGCTGCACGAGGGCGGCGGCGAGCGCGGCGACGGTGACGGCCGCGACCCGTCTGCCTCGTGCGGTGCGGCGCGTGGCGGGCGCCGGCCTGCTGGATATCAAGGTGTGCACTCCTTGCGATGACGGCTCATGGGATCCGACCCCGGGCGCGACGGTAGCGGCGCGCAAGTGTTGCAGCAAGGGTCGTGAAACCAACGGAAAGAAGTTTCACGACCCTTGGCCGACCGCTCTGCTAGCAGCTGGACTTGCCGGCGTAGAGGGCGAGCGCGGTGTTGGCGCCCAGGGTGGCGGTGAACTGGCCGCTGGAGTTCACCGTCACGGTCGTGTTGTTCTGCACGTTGCAGTACGTGCCCGCGGGCAGCGAGGTCTGGTAGGTGCGGGTCAGGGAGCCGGACTCGTGGTTGATGGCCACGTATCCCTTGTTCCCGCGGCCGAACGCGATCGCGTCGCCGCCGTTGTCCCACCAGTTGGTGACCGCGGTGCCGCGGGTGGCGTTGCGGAAGGCGACCATGCGCTCGATCTCGGGCCAGGCGTGCTGGCACTTCCAGCCGCCCTGCCAGCAGGCGTCCACCCGGCCGTTGTTGGGCGGGCCGGCGTCGTGGTCGGTGAACTCGTAGCCGGAGTTGATGTCGGGGGCGCCGTAGGGCCAGGCCAGCATGAAGACGCTGGCCAGGGTGTAGTTGGCGCCGTCCTTGTAGCTGAGCGTGGAGCCGTTGCGCTCGGTGTCGTGGTTGTCGACGAAGACGCCCGCGACGCCGCCGCTCAGGTAGCCCCAACCCTCGCCGTAGTTCTTGAGGTAGGCGAGGTTCTCGTTGGTGAAGACGCGCTTGAGGTCGTAGGCGTAGCGGAACTCCTGGACGTCGCCGTTGCCGGTGTACTCGGTGGGCTGGACGGCCTCGCCGGCGCCGTAGATGACCTCCTGCTTCCAGTACGCGGAGGGGTTGGTCAGCCGTGACTTGATGTTCGCGAGGTCGGCGGCGGCCATGTGCTTGGCGGCGTCGATCCGGAAGCCGTCGACGCCGAGCGAGAGCAGGTCGTTCATGTACCCGGCGATGGCGCCGCGGACGTAGTTCTCGCCGGTGTCCAGGTCGGCGAGGCCGACGAGTTCGCAGTTCTGGACGTTCCAGCGGTCCTGGTAGTTGGTGATCTGGCCGGTGCAGTTGTCGAAGTCGTACGACGAGTACAGGCCGGGGTAGGTGTACTTCGTGTACGACGAGCCGCCGGTGCCGGTGCCGTTGCCGGCCGCCATGTGGTTGATGACGGTGTCGACGACGACCTTCACGCCGGCCGCGTGACAGGTGTCGACCATGTTCTTGAAGGCGGTGCGGTCGCCGAGCCGTCCGGCGATCTTGTAGCTGACCGGCTGGTAGGAGGTCCACCACTGGGACCCCTGTATGTGCTCGGCGGGCGGGGAGACCTGCACGTAGCCGTAGCCGGCGGGGCCGAGGCGGTTGGTGCACTCCTTCGCCACGGAGGCGAAGTTCCACTCGAAGAGGACGGCCGTGACGTCCTTGGTGCCGGGCGGGGCGGCGTGGGCGGCGGTGGCGGGGGCCAGGAAGGCGGCCGCCGCGGCGAGCGCCAGGGCGCTCGAAACGGTTCTGCTGATGGCCATGTGGGGTTCCTTCACCATCGAAGGGGTCGTTGAAATCTTGCAGAAACCTTGCGGTGGCCAGATGTTAAAGGCCCGCTGCCCAAAAGGGCAGCGGGCCGTCGGAAGTTGCTGCAAGAAGTTACACAGCCGTGCTGAACCACACGGTGGTGTCGGCGGGCACCTTCACCTCGCCGTCGCCCTCCTGCACCTCACCGCTGGCGAGCAGCGGCCGCCCGTACGCCGGGGTGGTCACCGACTCGCCGCCGGTGTTGGCGACGCAGACGAAGTCCCCGCGCCGGAAGGCCAGGACGCCCTCGGGCGCCTTCAGCCACTCGACGGCGTCCCCGGCGCCCAGGTCGGGGTGGTCGCGGCGGACGGCCAGCGCGGTGCGGTACAGCTCCAGGGTGGAACCGGGCACCCCGGTCTGCGCCTCGACGCTCAGCTCGGCCCACTCGGCGGGCTGGGGCAGCCAGCTGCCGCCGCTGCCGAAGCCGTACGACGGTCCGGTGCGGGTCCACGGGATCGGCACCCGGCACCCGTCGCGGAAGCCGTCCTGGCCCGCGCCGCGGAAGTACGCCGGGTCCTGGCGCACCTCGTCGGGCAGGTCGACGACGTCCGGCAGGCCCAGCTCCTCGCCCTGGTAGATGTAGGCGGAGCCGGGCAGCGCCAGCATCAGCAGGGTCGCGGCGCGGGCCCGCCTCAGGCCCAGTTCGCGGTCGCCGGCGGTGCGGATCTGAGTGCCGAGGCCGGGCGGGTTGGCGAACCGGGTGGCGTGCCGGGTGACGTCGTGGTTGGACAGCACCCAGGTGGCGGGGGCGCCGACCGGGCGCATGGCCTCCAGGGTGCGGTCGATGACGGTGCGCAGTTCCTTCGCGTCCCACTCGGTGCCCAGGTACTGGAAGTTGAAGGCCTGGTGCAGCTCGTCGGGGCGGACGTAGTTGGCGGTGCGCTCGACGGTCGGCGTCCACGCCTCGGCGACGAAGATGCGCTCACCGGCGTACTCGTCGAGGATCAGCCGCCACTGGCGGTAGATCTCGTGCACGCCGTCCTGGTCGAAGAACGGCATGACATCGTTGCCCAGCAGCTTCAGCTGGTCGTGGGCGCCCAGGTCGGGCAGGCCCTCGGCCTTCACCAGGCCGTGGGCGACGTCGATGCGGAAGCCGTCGACGCCCATGTCCAGCCAGAAGCGCAGGATCGAGCGGAACTCGTCGCCGACCGCCGGGTGGTCCCAGTTGAAGTCGGGCTGCTCGGGGGCGAACAGGTGCAGGTACCACTCGCCGGGGGTGCCGTCGGGCTCGGTGACCCGGGTCCAGGCGGGGCCGCCGAAGATGGACTCCCAGTCGTTGGGCGGCAGTTCGCCGTTCTCCCCCTTGCCGGGGCGGAAGTGGTAGCGGTCCCGCAGCGGGGAGCCGGGGCCCTCGGCGACGGCGCGCTTGAACCACTCGTGCTGGTCGGAGGAGTGGTTGGGCACCAGGTCGACGATGATGCGCAGGCCCAGCTCGTGGGCGTCGCGGATGAGGGCGTCGGCGTCCAGGAGGTTGCCGAACATCGGGTCGACGGCCCGGTAGTCGGCGACGTCGTATCCGGCGTCGGCCTGCGGGGAGGCGTAGAAGGGGCTGAGCCACACCGCGTCCACGCCGAGGTCGCGCAGATACGGCAGGCGGGAGCGTACGCCCTCCAGGTCGCCCATGCCGTCGCCGTTGCTGTCGGCGAAGCTGCGCGGATAGACCTGGTAGATCACCGCGTCCCGCCACCAGTCGCGGCGCTTGGCGACGGTGGCGACGGCGGAGTTCGGTGCCGGGTCGGCAGTGTGCTGGCTCATGGCGTCCTTGATCTGTAACCGATTCGAGGTCATGGAGGCGTGGGTACGGCGGCAGGGGGCGTGGGGTGAGAGGCGGCCCGGCCTCGGTGACAGCGGGGTTTGGGGGTTCCCCCTGCTCGAGCGAAGCCGAGAGCTTGGGGGAGGACACCGCGCCGGGCCGCCACCCGCGCGGTCAGGGCGCGGGAGTCTTCTCGAGCAGGGCCGTCAGCCCTTGGTGCCGCCCGCGGTGAGTCCGGTCACCAGGTTCTTCTGCACGAGGTAGAAGAACGCCGACACCGGGATGGCGATCAGCACCGCGGTCGCGGCCATCAGGTTGCGCTGGGCGTCGTGCTCGCTGACGAAGCTCTGCAGGCCGACGGCGAAGGTGTACTTCTCGTCGTCCAGCAGGAACGTCGTGGCGAAGGCGACCTCGCCGAAGGCGGTGATGAAGCTGTAGAAGGCGGCGACGGCCAGGCCCGGCCGGGCGAGGGGCAGGATCAGCCGGAAGAAGGTACCGAACGGGGAGAGCCCGTCGACCCGGCCGGCCTCGTCGATCTCGAAGGGGATGGTGTCGAAGTACCCCTTGAGCAGCCACGCGCAGTACGGGACGGCGGTGGAGCAGTAGACGAGGATCAGGCCGAGGTAGGTGTCGATGAGCTGGAGCTCCGACAGGATCTGGTACATCG
The DNA here is from genome assembly GCF_040678395.1 of Streptomyces sp. NPDC052687. Lineage (NCBI taxonomy): Bacteria > Bacillati > Actinomycetota > Actinomycetes > Kitasatosporales > Streptomycetaceae > Streptomyces > Streptomyces sp. NPDC052687. Next base: position 247,129 of record NZ_JBFATR010000004.1, on the reverse strand, counting down.
GCACGATCAGCACGGCGATCGGGAACATCTGGGTGCACAGCAGCACCCACATGAACTTCCTGTAGCCGGGGAAGCGCATCCTGGAGACCGCGTAGCCGGTGGTGGCCGCGATCATCACGCCGATGACGGTGGTGCCGAGCGAGACGATCAGCGTGCTCTTCAGCCAGTCGAAGAAGTTCGTCTCCTGGAGCACGAAGCTGTAGTTGTCCAGGGTCATCGTCGACCAGATGCGCCCGGGGTGCAGATAGTCGTCCTTGTCCGGGCCGAGGGACAGGAAGACCAGCCACACGATCGGGAAGAGGGCGATCAGGCTCGCGACGGTGAGCAGGCCGTGGGAGAGGAGGGTCCGGGCGAGGCCGCGCTCGCCGCGGCGGCGCGCCGGGCCCGGCGCGGGGGCGGGGGCGGCCTGGTCCACGGCGGTGGACTGGGTGACGGTCGTGGTGCTCATGGGGGCTCCTGCCTCAGATCGCGGCTTGCTCATCGCGGTTCAGCCAGCGGCGGTAGAAGGAGGTGAAGACGATCAGGATGCCCAGCAGCAGGATGCCGTAGGCGGCCGATTCGGCGAACTCGCGCGGCTGCTGTCCGAAGCCGAGCTGGTAGGCCCAGGTGACGAGGATCTGCGCGTCGGGGGCGGTGTTGCCGAACAGCAGGAAGATGATGGCGAACTGGTTGAACGTCCAGATGACGCCGAGCAGGACCACGGTGGAGCTGACCGAGCGCAGGCCGGGCAGGGTGACGTAGCGGAACTGCTGCCAGCGGGTCGCGCCGTCCATCTCGGCGGCCTCGTACAGGGTGCTGTCGATCGACTGCAGGCCGCCGAGCAGCGAGACCATCATGAACGGCACACCGCACCAGGTGTTCACCATGATCGCGGCGAACCGCTGCCAGAAGGTGTCCTCCAGCCAGGCCGGGCTCGGCAGGTGCAGGAAGTCGAGGGCGGAGTTGATGATGCCGCTGTCGGCGAGCATGAAGCGCCAGCCGAAGACGGTGACGAAGGTCGGCACGGCCCACGGCAGCACCAGGATCAGCCGGTAGAAGGTGCGCCCGCGCAGCTTCTGGTTGAGCAGCAGGGCGAGGCCGAGCCCGATGGAGTAGTGCAGGGCGACGCAGGCCGCCGTCCAGAAGATGGTCCAGATGAAGTGCGACCAGAAGCGGTCGTACGCGGTCTCGCCCCAGAGGATGTCCGCGTAGTTGTCGAACCCGATGAACTTGTAGGTGGCCTCGATCTCGTTGACGCCGATGGTGCGGGCCGAGTTCAGGCTGTCGGCGTCGGTGAGCGTCAGGTAGAGGCCGTAGCCCAGGGGGTACAGCACCAGGGCGCCGAGCACGACCACCACCGGGGCGATCATCGCGTAGGCGTACCAGTATTTCTGGTAGCTGTGCTTGAGACGGCGGCCCAGGCCGGGCCGGGGACCGCGGTCACCGCTCCGCTTGCCGGTCGCACGGTCGATGGCGACTGTCATGGTTCGACACCTTCTGGAAGATTCGGTACGGCTCACAGGCCGATGGCCGCCGGATCCTTCCCCCTCTGTACTGGAGGATCCGGCGGCCACGCGGGCTTACTTGCTGAAGTCCGGGACCAGCTTGGCGATCGCGGTCTCAGCGTTGCCCAGACCCTCGTCCAGGGACACCTTGCCGCCGGCGATCTTCAGCAGCTCGTCGTCGAGCGGACCCCACAGCGAGCTGTACTCGGGCAGCGCGGGACGCGGCTGGGCGGCGGCGAGCACCGTCTGGTAGCCGGCGATGCCCGGGTCGGCCTTGACCTGCTCGGTGTAGGCGTCGTCGCGCGTCGGCAGCGTGTTGTTCTTCAGGGCGATGGTCTCCTGGGCCTTGGCCGAGGTCATGAACTTCACGAACTTCAGCGCGGCCTTCTGGTGCGCCTCGTCGGAGCCCGCGTAGACGGACAGGTTGTGGCCGCCGGTCGGGGCGCCCGCCTTGCCGGTGGAGCCGGCCGGGACGGTGGCGATGCCCAGGTTGCCCTTGTCCTTGAAGGCGGAACCCTTGTAGAAGTTCGTGATCTCCCACGGGCCCTGGATGATCGAGGCGACCTTGCCGCTGACGAACGCCTCCTGGATGTGGGCGTAGGCGTCGGCGGTGGTGTCGGCCTTGTGCAGGCCCTTGCCGTCGAAGAGGGACTGCCAGGTGGCGTAGCCCTTCTTGGCGGCGGGCGAGGTCACCGTGATCTTCTTGGCGTCGACGTCGACGGTGTCGGCGCCCTCGCCGTAGAGGAAGGACTGGGCGTAGTAGGCCTGGGTGGAGCCCCAGTAGCCGTCGACGCCGGTCTTCTCCTTGATCGTGGCGGCGGCCTTCTTCAGGTCGTCCCAGGTCTTGGGGGCCTCGACGCCGGCCTTCTCGAACAGTTCCTTGTTGTAGACGAGGGCCAGGGTGTCCGTGGTGAAGGGGACGCCGTAGGTCTTGCCCTCGTACTTGGCCTGCTCGATCAGGTTGGGCTTGAACTTGTCCTGCTCGGCCAGGGCCTCGGTGCCGTCCAGCGGCAGGAAGAAGCCCTTCTTGGCGAAGGCGGGGGTCCAGCCGACCTCGGAGCGCAGCACGTCCGGGGCGCCCTTGGAGCCGGCGGCCGTGTCGAACTTGTTCTGCGCCTGGTCGAAGGGCACGTTGACGTACTTGACCTTGACGTCCTTGTTGGCGGCCTCGAACTCCTTGACCAGGGCCTTGTACGTCGGCGCCTCGTTGGTCGCGTTGGAGGTGTCCCACCAGGTGATGGTGACCGGCCCGTTCGAGCTGTCGCTGCTGTCGTCGCCGCCGCAGGCCGTCGCCGCGAGAGCGAGGGACGCCACCAGCGCGGTGGCCGCTATGCCACGCCGCATGAGTTCTCCTTGAGGGTAAAGCCCGTGAGGTGGGCCGCCAGGGAGGCCCTGACAGGAGGCGGCCCCGTCTGCCGCTTCCTGTCGACTTGCCGACTGCGCCGTTGCCGCCGCCGGGCGACGTGAACGTAACAGCGATGCAATAGTTGCGAAAGACCTTGCAGAAAAAAAGTGCAAGGCATCGCCGAAGTTATCCGGGCGTGACCTGTCGTAGACCGCTGTGAGACCGTTGTTCTACGGGGTTGAGCGGGCACGGACCGTGTTGTGCAAGACTTGCAAGCTCTTGCTGTTCTTTTCAATGAGGGGACGCCATGTCGCAGCAACCCGCAGCGCGCCGGTCAACCGCTCGCACCCGGCGTCCGTTCGGTGGGCAAGGGGAGACCCGGCCGGTACAGTCCCACCCTGTGACCACACGGCTTGCGGACATCGCTGCGCAGGCGGGGGTGAGCGAAGCGACCGTCAGCCGCGTCCTCAACGGGAAGCCCGGCGTCGCCGCCACCACCCGCCAGTCGGTGCTGGCCGCGCTCGACGTACTGGGCTACGAGCGCCCGGTGCGGCTGCGGCAGCGCAGCGCCGGACTGGTCGGGCTGATCACGCCCGAGCTGGAGAACCCGATATTCCCGGCCCTCGCCCAGGTCATCGGCCAGGCGCTGACCCGGCAGGGCTACACCCCGGTGCTCGCCACCCAGACCCCCGGCGGCTCGACCGAGGACGAGCTGACCGAGATGCTGGTGGACCGCGGGGTCGCGGGCATCATCTACGTCTCCGGACTGCACGCCGACACCACCGCCGACATGCAGCGCTACGAGCAGCTGCGGGCGCAGGGCGTGCCCTTCGTCCTCGTCGACGGCTTCTCCCCGAAGGTGCAGGCGCCGTTCATCTCCCCCGACGACCGCGCGGCGATGACGCTCGCGGTGACGCACCTGGTCTCGCTCGGCCACACCCGCATCGGCCTGGCGCTCGGACCCAAGCGGTTCGTGCCGGTGCAGCGCAAGATCGAGGGGTTCGTCCGGGCCGTGCAGGAGCAGCTGGGGCTGACCGCCGAGGTGGTCGAGTCGGAGCTGATCCAGCACTCGCTGTACACGCTGGAGGGCGGCCAGGCCGCCGCCTCCGCGCTGATCGGCCGGGACTGCACGGCGGTGGTGTGCGCCAGCGACATGATGGCGCTGGGGGCGATACGCGCGGCCCGGCAGCTCGGGCTGGACGTACCGAAGGACATCTCCGTCGTCGGCTTCGACGACTCCCCGCTGATCGCCTTCACCGATCCGCCGCTGACCACCGTCCGCAAGCCGGTCCCGGCGATGGGGCAGGCCGCGGTGCGCACGCTGCTGGAGGAGATCGGCGGCACCCCGGCGCCGCACAGCGAGTTCGTGTTCATGCCGGAGCTGGTGGTGCGCGGTTCGACCGCCTCCGCCCCGGTGCACCGCCATCGTCCGTGACACGGCCGTGAATCCTCCGCCGGGCGGAGGGGCGCCGGCGGGCACCGTGCGGTCGTAGTACGCCGATATGTCCGCCGGGTGGAGAACGTGCGTCCGGAACCCGACCGGGGGATGATCGGGAGGGGAACGCTTTTCTGGCAGACTCTGTGCCCATGAGTGAGACGACCGTGACGACACCGGAAGGCCCTGCCGAGGCCGTTCCGCACCACGTCGCGGACGATGTCACGGACGAATCGGGTCAGACCGCGCGCAGCGTCCTGCGCCGGCTGCGCAGCCCGCGCCGTCCCCGGCTGTGGTTCGAGATCCTGCTGATCGCGGTGAGTTACTGGACGTACTCGCTGATCCGCAACGCCGTACCGGAGCAGAAGGCGGAGGCGCTGCGCAACGCGGACTGGATCTGGAAGGCCGAGCAGCAGCTCGGCATCGCCGTGGAGCAGTCCGTCAACCACGCGGCCAACGCCGTGACTTGGCTGATCGTGGGCATGAACTACTACTACGCGACGCTGCACTTCGTGGTGACGCTCGGCGTGCTGGTGTGGCTCTACCGCAGCCACCCCGGCCGCTACGCGGCGACGCGCCTGGTGCTGTTCGCGACCACGGGCGTCGCGCTCGTCGGCTACTACCTGTATCCGCTGGCCCCGCCCCGCCTGATGACCGGCGGCGGCTTCATCGACACCGTCCTGGTCCACCAGACCTGGGGCTCCATGGCGTCCGGCGACCTGAAGAACATGTCGAACCAGTACGCCGCGATGCCCTCGATGCACATCGGCTGGTCCCTGTGGTGCGGCGTGACGATCTTCGCGCTGACGCGGGTGCCGTGGGTGCGGGTGCTGGGGCTGGTGTACCCCGCGGCGACGCTGGTGGTCATCGTCGCCACCGCCAATCACTTCTGGCTCGACGCCGTGGGCGGCGTGCTCTGCCTCGGCTTCGGCTACACCGTCGCCCGCGCCTGGTACGGCGCCCTGCCCCACGCCCTCCCCCGGCTGGTCCACCAGCCCGCGGCGGCCCCGCACCGGAGCGCCCTGGAGCCGACGAAGGCGTGACCGCCGCGCCGGGGACCGTGGGGACCCGGCGCTATCGCGCCGTCGCGCGACGCGCGTCCTGGCGCGGCGCCGCGCCGCCACCCTCCGCCGCCTCCCTCAGCGACTCGATGAAGGCCGTCAGGGGCGGCTGCGCGGGTGTGGTCGGGCGCAGGGCGGCCAGGATGGTGCGGGCCGGCGTCGGGGGCTTCAGGCGGCGGACGGTGACGTCCGGGTGGGGCGTGCCCAGGCCCAGCCGGGGGATCAGGGTGACGCCGAGGCCGGCGGCCACGAAGCCCTGGGCGGTGAGGTAGTCCTCGCTGTCGACGACGAAACGGGGGCGGAAGCCCGCGGCCGCGCAGGCGGCGAGCTGGGCGTCGAGGCACGGTCCGGGCCACTCGCTGCCCACCCACGGCTCGTCGGCCAGCTCAGCCAGGTCCACGCTCCGCCGGGCGGCCAGCGGGTGCCCCTTGGGCAGGACGGCGAGGTAGGGGTCGTCGAGCAGGCGCAGCAGGCGTACGCCGTCCCGGGCGCCGTCGTCCTCGCCCACCACCAGCGCGATGTCGGCCCGGCCCTCGCGGACGTCGGTGAGGGGGTCCTGGGGGTCCGCGAGGCGGAGTTCCACCTGCACGCCGGGGTGCAGCGTCCGCAGCCGCGCCACCGCCGGGGCGACCAGCGCCGCGCCCGCCGTGGCGAAGTACCGCACCGACAGCCGCCCGGTGCGCCCCGCCAGCAGGTCGGCGAGCGCGGTCTCGGCCTCGGCGACCCGCCGGGCGATGGCGTCGGCGTGCTCGGTCAGCAGCAGCCCCGCCGCCGTGGGCCGCACGCCCCGCCCCGCCCGCTCCAGCAGGTCCGTGCCGGCCTCCTTCTCCAGGGCCGCGATCTGCTGGCTGACCGCGGAGGGCGTGTACCCGAGCCGCGCCGCCGCCGCGGTCACCGAGCCGGTGCCGACCACGGCCCGCAGCACCTGCATCCGTCGCACATCAAGCTGCATGTAGCCCAGCTTAAGCGGCTTGCAGAACTTTTCACTTGTCCTGAAGGGAGAAGGCGTCCAGCGTGGAGCCATGCCCCTCGCCTCCACGCTCCGTATGGCCGCGCTCGCCCTCCTCTGGGGCTCGGGCTTCCTCTGGATCAAGGTCGCCCTCGACCACGGCCTCTCCCCCGCCCAGATCACCATCGCCCGCTGTGTGCTCGGCACCGCCGTCCTGCTGCTCCTGGCCCGCTGGGCCGGCCAGCGGCTGCCGCGCGACCGGGCCACCTGGGGGCGTCTGGTGATCGCCGCGCTGTTCTGCAACGCCCTGCCGTTCGCCCTGTTCGGCATCGGCGAGCAGACCGTCGACTCGGGTGTCGCGGGCGTTTTGAACGCGACGACCCCGCTGTGGTCCCTGCTGATCGGCGTCCTGCTCGGCACCGAGCGGGGCCTCGGCCGGGCCCGCCTGGCCGGACTGCTGCTCGGCTTCGCCGGCACGGTGCTGATCTTCGCGCCGTGGCAGCGCTCGGGCCTGCTCGGCTGGGGCGCGGCGGCGCTGCTGGCCGCCGCCGCGAGTTACGCCGTCGCCTTCGCCTACATGGCCCGGCATCTCACCGACCGGCGGGCCCCGCTGGCCCTGTCCGCCGCCCAGCTGCTCACCGCCACCGCGTGGAGCGCGTTCGCCCTGCCGGTGGCCGGCCCGCTGGACGCCGACGCCACCGCGCTCCTCGCGGTCACCGCCCTCGGTGTGCTCGGCACCGGCGTCACCTTCTACCTCAACTACCGCCTCATCGCCGACGAGGGCCCGACGAGCGCGGCCACGGTCGGCTACCTGCTGCCGGTGGTGTCGGTGGCGCTGGGCGCGCTGGTGCTCGGCGAGCAGGTCGGGGCGCGGGTGGTGGCGGGGATGGCCGTCGTCCTGCTGGGCGTGGCGATGACCCGGCGCACCCCCGCCCCGCGGGACGCGGCACCCGCGGCCCCGGCGTACGACGCCTCGAAGGCCGGCGTCCCGGAACGGGGCGTCCCGGGGGGCGGCGTCTCGGAGCGGGGCGTTTTGGGGGGCGGCGTATCGGAGCGGGGCGTCCCGGAGACCGACGTCTCGGAGCGTGAAATACGGGAGCCTGGCGTCCCGGAGATCGACGTCCCGGAGCGGGGCGTCAGGGAGCCTGGCGTCCCGGAGACCGGGCGTCCCCGAGCGTGACGCCTGGCAGCCCGGCGTCCCGGAGCGGGACGTCCCGAGGACCGGCGCCCCGGAGCGCGACGCGCGGTAGCCGGCGTCCCGGAGAACGGCGTCCCCGAGCGTGACGTACGGGAGCCTGGCGTCCCGGAGCGGGGCGTCCCGAGGACCGGCGCCGCGGAGCGTGGCGTCCCCGAGCGTGACGCCCGGCAGCCTGGCATCCCGGAGCGGGACATCCCGAGGAC